>JAUNCR010000056.1 GCA_030526505.1 Spirochaetales bacterium
CAGGCAAGGCATACTACGAAATTCCTTACGACGCTGAAAAATACCGCGTAAAGACCCGCGAAGACCTTAAGAAGGTTATCAACGGCCTCATCATCCTTTTGAGCGGTTCCCTCGATGAATTTGCAGACGGAAACACAAGCTCAAAGTCAATGCGCATTACCTGCCAGCTTAGAAACCACAACACAACAAACACAGGTTTCATCATTAAGGAAGCACAGGCTTATGCAAAGGAACACTTCCCTGAAGGATATGTGCTTACAGCTACAGGACCTGGTGAAATGGAATACACAATGACTGACATGATCGTATCAAGCCAGCTTACAAGCTTGCTTATTTCGCTCCTTTCCGTATTCTTCATCATTTCAATTTCCTTCAAGTCTGGTTGGGCAGGCATTGTTGGTGCAGTTCCACTTGCCTTCACAATCCTCCTCAACTACATGATGATGGGATTCACAGGCATCAACCTTGACCTTATTACAAGCATCATTGCTTCTGTTGCTGTCGGTGTCGGCATCGACTATACAATCCACTTCCTTTCTACATACAAAGAAGAAAGAAGCAGGACAAATGATATCGTTGCCGTAACAAAGGAAACATTCAAGAAGAGCGGTCACGGTATCGTTACAAACGCACTTGCAGTAGGACTCGGATTCCTTGTACTCTGCCTTTCAAAGTTTGTCATCCTCCGCTACCTTGGAGTTCTTGTTGCAATCGTTATGTTCACATCAAGCTTCCTTGCAATGACAATCATTCCTGGTATCCTGAACCTTTCAGACCCTAAGTTCATCAAGCCAGAAGAAAAGGATGAATAATCCTGCAAGGTAAAATCAGATTGTCGGGCTACCCTTCGACAGGCTCAAGGGCCGACCTGCAATGACAAGAAAAAAAAGAAAGGGCATCCGTTAAACGGATGCCCTTTCTTTTTTTATGTCTGTAAAAACTTAGAAAACAGTTTCCAGAACTTCTGAAACATGGCTTACAGGAATGAACTTTATTCCCTTCTTAACATGTTCCGGAATGTCTGCAAGATCCCTTTCATTTGCCTTTGGAATAAGGATTGTCTTAATCTTGTTGCGTTTTGCGGCAACTGTCTTTTCCCTAAGGCCACCGATAGGAAGCACCTGGCCAGTAAGGCTAAGTTCACCAGTCATGGCAACATGAGGCTTTATTTTCTTGCCAGTAAGCAAAGACATGAAGGTTGTAGCCATGGTAATGCCGGCGCTAGGACCATCCTTTGGAGTTGCCCCTTCAGGAATGTGAAGGTGGATTGTATACTCTTCAAACCACTTGCTTTCTTTAATGCCAGTGTTAATGGCATGCTGCTTCACCCAGTTCATGGCGATCTGCGCACTTTCCTTCATGACATCGCCCATCTGACCTGTAAGCTGGAGTCCGCCCTTGTCTGTCTTGAAGGCAATGCTTTCAAGGAGAAGAGTGTCACCGCCCATGCTTGTCCAGGCAAGTCCAATGGCAGTGCCCGGAACCGAAGCCGTCTTAATCTGGCTTTCGTCAAAGACAGCCTTTCCAAGATATTTTCTAACTTCAGGAACATCGACAGAGAAAGTCTTCTTTGCAAAACCGGCGGCAATTTTTTCTGCACCCGTTTTACCCTTGCTTTCAAAGGCCTTAACCTGTTCCGTTACAATCTTGCGGTTGATTTTGTCTATGCACTTTTCGTAGTTGCGCATTCCGGCTTCGCGGGCATACTCTGTTGCAATGAGGGCAAGAGCCTGCTTTGTATATTTCACCTGGTTTTTCTTAAGGCCGTTCTTTTCAAGGTTCTTTGGAACAATGTACTTCTTTGCAATCTCAATTTTTTCCTGGTCGATGTAACCGGAAAGCTCGATGATTTCCGCACGGTCAAGAAGAGGCCCTGGAATTGTATCAAGGGTGTTGGCAGTAAGGATGAAGAACACATTGCTCAAGTCAAATGGAACATCAAGGTATGTGTCGCGGAAAGTTGCATTCTGTTCAGGGTCAAGAACCTCAAGCAAAGCGGCACTTGGATCTCCCTGGGCACTTGCATTCATCTTGTCCACTTCATCAATCATGAAAACGGGGGACTTTGACTTTGTAATCTTAAGGCCCTGAATGATCTGACCTGGCATGGAACCGATGTAAGTCCTGCGGTATCCCTTGATTTTTCCTTCATCGTGTTCACCGCCAACGCTAAAGCGGTAGAATTCCTTGTTCATTGCATTGGCAATTGAACGGCCAACGGAAGTTTTTCCAACGCCCGGAGGTCCGACAAGAATGAGGACACTGCCCTTTCCGTCGTGCTTGAGGAGGCGAACCGAAAGGTATTCAACAATGCGCTTTTTAACATCATCAAGGCCGTAATGGTCTGAATCAAGAACATGAGTGGCACCATCAAGGCTGTAGTCTTCCACAGGAACATCATTCCAAGGAAGGGATGTAAGTATTTCAAGGTAGTTGCGGCTCAAATTGTATTCGCTGTCGTGAGGATCCAGCATCTGGAATTTTGAAAGTTCCCCATAGGCAGTTTCCTTTGCTTCACCTTCAAGATTAAAGGAATCAAGTTTGTCCTTGAATTTCTGGTATTCGCTTTCCTTTGAAGAACCGGAGATTCCAAGTTCTTCCTGAATGCTCTTAAGCTCTTCTCGGAGGAAGTATTCGCGCTGATTCCTTTCAACCTTTTCGTTAAGTTCAGCCTGAATCTTTTTCTGAACCCGGAAGATTTCCTGCTCTTTCTTAATGTAGACGAGAACCTGCTCCATTCTCTGGCGAACATTCTGCATTTCAAGAATCTTCTGCTGCTCAGATTTATCGATGTTGAGGATTGAAACAATGAAGTCCGCGATTTTACCAGGCTGGTCGATGTTGACCATATTAAGCCTCATGTCTTCGCTGAACATTGGATTGTTTTCGCTGATTTCCTTCATTTCGCTGATGAGGGCGCGGGTCAAAGCCTTTACTTCAAAAGTATTGTCTTCCTTGTCCTCAAGATATTCTACCGTTGCGGCAATAGGGTTCTGGGTATTAAGAATCTTGCGGATCTTGAACCTTTCCAAAGTGGAAACAAATACATTCATTCCGCCGTCAGGAAGGTTGATTTTCTTGATGATGCGGGCAACAGTACCAACATTGTGCAGGTCAACGGAAGTTGGATTATCCTTGTCTTCCTTGAGCATGACAATTCCAACATATCCGTCACCGTTCATGGAATCTTCGATAACCTTTATGTCTTCTGCGGCATTTATCATGAGGGGGGTAAAAATTCCCGGAAAAATAGGTCTTCCACCAATCGGAAGTATATTAAGTGTCAAAGGGAGTGGCTTTTCTGCAGGTAATCCACCCAAGATGTCTTCTTTATTAGGTATTTTCATGCAATTAAATATAATAAAAAAAACTGAAATTTACCACTAAATGACATTTTATCCTGAATAATGCCAGGAAATACAAAATATAACAATATGTTTAATTTTATTAACCCGTAAAACAGTGTTGCTAAACAGGCCGATGCTTTCTACGATTTTGCCTTAATTTTAAAATCCGCGTGAAATCCGGATTTTTAGCATTATATTTATAGAACCTATATACAATGGAGATGAAATAAAAATGAAGATCAAGAAGGCTATTACTAGTTTAGCTTTTGCCGTAATCGGAACAGTCATGTTCGCACAGGCATAATTCGATGTTACCCAGTACCCTGTTCAGGTAATCAACCAGGAATTGGTAAACATTTCAAATCAGGAAGCAACCTGGCTCCCTGGATATGTTCAGGACAAACTGAAGAGCAACCTTTCCGAATACCTTGGACTTACAACAGTCGCAGACCCAAAAGTAGAAGCAACATTGAAGAAGCTTCAGAAAGAAAGCGAAAGCTCTGCCCGCGATGAAAACACAGCACTTCAGCTTGGTAAGCTTACAACAGCAAAATATGTTCTTTTTGTAAAGATCCGCAAGGTTGGAAACGGCTATGCAATGAGCACAGACTTTACAGACTGTACAACTGGAGAACAGCTTGCATCAGCAACAAGCAAGGTTTACAAGAAGGTTGAAGACCTCTATTCAATCGCAGGAGCCATCGACGAACTTACAATCGCCATTGCAAACAAGCTTAACATCGAACTTTCCGATACAGACATAAGCATCCTCAGAACAGGTTCAGCAGACTTTGCAGGTCGTCTTGGCGGCGGAAAGATTACCCTCTGGGCCTTTACTGACGAATTGGAAACAATGGTAAACACCTACTACAAGCCAACACACCCTAAGATGGATGTTGACATCAAGATGTTCAATACAAATGAAATGGTTTCAAAGCTTGAAAATGCATTTGCAAACGGAAACAGTGTTCCAGACGTATTCACACTTGAAGACGCTTTTGTTCGCAAGATCATTGAAAAGGGCGACAGCCAGCTTCTTGATTTGACTAATGTTTATGAAGAAGTTTCAGAAAAAATGATTAAGTACCCAAGCGAAATCGGTACATACCAGAACAAGGTTTACGGACTTTCTTGGCAGGTAACACCAGGAGCCATCTTCTACCGCCGTTCACTTGCAAAGAAGTACTTGGGAACTGATGATCCTGTTCTTGTACAGGCTTGCCTTTCAAACTGGAACGAATTCAACAAGACAGCCATGACCCTTAAAGAAAAGTCGGAAGGCAAATGTGTAATTCTTTCATCACCTCACTCTGCTTACAGAGTTTATAAGGACAACAGAAAACAGCCATGGGTTGTAAAGGGAAAGCTTAACATTGACCCTGCAATCAAGGAATTCATGAAGAACACCAAGGCTCTCAAAGAAAACGGCTGCATCGCAGATGCAGGTCAGTGGAATGACCAGTGGTTTGCAGGAATGAGGGGAGACCTTAAAGATTACAACGGAAACAATATTGAAGTATTCTCATACTTCCTTCCAACATGGGGACTTCATTATGTTCTCAAAACAAATGCTCCAACAACATTCGGAGACTGGGCAGTGGTTCCAGGACCAGCTTCTTACCACTGGGGTGGTACATGGGTAGCTGCATACAAGAACACAAAGCACCCGGAAGAAGTTAAGGAATTCATCAAGTACATCACTTCAGACGATGTATTCCTTGAAATGTATGCAAAGACAACAGGTGATGTTGTTTCAAACAATACTGTTATTGCAAAGATCAAGGACAACTTCTCTGAAAAGTTCCTTAATGGACAGAACCACTATGAAGTATTTGCAGACCTTGCAAACAAAATTAATGGAACTCTTATCCAGGACACAGACCAGGCAATCGACAACATCTTTATGGATGTTTATGCCAACGAATACATTTACGGTAAAAAGAACGGTCCTCAGACCCTTGATATTTTCAAGAAGCGCGTTAAAGCTGAATTGGGAATCAACTAATTCCTGGGAAAACAAGAACGGCTGTCCAAAGTTTTTGGACAGCCTTTTTTTTAACAAAAAAAACTGCCTGATTGATGCTGCTGGCATTTCAAGGCAGTTTAGACTTTCTTTATTTTGAAGTAATCTTCATCAACTTAAGGGAACCTTGGGCTTTTATGGCCTCCCCTTTCTTGAATGCAAATATATCTTCTTTAACGGCTTCAAGTCCATTGACTGTTCCAGTTCCTTCAAGTACAAAATAAAGGACAACATCAGAACCATCAACATCTGCTTCAAAATTACCGTCCACAGATATTTCATCAAGGCAGAAATAAGGGCAGTCAAAATTACCGTCGAAGGGAGCAATTTCCTGAATGCCGCTTTCATCTATGCAGGCAATACCCTTTTCCACATGGCATTCCCTACCGCGTCCCCAGTCATAAAGACGGTAAGTGATGTCGCTTGACTGCTGAACTTCAAGAAGCCTTAGTCCACCGCCAATGGCATGAACTGTTCCGGCTGGAATGTAAACGAAATCGCCGGCCTTAACATCGGCATAGAAAAGCATGTCTTCCAGGCTTTCATCTTCAATGGCCTCCCTGAGTTCGTCCGGTGTATAGGAATCATCAAGACCGTAAACCAGCTGCGCCCCTTTCCTTGCAGAAAGAACATACCAGCATTCGGTTTTACCGCGGCAGTTTTCAAGTCTGGCGGCTACCTCATCATTTGGATGAACCTGAACGCTCAAAGTATCGTCAGCCTGAATCACTTTTACAAGAAGCGGAAAATCCCCACCGGCAAAATCATAGAAGTCCTTCTGCATTCCGTTTGGATGAGTAGAAGCTATCCAGTTTTCGTAACCCCAGATTTTGTCAGAGCGGATAGAATTTAATTTAACCATTATTTTTCCCAAAGTTTTTCAGGATAATAACCGCTTGAAATCTTGTTTGCAATTTCCTGCTTTACGATTTCACGGTCTTCTGGATATGTCATGCCAAACCAGTTTTCTGTTGAAGTATAGAACTTGATGCAGCCTTCGTTGTTTTTTGCAATGTCGCTTGCGGCAACAGGAAGGAGAGCTTCTGTCTTAGGTTCGCCAAGGGAGGTTGCCTTGAAATTATCCCAATACTTATGGAACCTTTCGAAAGCCTTAAGGCTGAAACCAAAGAAGTTCATGCTAACCCACTCTTTTCCAGTGAGGGATTTCTTTTCCCCGTTGAGTTCAGTAACGATGCCGTCACCTTCATAATAGATCTTTGTGTTTTCAACGATGGAATCCATGAATCCGTCTTTTACGGTGCAGATTCCGCGACTAACTGAACCGCTCTTGCTCATTGTATTGCCAAGGACATATCCAACCATTGCGTGCTCTGGTGAATCTGCAGAAATTGAAGAAAGGTGCTTGCCAAGAGTTTTAAAGGCTTCCGCACCGTAATAGTCGTCGCTGTTGATTACTGCAAAAGGAGTCTTGATGGCTTTTTCCGCACACAAAACGGCATGGAGGGTTCCCCAAGGTTTTGTCCTGTCTGCGGCGCGAGCCAGTTCTTCCTGAGTCAAAAGGCTTTCCTTTGTCTGGAAAACATATTCGGCATCCATGTTTGCAGCAACACGGTCAAAAAGGCGTTCCCTGAAATCTTTTTCAATATCTGGACGGATGATGAATACAACCTTTCCAAAGCCTGCCTTACGGGCATCATAGGCTGAAAAATCAAGAAGGCATTCACCGTTCTTTCCCACTGCGTCTATCTGTTTAACACCACCGTAACGGCTTCCCATACCGGCAGCAAGTACTACTAAAGTTGGCTTCATTTAATAACCCCTCAATTGTGTGTTTACAAAATTATAACAGAAAACTAGAAAAAATGTAACAGATTGAATGTCGTGTTTAAGTTTTTGATGCGGTTAGTCCTCACAATCTATAATTGTCACACTGATTCGAAAAATCTAACGATTTTTCTATAGAAGAGGAGACTCGAATGATTGAAATATTTCAAGAAAACTTTGAAGCATGACAATATATGAGTCAATTTTATAAATTTTATAAAAATAAGATTTTGCGTCAGCAAAATCAAATCCGTGTGACAAAACTCGAAATTAAACCTAACAATTTTCTAAAAGAAGAGAACTCCAAAGCAGGCACAGACAATCATAATCACAATTGGATGAACCTTTGTCCTGAACAGAATCCAAAGGCTGATGAGATATGCCGACATGGCAGGCCAGTTAAAGAAAAGCTTAAGGCTTTCAAAATCCTTTATCTGGGGAATCAAATCCATGTTGATAAGGGCAAGGCAGAAAATCTGAACGAAGGCAATGAGTACAAGTCCACTTGTTGCAGGCCTTAAAACAGAGAAAACGCTTTTTACAAGGGGCTTTTCCTGAAATTTTGCAAAAAACCTTGCAATGATTATGATGACTATGAGTGACGGAAGAACCTCGCCCATAGTGCAGATGATTCCACCTATTGGCCCATAGAGTTCCGTACCGATGTAGGTTGCAATGTTGATTCCGATTGGTCCCGGAGTGCTTTCGCTTATGGCAAGCATATTGTAGAATTTTTCAGCCGAAAGAAGGTGGTAGTGCTCCACAAGTTCCTGCTGCATGAAGGTTGCCGCAACCAGACCTCCGCCTACTGCAAAGAGACCGATGTAAAAGAAAATGAAAAACAGGTGAATCAAACTCATTTTACATCCCCCTGCTTTTTAACTGTTGCAATGTGATAGATAATACCAAAGGCGACTGCGGAAAGAATCACTATGATGGTTCTTATATGGAAGAAAAAAACAGAAACGAAGGCTGCAACATAAAGAATAAAATGCCACCATTTTTTTACAGTCTTCTTAAAAAGGCTGATGACTGTAGTCGTAAGCAACGCAGCAATTCCCACATTGATGCCTTTCATTGCTTTTTTTACCCATGAAATAGAATCGAAGCTGGCGATGAATTCTGCAATCAGGGTGATGATGATAATTGAAGGTGAAATCATGCCCAGGGTGGCAAAAATTGCACCGGGGATTCCAGCCTGCTTGTGGCCGACAAAAGTGGAAACATTTACCGCAATGATTCCAGGCGTAGACTGGGCTATGGCATAGTAATCAAGCAGTTCTTCACTGCTAATCCATTTTCTGCTGTCTATGAGCTCCCTTTCAAGAATTGGAAGCATGGTAAGTCCACCACCAAAAGTAATGGAACCGATCTTAAAGAAAGTAAAATAAAGTTTCACAAGTTTTTTAAGTAAATCCATAGTCGAAAAATATCATTTATTCGTTGAAAATTCAATTTTTGTGGTATAGAATTTACCTAGCATTTTTTCAACATGGAGGCACGACTATGGCAATCATTTCTATATCACGCGGCATAGCATCATCAGGCAACGAAATTGCAGAGAGACTGGCACACAAACTTGATTACAGACTGATTACAGGAACAGACATTGAAGCAAAAATCGTTCACTACGGTTTCCCCGAAGACAAACTTCCTCTTTTCAATGAAAAAAGGCCTTTGTTCTGGCATTTCATAACAAAGGAAAGGGAGCTTTATTTCAATTATCTTAAACTTGCAATCCTGAGTTTTGCAGAAAAAGACAACTGCATTTTTCTTGGAAAAGGCGCATGGAAAATCCTGAGGGATGTTCCAAACCACATTTCATTCAACTTCACCTCCCCTATGGAAGAAAGAATCAGAAAAACCTGCAGGGAAAGAAACATAAATGTTCACCACGCCGGAGCCTCCATATTAAAGTCAGACACAAGGCGCAAGGGCTATTACAAGGATTACTTTAAATGTGATGTCAACGACCCAAACAACTACAACATGACCATCACCACCAACGAAAACAACATCGCCCCAATTGCTGACATGCTTTCTGTCATGATCAAGAATTACGAGACGGAAGAGCTAAACCTTAAGGGAATGAAGAAGATCCATGAACTGAGGACAAACCAGAAGATAATAAACATGCTCGTAATCGACAACAAGCTGCCAATCACCGACCTGAACATAAAGGGCGAAAAAAAGAACCTTACGCTTACAGGACTTGCAGAATCAAGCGCACAGGTAGAAAGGGCCCTGGACCTCATAAAGCTCGAATACCCTGACCTTAGCGTAAAGTCTGAGATTCAGTGCGTGCAGGACCTTAGTTCCGTAAGAAAATAACTGGCAATTTTCGTAAAAAGTGTTGCCGCGTCAATTGAGCGCTACGCTGCCATTTCAACCACCGCATACAGTGTAACAAGACTATTTCTGAACATGGCAAAACAAAAAGTCACTTGCCGCGCGCTCGTTACGCGGTTCGACTCCCCTATCTCTATATTTTTTTTTATGTCTTAAAAAATGAAAAGCCTCCCTAGATCATAGGAAGGCTTTTGAATAGCTCCTACGGGAGTCGAAGGTCTACAGTCGTCGACGTCCATGTCGCCTCCTTCCGACCCGTCTTCACTCGCTGACGCCGACCTCCTGTCGGCTTTTCGCGGCACTCGCCGCGCGCTCGTTACGCGGTTCGACTCCCCTATCTCTATATTTTTTCTTTATGTCTTAAAAAAAAGAAAAGCCTCCCTAGATCATAGGAAGGCTTTTGAATAGCTCCTACGGGAGTCGAACCCGTCTTTCGACCTTGAGAGGGTCACGAACTAAACCGATATTCGAAGGAGCCATAAAAAAAGCTGACTTTTTACGGTCAGCTTTAAGATTCCCCAAGGAGGATTCGAACCCCCACAATCAGAACCAGAATCTGAAGTGCTACCATTACACAATCGGGGAATGTGTGATGTTTAAATAATATATAATTCTGATTTTATTGTCAATAGGAAATCTGAAAAATCAATGAATTATTTACTAAATATTTTCTATTATAAATACTACCCCCGCACCCGATTAAATCTCCAAAGAAAACTTAAATTATTATTTTCAAATTTCTGTTACTTAAAAAAAATTGCATTATATTTTAAACGAAATCAATCGGAGGTTACTTATGAAGATTATCAAATCAATTTCAACTTTTTGCGTAGGCCTTATTTTTGCAGGAGCATCAGCATTTGCAATTACGGCAGATGAAGTACTTGAAAAATACGAAGCCCTTCCTATTCCACTCACAAGTTCTGCCGAAATTACTGTTGAACTTTACAACGGTGCAGGAAAACTTGAAGAATCAAGAAATGTTTTGCAGTATGGAAACCATAAGAACGACCTTATCAATACTGTATTTGACTTTAAGGGACCTGCTTCCAGCAAGTATGTAAAGACTCGCGTATGGCAGTCAGAAAAGTCAAACAAGAGCGACGACAAGTTCGTTTTTGAACCATCTATCGGTACTGTTCGCCGTGTAAACACAACAGGCCGCGGTAAGTCATTCCTTGGTATGGACCTTACATACAACGACATGACAATCCGCAGCCGCACAGACGACGAAAACACAATGATCAATGATAACGAAAGCGTGACCGTAGCTGGAAAGTCATACAAGACATACAAGATCAAGAGCGTTCCAGTAAAGAACAAGAATGTTGAATACGCATACCGCATTCAGTACATCAACAGGGATACATACCTCCCAGTAATGATCGAATACTACACAAAGCAGGACAAGCTCATCAAGACACTCAGCGTTGAAAGCGTAACAACAATCAACGGAAAATACCTTCTCCGCGATGTTCAGACAATGACAAACGCAAAGACTGGTCACAAGACAACTGTAAGAGTTAAAGTTCCAAGCGTTAAGTTTGACAGCCAGCTTGATGACAAGTACTTCTCACAGAACTGGCTCCAGACAGGAAAATAATGCCGACTGTGATATAGCATGATCCCGCTGATGTTTCAACGGGTTTTTTTTTTACAGGAGATTTTATGAAAACAACAAACAAGATTATGTGTATGGCAGCAGCCCTTGTTCTTTCAGCGGGTGCATTTGCCCAGGATTATGAAGAAGAACCATTTGAACCAAAGCTCACAATCGGCGGAGTTGCGGAAGTAAGTGCCCGCGCATGGGTTGATGAAGATAACCGCGACAGCATTGGCAACATGCCGGTGGACGCAGCCCCTTCCCTCAAGCTGAATTTTGACTACGAGGGTTCAAGCTCCATCTTTACTGGAAAACTTAAGTTCAACAAGGACTCTCTCCAGAAAGGAAACTACAAGGACATCCTTGATGAATTCAAGGCAACTGCAATTCTTGACAACTGGACTTTAGAAGCCGGAAAGATGCGCCTTGTATGGGGAAAGACAGACAAGGTCCATGTTCTTGACAACTTCAATGCCAACGACTATTCGGACTTCCTTATCCCTGACTACAACGACCGCCGCATTGCAGAACCAATGCTCCGTGCAGTGTATGCAACACCATTTGCAAGCAACCTTAAGTTCGAGGCAGTTTACACACCGGTAATGACACCGGATCGTCTTGGAACAGGATGCTGGACACCAAGCGCAGTAAACACCCTTACACAGAATGTTGAAAAGGCTGCCGGAACAGCACTTGCAACTGCACTTGCAGCACCTGCCACAGCTCCAGGAAATGCATTAGTTGCCGCATCATCTGCAATGACAGTAAAGAATGTTTCTGCCCTTTCAAGCGACAGTTCAATCCTCTACCCTGACACAAACAAACTTAAGTATGGACAGGCTGGATTCAGAACAACCTTTACAGTAGGAAGCCTTGACCTTGGAGCAAGCTACTACTACGGACACTTGAAGCAGCCTTCTTTCAAGGCCTTGAAGTTCAACTCGGCAATGAAAAGCTACCTTTCAGCAGGAAGCCTTTCGGAAGATGAAAAGTTCCTTGCCTACGACAAGGTGCAGATTTTCGGTCTTGAAGGCGCCTTCATCACGCCATACTGGCTCCTTTCCCTCAACAGCCGCTTTGAAGTTGCTTACAACATGACAGAAGACACAGCAGGCGACGATCCATTCGTTCACAACAATTCAGTTAACTGGGTTGTTGGTTTTGACCGCGACCTTCCTATCCACAACCTTAACCTGAACATTCAGACACAGGGTAAGTACATCATGAACGGAAAGAAGATCAAGGACGGACTCTTGAAAACATACGATGTTGATGCAGATCCAAACGACTGCTTCATGAACAACAAGATCATAGTTGACATTACAGACACCTGGAACTACGAAAATGTAAAGCTTGACATCAAGGGAATCTACGGAATCGAACGCAAGGACTTCATCCTTATGCCTTCCCTCTCTACACGCGTTGCAGGAAACATGACAATTACAGCAAGCGGTCTTTACATGTGGTGCAAGGAAGAAAAGGACAGCGAATTTGTTGGATGGCAGACAAACAGCTTTGCACAGCTGAGCGTAAAGTACAATTTCTAAAAAAACAACCTAGGGTCCTTTGATAGTTTGGGAATGAATAAACTATTCTTTTAGGAGAAACGATATGGGAAATGCTTTAAAAAAATCTAGAAGAGGTACGATTGCATCCAAGATCATCCTTGGAATTACAGTCGAGACAACACTTCTTCTTATTCTTCTTGGATTGACAATCTTTCTCAAAATCAAGCCTCTGAACGACAAAAGCTTTACGGACAAGCTGTCTTCGGTAATGAGACTTACAGACTCTACCATCTCAGCTTTTCTTGAAAGCATCAACGGTCAGGTAATTAAACTTGCAGACCTCAACACAAATTCAGAAGACAACATCCTTCTTACGGAAGAAATGTTCACTGAATCGAATGAATTCGTAACGGGGGCTGCAATTGTCCGTCAGGATGGCACGGTAATCGCCTACCCTGATTCAAATTTTGATTTTGATTCAACTTTCAACTCTGACTGGTATGATGCCTGCGTGAACAATGAAGGAACCCCTTATTATTCCGCATTATACGAAAACTACACGGGCAAGGTTGTTTTTGCAGCAAGCTGTGCCGTTTTCAATGATGAAGGCGATGTAGAAGGTGTTGCAGTCATTGAAGTTGACCCATTTGCATATTCGGTTCTCCTTGGAGACTCTTCAAGCATGGGCGACATCAAGATGATCCTTCTTGATTCACAGGCAAATGTCATCCTTGACCCTTTCAGCACAGAAGTTACACTCAAGTCATGTGCAGAACTTGGAATCAAGGCTCTTGAAAGTTATCTTCCGGGAGACTACGGCAAAAGCACTGAAATCATTGAAGGACAGAAAACCGATGTAAGAATCATCTGTTCATCGAACGAATACTGTCCTATGGACTTTGCAATGCTCATTCCTGAAAGCTCTATCAATGCAAGTACCTTTGCAGTCCTCAACATCCTTGTCATTTCCATTGTAGTCGGACTTGTAATTTCCATTTGCGTTGCATTCGGACTTGCACTTACAGTTACACATCCGCTCAACAAGCTCATCAACATCCTGAAGAACATTTCAGAAGGTGACGGTGACCTTACGGTTCGTGTACCGCAGACAGCAAACAACGAGCTTGGACTTCTTGCCGAATACTTCAACCTTACAATCCAGAAAATCGGGGATTCCTTGAAGTCGATCATCAATGAATCAGTAAGGATGACTTCTGTCGGAGAAGACCTTTCAGACTCTACTAAGATCACATCTCAGGAACTTTCAGACATTACACAGAGCATTTCGCGCATTGAATCTGAAGTTGCGGACCAGAGTTCTGCAGTGGATACAGCTCACGAAACACTTAATCAGATTGCCGAAAACATCAGGCACCTTGACACGAACCTTAACGCACAGGCTGACAGCGTTTCCCAGTCTTCAAGCGCAGTAGAAGAAATGGTTGCAAACATTGCATCAGTTACTTCAATCCTTGAAAAGAACCAGCAGAATGTAATCCTCCTTACAAACACTGCTGAAGTCGGACAGGAAATCATCACAAAGACTGTAGAACTTTCACAGCGTGTTTCTGAAGAGTCCCAGAGCCTTCTTGAGGCAAGTAAAGTCATTCAGAACATTGCAAACCAGACAAACCTTCTTGCCATGAATGCGGCCATCGAAGCAGCCCATGCAGGAGAAGCAGGAAAGGGATTTGCCGTAGTTGCCAGTGAAATCCGTAAGCTTGCAGAAGATTCAAACCGTCAGGGAAGCAAAATCAGCGAATCCCTTGAACACTTCAATGAACTCATCAAGGAAATGGCCAATGACTCTGACCAGGTTAAGAACCAGTTCAACAGAATCTTTGAATCCACACAGACAGTAAATGCACAGGAAGCTGTCATCAAGTCTGCAATGGACGAACAGAAAGAAGGAAGCAACCAGGTTCTTGAAGCAATCAGAAACATCAATTCCATTACAAGCGATGTTAAGGAAAGCTTCAACATCATGGAAAATGGCAGCAAACAAATCCTTACCCAGATGGAAAGGCTTTCTGCCATTACAACCCAGATTAATTCTTCCATGTCTGAAATCACGGAAGGAATCAGCAACCTTGACACTACAATGCAGACAGTAAACAATGTTGGGCAGGAAAACAACGAATGCATCAACCATGTTTCTGTCGAAATCAGAAAGTTCAAGGTATGATAATTTAACCGAGACAAAAAAAAGACTGCCCGGAAGCCACAAAAACTTCACGAAGGGCAGTCTTTTTTTTTGCAATTATGTTTTACATTAAAGAAGCAAAAACCATAAACTTACCTTAAGGCAACATCCTCTATTTCGGCATCTTCAAAATCAGTAAGCCAGTACTTTTTGACTTCAACCTTCTTTGCATACTTTGCCTTAAGTTCGCAGAGAATTGCAAAATGCAAAGTCTGGGTATGCTTTTCCTGGGCTTCAAGGGTTTCCCATTTTTCAAAAATGCAGATTTCGTTTCCCCTGTCCTGAGGCATGTAAATTTCGAACTCAATGTTGCCTGGTTCTGTAGAAGACATTTCACGGATATTGTTATCCCTGAACCTCTGGTAAAAATCATCGCGGCAACCTGCCTTCAAAGTGTATTTAACCTGAACATATAAACATTTCATTTCAATAAGACCTCACAACAATTATATTCCACAAGTCCGATTTTTTAAAGAAAAAAAAGGGGCCGCCCAAACACACACAAAAGCGGCCCCCTTAAAAATCATTCTTTCGAGGTAACTATGATTTTTAATGGCTTAAAAACATTTACAATTTTTTAGAAGGAATATGTCCATGCAACAGGGAATGCTGCATATGTATTTCCGTCACAGGTTTCGAACTTGACCCCTGCAGAGATCACATTGCTTTCATTGATCGAATACTTTGCAGAAAGCTTTCCACCGGCTACAGGTTTCAGACCATCTAATGAATTGTCAAAGAGGAATTTTCCTTCAAGTGAAGCGGCAATATTTTCAGTAACGCTGCATTCTGCAGCAACAGCTCCATAGAAATCATAATCCCCGTCTTTGTCATCAAGACTGTATAATACTTCCCCTGCAAAAGAAATCTTATCAAGTGAATATTCAAAGTAGCCGTTCAAAAGTTTCTTGCCTTCAACACCAAAAGCTTCAGACATGCTCAGGTCATCAAAACCATCACCGGCTTCCGCCTTTGTAAATCCAACATTGACCTTAAGGTTTTCGATTGGAGTCGCAGAAACGAATGCACCAATGGAACGGTTGTCTTCATCAATTGCATTTCTCAAAGTGGCACCAAGAACAAACCTGTCAGCCATTGCATATTCAGCACCAAAACAGATGTTGAAATCAGCAGCATCCTTGTTGTTTGTCCAATTGCAGTTTTCCTCTCCCTCTCCAAACGGAACAGAAACCGCAAGCCTGAGTCCTTCAACAGGAGTTACCTGGAAAGTAAAACCGCTGGAACCAAGTTCACCGCTTTCAAGATTGTCATCATAAATCGGGAGAACGGATCCTTCTGTTTCAAGACCTGCATGCCATCCTAAAGCTATCATTTCCACAGGATGGAAAACAAAACCGTAGTCAATGTCAGACCAGTAAACTCTTCCCTTGTCATCGTCATTCTGATCTACAGTAAACTCAAGTTCGAGAGTTGCTTCAATTTTATCAGACTCGAATTCAACCTTTGCACTGTCAACAATTCCTGTTGCCTTCGTCTTTGATTCATCACCATCCTTTGTGATTGAGACAATATCAGACTTCAATTCATTTTCAAAAGAAATTTTCATGTCCCTAGCGTAGATGCAAGACAACCCAAGAACTGCAGCAACTGCAGACACCAATGCTTTTTTTGTAACTTTCATTTTTAGTTAACTCCTATATTTACTTATTTTTTTGTGTTTTTTTATTACAGCAACTGCACCCGTCAGGGCAGCCCATGCATTTTTTTCCCTTCAATTTTGCCTTAACGACTGTAATGATCGCTGAAAAGACAACCGTTATGATGACTGCAATTAATATTCCGTCCGTCATGGATACCCCTCCATATTTTATTTTGAATACTCTGCCTTCAATTTTTTATCAGCGCGAAGGCAAAGCCATGCTATGATTCCCGCTATGACAAGAACCCCAGCAAGTCCCCCTGCAAAACCTGCACCGACTGAACCTGTAGTAACCAATGTTCCTATCTGGTAAACAAGGAAGCCGATGACAAAACCAACTGAAAGCTGGAAAGCGATTGCACCCCAAAGCCATTTCTTTGATTTCATTTCGGAGTTCATTGCTCCAAGAGCAGCAAAACATGGCGGCGTATAAAGATTGAACATGAGATATGCAAGGGCAGCGACTTTTGTAAGGCCCATGGCTATTGCAATTGCACTACCCGCACCTTCTGCCATTTCAAGTTCTTCCGTATCAATAAGATTTGTAAGGGCGAATACTGTAGCAAGAGTACCAACTACATTTTCTTTTGCAATGAAACCTGTAATTGCGGCGGCTGCGCACTGCCAGCAGGCAAAACCAACTACAGGAATAAGGACGGCTGCAAAAGGTGACGCAATGAATGCAAGGATTGAATCACTTCCATCTTCTGCTGCTTCAGCAAATGTCCAGGTGAAGCTTGCCATGATCTGTACGATGGTATTGCAAAGAAGGATTATGGTTCCGGCCTTGACGATATAGGCCTTGCCTCTTTCAAACATTGATTTCAGGGCAAACTTAAGGGATGGGGCCTTGTATTCCGGAAGTTCCATGATGAAGAAACTTTTACGGTATTTCATTCCTGTCAGCCTGTTGATAAGGAGGGCACCAAGCAAGATCAGGGCGATACCAACGAAATACATTGAAGGTCCTA
>JAUNCR010000057.1:0-6020 GCA_030526505.1 Spirochaetales bacterium
GATCGAAGGGCTCCTTGGATGCAAAAGCTGTCTTGAACTGCCGTCCGCCATCTGCATTGAAACGACGCCGTTGCTTCTTGACGCCTGAATGCTGGTCTTGCTCTTAATTCCGTCTGCAACCGTAGAGGAAAAAACAGTGTCCTTTATGTCGCTGAGGGCATTGGCCGTGGAGGCAGACACGGTACTGTCAGACGAACTTCCCGAAGAAGAACTTGAGGCTGCAGCCGAAGCACTGGTGGAACCGGAACTTGCGGAACTGCCGCTCAGGGAACTTTTTGGAACAGCCACTTTTCTTGTATTTACGGTTTCCTTTGTCTGCACGGGGGAATTGTCGTCGGCAAAGAGGCTTTCGTCAAATTCCACCTTTTTCTTTCTGGCGGAATTATTCTCTGCCATAAGCTCTTCCATGCTTTTCCTGATTTTAGGTTCCTCAACTTTCTGAGTTGAACTGTCTGAATGGGGCTTGTTTTTGGCAGGATCAGGCTTTTTGACCGGCTTTTCGGCTTTTTTTTCTGCCTTATTCTCCTGTTTTTCAGGTTTAGCCTTGCTTTCAGTCCTTTTTTCCTGGTTGCTACGGGTCTTTTCCTGTGCTTTTACCGGCTCATTCTTTGGGGAAGAAGCCGATTTTTCCCTTGTAACAGGCACAGGATCCAGGCGAATGGCTAGTTCCTGATACTTTGGCTTAGGATTGATCCTTATGGCAAGGCAAAGGACGGCAAGAAAGAGAATGAATGCTGCAGTAACCTGAAGGGCAAACCTTCTGCCCTTTTCCTCTATCTCGTTCAAATTCATTTTTTCCCTGTGGTCCTGAGGCTTACAGCGCTGAATCCGCTGTCCCTTATGACATCAAAAAGCGCAACAATCCTGCCGTTGGTAACGGCGGAGTCTGCCTGAATTGAGACGGGGAATTCATTTCGGGGTCTGTCCCCTGTGTCAAAGGCTTTCATTAGCTTTTCCAGTTCCTTCATTGAAACCTTGTCATCATTGAAATAGAGGCTTCCGTCTTCCCTTGCAGTTATTGTAATGCTGCTGGTTTCCACCCCCTGAGAAGTGGAACTTTCAGGAAGATTTACCTTTATTGCAGGAAGAACAGAAAAAGTTGTGGAAACAAGGAAAAAAAGGATGAGCTGAAATATGACATCCAGCATCGGGGAAAGGTCGACTCCCCCAACACCGCCTTTATTTCTTCTGCCTGAAACTTTCATTTATTAAAGCTCCTTACCTGTAAGGCGGAACATTACCCTTGTTACAGTGAGTTCCATTCTCTTTATGCTGTGGTTTACAAGGGAATTGAAATAGCTGTGGAAAATGATTGCCGGAATTGCAACAACAAGGCCAGCAACAGTAGTAACCAGGGCTTCACCAATGGATGATGCAAGCAAGGCAGGGTCTCCCATAGTACCGCCATTGCCAAGAACACCAAAAGCCTTGATGTTTCCTGTAACAGTACCCAAAAGCCCAAGGAGGGTTGCAACATTGGAAATTGTACCGAGTGCAGAAAGAAGATGCTCAAATCTAGGAACAGCAAGGTCCATTTTTGTCTGAACATATTCCTTAAGGTCTTCTTCCTTAAGTCCCCTGCAGTTGATGGCATCCCTTACAACAGATGCACAGGGAGTGGCTGTATTATTGCAGATGTTTTCCGCCACGGTAAAATCCCCCTTTCTAAGGGCATTGTCAATATCATCAGAGAAGGTTTCCTCGCGTCTTTTTACAGTAAAGAAGTAATGGAGCCTTTCAGCAACGATGAATACAACAAGAAAACCGCAGGCAATGATTGGAATCATAAGGATTCCGCCGTTTTTCAATATCTGAAACATAATAACCTCTTCTATCTATATTTAAAAGAAAAAGCGAGACAGGAAGGTTACACTTCCGGACCTTACAAGATAGCCGGATTCAACATATTTCCTGTCCTTCCTTGAGAAAAGCTTGATTGCATCATCCATTTCAAGGGAAAGCCTCATGGCCTTCTTGATGTTCAGGTATATGTTTCCTCGAAGGTTCGGGCATTTGTCGCTTTTTGTATCGATGGATTCTGTAACGCCGGCAGAAAATCCCCATCTTTCGAATTCATCGTCAAAGGCAATGGAAGCGTCAATGGAATGCCTGTATTCATTTGACGGAACATGCTTCCAGTGGGCCCTCCATCCGCCGTGAAGGGTGAAGATGCTGTATTTTACAGTAAGGCCATTGTCCGTAGTAAACTGAATCCTGTCGTCTTCAACGAATCCAAATACACCGCAGGACTTCTTTGTTGAATAGTCTGCTTCCCAGGCATAATTGTCAAAGGCAGTCTTTTTAAATTCCACGCCGCTGTTAAGGGTAATGGAATCAAAGAGAGGAATGACAACCTTGGCATTTCCAAACCAGTCGGAAGTTTCCCTCGTAAGGCAAGTCATCTGTGCAAACTTGTATTTTCTTTCAAGGACAGAAAACTGCTCGTGCCTGGTTTCAAGGCCGCCGTTCAAACCGGCAACGAATTTTCGTCCGCTGCTAAGGGGAGCCCTGACTTCTGCACCGGTGCTGAAGAAAGGAACAATGCTCCTGCCTTCACCGATTTCTGTTCCTCCCGCAATGCCGCCGCGGAGAAAGGCAGTAACGATATCGCTTTCATAACCGGTAAAAAGGGTTGCGTCGGCACGGAAAAGATCGTCAGTCATGACTTCATCGTGCTTTCCAAGGAAAGTTTCAATCTGGAAGTTGCAGTCAAGGCCTGCAGAGAATCCCTTGTGGTACCAGGAAAAGACAAATCCAGGATCCGTATAAAATATGTTTACGCTTTTTTCCTGCTTAAGGAAATTACCCTCATTGATGACTCCGGAATACCTGTTGTACCAGTAGGCCTCCGACTCCGAATAGAATTCAAAGCCTGAATCGCCAAAATAATGGTCAAACAGGAAAACGCCCGAAACCTTCTGTGAGTTCATGTCATAGAAGCAGGGATTCAATCCCTGCAATCCAGTCCCAACCCTGTCATACCTTCCGCCAATGGTCAAATCGGAATCTATGGCATGGAAGGATTTTTCCGCATAGAGTTTTGTCCCGTTGTCAAAATACCCGTCTCCAGCAGTATGCTTTCCATAACCGTTTCTGCTGAAATGGGAGAATTCAATTCTGAAAGGATCCGTATTGGAATCCTTGAACACGGAAAATTCCCCTATGAAATCTCCGGGGAAACCGCCGCCAACCAATCCCTGTGCATAGACATTCTTATTTTCACCCGTAAAGAAATTGGCTTCCGGCTCGGCACCGTCATCATAGATAATGTGTTCCCCAGGAAGTTTTGGCATTATGTTCTTTTCTTCACCGGCTGAAGGAACTACCTTTGAAAAATCAGGGACAGCATCACGGCCTGCAACAACAGTGTCTCCGGACACAGTAGTCGTCATTTCGGGAAGCTGTATTTTTTCTTCATCGTTATTCTGCGCAAACGCAAGGGACGCACAGAAGGCAAACATTACAAAAGATATTTTTTTCATATTCTACCTTTTCAAAAACTCGCGGACACTTTTTGCATGGACAGTATCCGGATAGAGTTCCATAAGATTTTCTGCAACGGTATTTGCATCCCCCTTCTTTCCTGCAGCATCAAAAGCTTCCGCCGCACCGTAAAGAGATCGGGCCGCAATTTCATTGCTTCCACCCATACGGGCATATTTTGCAGCGGCAAGGAAATATTCGGCAGACGAAAGGTATTCCTTTCCATGCCTTTTTCCTTCGGCAAGAATAACCGCATTTTTTGCAGCGTAAAGGCATTCTGCATCAATGTTGTTTTTCTTTACCTGTTCCGCATATATTTTTCCTGAAACCAGAAGGGCTTCTTCTGAATATTTGTCGCCGCTCCAGATAAATTCTGCAAGTTCGGTGCCGGCAATGCGTCCTTCCACAGTCCTGTGCTTTCCAAGGGATTCATATTTTTTTGAAAGCATAGCCTTAGGATCGTCACCAGATTCAGCAAGAACCGAAAGGGATTCCATTTCTTTTCTTGCATCATTTTTCTGGTCATCATTCATTGCAGACGAAAGCATTTTCTTACAGCTTTCCATTGCCTTGGAATAATTGCCGGAATCCCTGTAAAGCCCCACAAGATTTTTTGAAGCCGCATGGGCATAGGAAGATTTTGGGTATTCCAAAAGAAGGAGTTCGTATGAAAGGATGGCTCCGCTTGAATCCCCGCTTTTCCTCTGGCTGTCGGCACAATAAAAAAGGGCACCTTCATAGAATGTTCCCTTTGGATAGGATTTCTTGTATTCCTCAAAACGAAGGATTGCTTCCCTGTGCTTTTCCGCAGAATAGAACAGTTCAGCCCTTCTGTAGGAACTTTCCTCAGCATATTTTGAAGAAGGGCATTTAGTCCTTAATTCATTGAAGTATCTGTCGCTTTCGTTTATTTTTCCGGCGCGGGCATAAAGCAAGGCTGTCTCGTACCTGCAGTAGATTCCAAAATCAGTGGAAGCCTTCACATAAGGCGAAAGAACTGCAACTGCCCTATCCAGGTTTCCAGAGTCAGCATAGACTGAAGAATTAAGCATTATTGCATTTTCTTTTTCCCCGTCATTTCCTGCAAGATCAATGGCAAGGGACGACTGCTCAATGGCCTTTTTAAAATTCCCCGCAGCGATGGAAGAATTGGCACACACCATTGCAGCATTATAGCAAAGGGAATGACCAGGAAAAAGACTGCTGAATTTTTCAAGGGTATCGCAAGCAGATGGCTTTCCAAGCTTGTACTGGCAGTAGCCAAGATAGAAAACCGCATGCCCCCTGTTGGCCTTTGGGTTTGTTTCAAGGTAGCCGGAAAAAAGTTCTTCGGCATTTTTCCATTCCTTCAGGTTAAAGCAGGAAAGGGCCGCTATGTATTTTCCTTCAGCAGTGTTTGACCTGAGGCCTTCCCTTTTGCTTTGGGCAAGATAACCGCAGGAAAAAAGAACCTTTGCATAATCGGTAATTTCATCACCGGAAAGATTAAGGCCTCCGTAAATTTCCATGGCCTTCTTTTCCCTTCCGGACATGGCATAGCATCGGGCAAGAAGCTTCTGCTTTCCGTCATGGAAAGGCTCTCCTTTTTTAAAGGAAACTTTACCTTCATCAAGGACATTTTCCGCTTCCATGATTTTTCCGCAGTTAAGGAGCCCCATGGCATAATAATATGCAGCCTTGCGGCAAAGGTTTGCATCATCGTTTGGCTTAAGCCTGTCATAGGCATTTTTACCGTGGCTGTAACAGTTGGACCAGTCTCCTATAAGGGCATACTGCTCAGCAAAAGCCGCTTCATAATCTGCATACAGTTCATTGCCTTCATCAACCTTGCCAACAAGTTCAAGTGTATTTCCCTTAAGCCTTGCACGGTAAAGGGAAATCAGGGACGCATATTTTTTATTGCGGTCATATTTTTCCGCCCTGTTGAAGTAGGAGACTGTGTTTTCATAGTCCCCGTTTTCAAAGCAGTCTGTTGCAACCCTAGTCCAGAATTCGGCAAGGAGTTCAGGATTGGAAGAGAATCTTTCTGAAAGCCCATCAAAAACCTGGGCTGTACTTTTTCCCGTCTGCTTTTCATAGGGACCCGATATTCTGTAGGCAGTTCTGAAAGCCTCCGTGGAAACACTTTCATCCGTACTGCCAAAGGCTTTTGTACAGCAAACCCAGGCATTCTTGTAATCGCCGTTTTTTTCATAGGCACTGGATGCAAGAAGGGAAAGTTCCGCATAAAGATTTGAAAGAGGACACCCCTTCATCTCCGGTGTCTTTTTATAAAGTGAAATGAGGGAATTATATTTCTGCACCTGCAGGTAGCTTTCAAAAAGCATCACAAAGGAATCCGAGTAGGAATCCACAGGATAGCTTTCGCCTCTTGAAACCACGGATTCAAATACTGGAATGCACTTTTCATATTCTTCAGATATGAAATAGGTTTTTCCACCATAATAAAGGGCCATGTTGTAGTAGTGCTCGGATTTTCTTGAAATCTTTTTTGCACTCGATATATTTATTTTCATACCAAATCTCCGTTAATTAGC
>JAUNCR010000057.1:6030-11864 GCA_030526505.1 Spirochaetales bacterium
TTTTTGCACTCGATATTTCACAGCACTTATAGAAAGACTTAAGGGCCTGTCCATTTTTTTTCTGGGCAAGTTCTGACCTTCCAAGCCAATAGAGGGACATGACCTGAACATCCACATCATCACTTCCGGAAGCCCTTGAAAGCACAGGTTCGGCTTCGGCATTTCTTCCAAGGAAACAAAGGCTTTCACCCTTATAAAGAAGTGCCTTGTGACAGTAGATTGAATCGGGATAATTTTGAACAAGATTGTCTGCGTGTTCAATTACGGAAGGATAGGCGGCTCCTGAATATGCAGTAACGATTTCTGAAAAAATCCAGGAGTCACCGGAAGCTGAATCTGCAGGTCCGGCAAATGCAAGGGCAGATGCCAGGAACAAAGCAGACACAACTGCAGTAATTTCTTTTGTTTTATTTTTTTTCATAAGGGAAAAATGCCTCAGTTGCTTTTACTCTTTCGAGATGTACATAAGCTCCGCTGTATTTTTCAAGGAATTTGTCCATTGAGATTTCTTCGCCCTGTTCAAAAATGAAACAGCCGAATTTTCCGTTTCTGTCGAAATAAGGAAAGAATACTACACAGTTATTGAAAACAAGGTCATCTGCCTTAATTGCAGAGCCCTGTCTGATGGCACCAAGATAGAACCATTCAGGTTCAGTTACGGCAAGAACATAAAGCATTGACTTCAGGTGGTCTGCCGAATATCCGGTGTTCTTAAGGTAGCCTGTTGAATTGACGATTTTTCCGTCATTGATTTCAGAAGCAAAATAATTGCCGTTTACATCAAGGCCCGCCGACTTGTAGTCTGCCCGTCTGCTGGAACGGATCTGATATGCTTCCGTTGCAAGGTTTCTGCACCAGTCAAGGCTGAAGGTAAGGTTCCAGTCCTGAGACATTACGCCGTTCTTTCCAACAGAATTGAATTCCATTGTAGGAACTGTAAGCTGCTGGATGGATGTACCGTATCCGCGGTAAGGTTCAACGATTCCGTCAACGATCCACTTGAGGAATCCGGCACCGGAAAGGAAATGCCTGCTCTTAAGGACTTCTGCAGAAACAGGGTTTCCGTCTTCATCCTTAACGGCAATATCCTTTCCTGTGAAAATGGATTTGAGTTTTCCATGTTCATCGTAGCTTGCATCATCCATGAAACTGAAGGATTCAAGATTATTGCGGATTGTACCTGCCATTATGAGGGTGTTTGTATACTGATTCTTAAGGACTGTCACCTTGTCCCAAGGAAGGGATTTCTTTGTCCAGTTCTTAACTTCCTGGAAGGAAGCCGTATAAAGCCTGCTGAAAGGAACTCCAACAAGAACGGAACGGGCCGCATAGGAACCGCAGATCAAAAGGTCTGCATAGGTTTTGTTGCCTTCCGGCCTGAACTGAAGGTAAACATCAGTGTCCTGATTGAAGTAATATTCCACGCGCAAAGGAAGCCCCTTGTTTTTGCTGCGATACAAAATCCAGCTTCCTGCAGCTCCCTTTGGATATACGGCAGCCCTTACTGTTTTTACAGTGTCACCGTTTATCATGTTGATGTCGATTTCCGAACGGGGAGCAACGACAACGCAGAATTCCTCGTCGTCTTCTTCAAGACGAATCTGATAGGTAACGCCTACCCTGTTGTCCTTGAACTGTTCCTTGTAATTTCTAAGGGTTTCAAGGTCAGGTGTAAGCCAGGATTCAACTATAGACCGCCTGATTTCTGCAGAGTCAGGAATATCGTAGCTGTTGTAGTCAGCAAAGGCAGAAAATCCAAGGGCTATAAAAATTAAATTCAACAATAACTTTTTCATAAGCATTCACTAGATGGAGGCTCTGAAACCGGAAGATTCCAGAGCCAGCTTTTATTATTATAACAACACACCGACAAAAAAGTTTCAGATTAATTGCTTGCCGGTGCATCCTTCATTGCAACAGGCTCCGGATCAACAAACTGAGCGGCACCTTCCGCAAGCTGAATTTCAGGCTTTACAACCGACTTGTCAGGACCGTGAACCATTCCATCTGCTTCTTCATCAGGATGCTTACCAACAGGAGCATTTGACAGCAAAAGCTTAAGGCGGTTAAGCTGGTTTACTTCACTTGAACCCGGATCATAGTCAACGGCAGAAATGTTTGCTTCAGGATATCTGCGGCGAAGTTCCTTGATCATGCCCTTACCTGTAACATGGTTTGGAAGACAGGCGAAAGGCTGAACGCAGGCAATGGAAGGACAACCGCTGTGGATGAGCTCTACCATTTCTGCAGTAAGGAACCAGCCTTCACCGGTAATGTTTCCAAGCTGAACGATGTCGTCTACACCCTTCATCATGTCGTAGATCAAGTGAGGAGGTTCAAAGCGATGGCTCTTTCTAAGCTGCTTCTTCATGTAGCCGCGGAAAAGTTCAAGCATTGAAACAAGGCGGCGGGCATTCTTTTCAGCTTCCTTAGGGAAAGCAAGTTCCTGATGGCGGAAGATGCCTGTAGAGAATGTATAGAAGAAGAAGTCCATAAGGTCAGGCATTACGCATTCTGCACCTTCCCTTTCGATTACATTTACAATGTCGTTGTTGGCTGTAGGGTGGAACTTAACGAGGATTTCACCTACTACACCAACCCTAGGTTTCTTTACAGGAACAAGAGGCAGCCTGTCAAAGTCGCGGACAATTCCCTTAATGATTCTCCTGAACTTGAAGTGAGAAAGAGACTTCAATGAAAGCTCGCACTTGCCGTTCCACTTTTCATAGAGGGCATTGGCACTACCAGGTACCTTTTCATAAGGGCGGGTCCTGTAAAGGACGCGCATCAAAAGGTCTCCGAGAACAAGGGATCTCATGGCACGGATCAAAAGGCTTGGTGTAATCTTGAAGCCAGGATTGCTTTCAAAGCCCTGTGCACTCAAGGAAATTACAGGAACCTGTGAAAGACCTGCATCAGCAAGGGCACGGCGGATGAATCCGATGTAGTTTGTAGCACGGCATCCACCACCTGTCTGAGTTACCATAAGGCTTGTCTTGTTTACATCATACTTGCCGCTCTGAAGGGCTGCGATCATCTGCCCCGCAACAAGGATTGAAGGATAGCAGGCATCGTTGTTTACATACTTGAGCCCTGTTTCAATTGCCATTGGGTCAACGGCATCAAGTACAACGAAATCATATCCCGAATACCTGAAGGCCTGCTGAACGAGCCTGAAGTGAATTGGACTCATCTGAGGTGCAAGGATAGTATGCTTGTACTTCATTTCCTTTGTGAACACCTGGCGCTTGAAGGCGGCAGACTTCACCGTAAGCTTTGTTCTGTTTCTTTCACGGGCACGAACGGCTGCGATGAGAGAGCGGATGCGGATACGAACTGCACCAAGGTTTGAACCTTCGTCAATCTTGATGAGGGTGTACATGCGGCTCTTAGACTTCATGATTTCGTCAACCTGATCTGCAGTAACGGCATCGAGACCGCAACCGAAAGATGTAAGCTGAACGAGTTCCATGTTTGCCATGCCGCTTACGAATACACCGGCACGGTAAAGTCTGTTGTGGTATGACCACTGGTCAATGATGCGCAATGGTCTTTCGATGGAACCAAGGTGAGCAACAGAGTCTTCTGTAAATACAGCCATTCCAAGACCATTGATCATTTCTGGAATACCGTGGTTGATTTCCGGATCAAGGTGATATGGACGACCAGCAAGAACGATACCGTTGCCGCCGCGAGTGATTGTCTCTTCAAGAGCTTCTTCACCCTTTTCCTGAACTTCCTTCTTGAACTTTTCCTGTTCTGCCCAAGCAGCTTCAACAGCATCTGTAATCTGCTTCTTTGTAAGCTTAGGGAACTTCTTTGTCATCTCTTCAAAGAGGCGTACTGCAAGACGATCCTTGTCATAGATAGGAAGGAACGGATTCATGAAGAAAATTGTATCGTCCTGTCTTAGGCGATCAACATTGTTGCGGAGAACTTCAGGATAGCTTGTGACGATAGGACAGTTGTAGTGGTTTCCAGCCCCCGGATCTTCCTGCTTTTCATAAGGAACACAAGGATAGAAAATAAACTTTACACCCTGCTGAAGAAGGCTTTCCACATGACCGTGAGAAATTTTTCCTGGGTAACAAACTGATTCTGAAGGAATTGTTTCAAGTCCCTTTTCGTAGATTGCACGGCTTGATCTAGGAGAAAGCTTTACGCGGAATCCAAGCTTTGTAAAGAATGTAAACCACAAAGGATAGTTTTCATACATGTTGAGGACACGAGGAATACCGACATCTCCCATTGGTGCATCCTCTGCCTTAAGAGGTACATAGCTGAAGAGCCTCTTGTACTTCCATTCAAAGAGGTTTGGAAGCTTTTCGTTATCTTCGTCTGCCCCCTTTGTATTTGCCTTGTTGCTAGCGTCAACAAGCTTTGCCTTATCTGCAGAAGATTCTTCAATGTCTGCACCGCGTTCACAGCGGTTTCCTGTAATGAACTTGCGGCGTTCACCAGCAATAAATGTATTGATTGTAAGGAGACAGTTGTTTGAACACTTACCGCAGCGCTTGAGTTCAAGTTCAACCTTGAAGTTTTCAAGCTGATCAACTGTAGCAATGTTTGACTTGACGAACTTTGGCGTCTGGTCTGGATCATCTGGCTTTGGACGGCGAAGGTCTTCCCACTGGTCCTGAGCAATGAGGGCACTACCATAGGCACCCATGAGACCTGCAACATCAGGCCTGTATACATTTACACCGGCAATCTTTTCAAAGGCACGAAGAACAGCGTCGTTGAAGAATGTACCACCCTGAACTACAACCTTTGTACCGATTTCACTTGCACGGCGAAGCTTGATTACCTTGAAAAGTGCATTCTTGATTACGGAATAAGAAAGCCCCGCAGAAATGTCTGCAACTTCAGCACCTTCCTTCTGTGCCTGCTTAACGCGGCTGTTCATGAATACTGTACAGCGGGTACCAAGGTCTACAGGCTTCTTTGCCATAAGGGCAATCTTTGAAAATTCCTGGACGCTCATACCCATGGTGCGGGCAAAGTTATCAAGGAAGGAACCACATCCTGCAGAACAGGCTTCGTTAAGCTGGATGCTTACGATGGCACCGTCCTTCATGCGGAGACACTTCATGTCCTGACCACCGATATCCAGAAGGAACTCTACGCCAGGAACAAAGAAATCTGCGGCGCGATAGTGGGTGATTGTTTCAACTTCACCTGCATCTACGCCAAGGGCTGCCTGGAACAATGCTTCACCGTAACCTGTAGAAACGGCACGGGCTATATAGCATTTTTCAGGAAGAATTGAATAAAGCTTTTTAAGAACCTTTACGGCAAGATCAACAGGATTTCCGGCATTAACATCATAGAAACGCCAGAGGATTCTTCCCTTTGTATCAGTAAGGACTGCCTTTGTAGTTGTAGAACCTGCATCAAGGCCAAGGAAAACAGGACCTTCAGTCTTATCAAGTTCACCTACAAGAGCCTTTTCAGTTGAATGCCTCTGGTTGAATTCATCAAGTTCAGCCTGAGAAGTAAATAAAGGCTCAAGACGCTGAACTTCCTGCATTTCAGCCCCTACAAGATTTGTAAGGCTTGCACGGAATTCCTTTATTGTCGGGAATACGGCAGGTGCATCTTCACCCTTAGCATTTACCCATTTGATTTCCCTTTCTGCAGAATAGGCGGCACCGGATGCAACGAAAAGCTGGCTGTTTTCAGGAACAATCTGTTCGTCTTCCTTAAGTTTGAGGGTAACAACAAAGCGTTCGCGGAGCTGGTCAAGGAAGTGCAAAGGCCCACCGAGGAATGCAACATGCCCCCTGATTGGTTTACCGCAGGCAAGTCCCGAAATTGTCTGGGAAACAACAGCC
>JAUNCR010000057.1:11874-13509 GCA_030526505.1 Spirochaetales bacterium
GAAAATAGATGCGGCAATGTCTTCCCTTCTTGCACCTTCGTTGATGAGCGGCTGAACGTCTGTCTTTGCAAAAACACCGCAACGGGCAGCAATCGGATAGATTGTTGTTGCACCGCGGGCAAGTTCGTTAAGGCCAGAAGCATCTGTTTCAAGCAAAGCTGCCATCTGGTCAATGAAGGCACCTGTACCGCCGGCACAAGTTCCGTTCATGCGCTGTTCTACGCCGCCTTTAAAATATGTAATCTTGGCATCTTCACCACCAAGTTCGATGACAACATCAGTCTGCGGAATGATTTTGCGTACAGCTGTAGTTGCCGCAACAACGTCCTGGATGAAAGGAATGTTGAGCCACTGGGAAACGGAAAGACCTCCCGATCCAGTAACCTTTACACTTACAGTCTGGTTTTCCTTCTGAGGGAAAAGACCTTCCAACGTATCAAAAGCTTTATTTACAACTGCAATGATTGTATTGCGGATGTCTGCACGATGGCGTTCATATGCTCCGTAAAGGAGTTCATCATTGTCACCTAAAGCAACAACCTTAACGGTTGTGGATCCGACATCAATACCCATGCGGATAGGTTTTACAACAGGTTTAAGCGATGTGATGTTTCCAAGTGAATTATTTTCCATACAATATTCCTATTTTTACAATTATATAGGTAAAAATATCTATTTTCAATGGTTTTAGGGGGCTGTCCCTGACGAAAGCATTTGCTTTATAGATGCCCAAACTCCCCTAACTTTCGTCACACGAATTGCAGGGCAATTCGTGAAGCATTATTTAGGGGTCTGTCCCCGCTGTTTAATCAAGAATTACCCCCAAAATTCCTGATACCGCAGGGAAAAGTTCAAAATTGCTTTTTTTTCATTTTATCTCTATACTGACGGCATGGCGGAAAACAACGACTTCCTTACGACCCAGATAATCACCTATATAGGAAACAAACGAATCCTCATCGGGTACATTCAGAAGGAAATTGAACTCATAAAGGCAAAACTCAACAAGAAAAAGCTTGTTACCGCCGACCTTTTTTCCGGAAGCGGTATCGTTGCCCGCATGCTCAAGCAGCACTCTTCCCTGGTAATCGCCAATGACCTTGAAAACTACAGCCGTATCCTCAATTCCTGCTACCTTTTCAACAGGCGTGATTTTGATGCCGACAGGTATTTTGATCTTAGAAATGTCCTGGAAAAAGAATTTTTTGAGGTAAAAACTCCGGGAATCATCTGCGAAAACTACGCCCCAAAGGACACAAACGACATAAAAGCCGGCGAAAGGGCCTTTTACACCCGCGAAAATGCCGAAAGAATCGACACTTACAGAAAATTGATAGAAAAAGTTGATGAAGAATACAGGAATTTCTTTCTTGCACCTCTTTTAACGGAAGCCAGCATCCACGTAAACACAAGCGGAGTCTTCAAAGGCTTCTACAAGGACAAAAAGACAGGCATCGGATGCTTTGGAGGAACCGGGAAAAACGCCCTTACACGCATAATGGGCCAGGTTGAACTTCCGGTGCCAGTTTTCAGCAACTATTCAAGCAAAATGCAACTTTTTCAGAAAGATACAGTTGAACTTTCGGCGGAATTGAAGAAAATCGACATTGCATACCTTGATCCGCCTTACAACCA
>JAUNCR010000057.1:13519-15389 GCA_030526505.1 Spirochaetales bacterium
TACGGCTCAAACTACTTCATGCTGAACCTCATAGCGGACAACGCCATTCCGGATGTAAAGCTCAGCAAGGTTTCGGGCATTCCGTGCAACTGGAACAGGTCAAAATTCAACAAAAAGGCCTACGCATTGGACTCCATGGACAAAATCATCGCAAATCTGGATGCAAAATATACAATTGTTTCCTATAACAGCGAAGGATTCATAGAATTTGACGAGATGAAGAACATGCTCAAGAAATACGGCAAGGTAAAGACCGTAGAAATCGAATACAACACCTTCCGCGGCAGCCGCAACCTTAAAAACCGCGACATCCACGTAAACGAATTCCTCTTTGTTCTGGAAAAAGTATAAAAAAAATGGTATCTATAAGAAGACACCATTTTTTTTAACCAGAGTTTTTATTTGCCGCGTCCGCGTCATTTTTTCTTCGAAAAAAAACATAAAAACTCTCAGTGAAAACTGTAATTACTGAATTTCAACAACCCAGCCTTCTGGTCCCTTAACAGTTCCCATCTGGATGCCTGTCAATGTTTCGCGAAGCTTCTGCATAACAGGCCCGATGTTTTCCATTCCGCTTGGAAGCATGATTGACTTTCCGTGGTCATCAATCTGTCCGATTGGAGAAATAACGGCTGCTGTACCGCAAAGACCGCATTCAACGAACTTCTTCAGTTCCTTCTTGTTTACAGGGCGTTCTTCTACCTTCATTCCAAGGATGTCCTTAGCAACAGTAATCAAAGAACGGCGTGTGATTGAAGGAAGGATTGAACCTGACTTTGGAGTAATGAGGGTACCCTTCTTGTCTACGAAAAGGATGTTTGCTCCACCAGTTTCTTCAATATATGTATGTGTTGCAGGGTCTGTATACATGTTTTCTGCATATCCGCACTTGTGTGCATCAACGATATTGTAAAGTGACATTGCGTAGTTAAGACCAGCCTTAATGTCACCTGTTCCGTGAGGTGCTGCACGATCGCGGTCAGAAATACGAACCTTGATTGGCTTTACGCCGCCCTTGAAGTATGGTCCTACTGGAGTTACAAGGATACGGAACTGGAATTCAGTTGCAGGCTTAACACCAATAACTGCATTCGAACCGAACATGAATGGACGGATGTAAAGTGTTGCACCGCTACCATAAGGTGGAACCCAGTCAATATTTGCCTTTACAACATCCTTTACAGCCTGAATGAACTTTTCCTTTGGGAAAACAGGCATTTCAAGGCGAGTACAGCTGTCTGCCATGCGGTCAGCGTTAAGGTCAGGTCTGAATGTAACGACCTTTCCGTCAGAAGTTGTATATGCTTTAAGTCCTTCAAAACATGTCTGTGCATACTGAAGGACGCAGGCGCATTCGCTCATTGTGATTGTGTGGTCAGAAGTAAGAGTTCCTTCATCCCAAGCACCATCTTTCCAGTTTGCTACGAAGCTCTTGCTTGTTTCCATGTAGCCGAAAGGCAAGTTGCCCCAGTCGATGTCTTTTGCCATAAAAGTACCTCTTGAAGATAAAAAAAATAAAGTAGAACTTAAAAAACTTAAGTTTATTAAAGTTCACAAAAAAATAATACCACTACGGGAAAAAAATGTAAAATGAATTCTACAGGATTAAATGAACTCTTTACTGATTGGAGACAGGAATTGAAATCAAAACTTCAGTTCCGGCATTCACGATGCTTTTTACATCAAGGGTTCCGTTGCAGATTTTTTCAATGCGGAACTTTGTATTCTCGATTCCAAGATGCTTTCTTTTCGTATCCTTTGGCTTTGTCATGTCAAAACCTTTTCCGTCATCCTTGACTGAAATATAGATTTTTCCTTCATCTTTCCACGTGGAGATTGTTATGGTTCCGCCTGATTTTTTTGCTCTCAC
>JAUNCR010000057.1:15413-17412 GCA_030526505.1 Spirochaetales bacterium
TGATTTCGTGTTTTCAAACGCATGAAGGATTACATTTTCTACAATAGGCTGAAGTGTCAGAGGCGGAACAGAAAAATTCTTCACACCAATGTCATACACGACGGAAATATTATCAAACCGTTCCTTTTCAATTTCAAGATAGCATTCAATGTGTTCAAGTTCCCTTTCAAAAGGATGATGAGAAACCGTATCAAAGGCATCCTTGTTTCCTTTCAGAAATTTGGAAAGATTATCCAGCATCCTCTCTGCCCTTTCTGGATCTGACTGATAAAGCACCTTGATATTGTAAAGTACATTGTTTACAAAATGCGGCTGAATCTGAGACTGGGAAACACTGATCAAGGAATGCTCAAGCTTAATTCTGTTTTCAAAAAGTTTTCCGTAAACCACATTTATAGAATACAAAAAACTGAATGCAGATCTGCACCATGGTTGCTATTGCAATTGGATTCAGCTCCCTTACATAATAATAATGGGATTCAATTTTGAATGCATAGATAAGAATGCATGAAACCCAGCAGAAAAAATATAACAAAAGACCCGAAAGAAGAAGCGTAAAAATTTTCCTGCTATATTGATTTCTGTAAAAAATGAGAAGGCCGATGACAATGACATGGATCAGTATTTCCGTGAGCTCAACAAACCTGAAACTGTCCTGGATATACCCCTGCTTTCTTATACATGAAGCAAAGGCATTGAATGTAAAGAGAACTACCGAAACAAGGGCCGTATATGCAGCGATTGAAAGTTTTTTTCCGATTACTTCAGGATTATTCATAAAACCGGCATTCTGCAAGTAAAAAACACCTGTTATACCAAAGGCTGTAAGCACCCACAGAGAACGGGCGGCAGCCTTGGCAATGTAAGTTTCAAAAAAGCCGTAGAGCATCATCAGTTCCAAAGCGTAATGAATCAGACAGAACAGAAGTCCAAGAGGAGGCAGAACTACCTTCTTGCTCTTATTACGGGGAGACATCAAACCAAAGGCTATGTATGTAATGAAAATAGCAAACGAAGCTATACAGACACCCAATCCCTGCACCATATAATACCCCCCTCATAAAGAAGAAAACTTTTTCCGTTCAGTCTTTCCTGCAGAAAATGCTCTTGCTGTTTTCCGCCCAGCTGTACTGGTTCATGTATTCACCCTTGTAGGAATTGATTACCTGAACGTCGCCCTTTTCAAATTCGTAGGCATCGCACCAGAAAGCATTTACATCGATTCCGTAACAGTTCCAGCCTTTTTTCAGCATGTTCTGTGCACCAAAACTTTCAAGAGTTTGCTTGAGTGCCATCCAGCAATGCCTAAGGTTGTTTTTGTTCTTGCCGTCATCCTCGTTGTTTTCCCAGAGAACTGCACAAAGTTCACCGCCATTTACGGTTGACCCCCTTTTGTCAACAAGATATGCAAGCAATTCCTTTGCCTTTGAAAGGCTGAAGGTTACAAGTTTCTGGTTTATGAACAAATCGAAATTCCCAAAGCACTGAACCCTGATTTTTTCTGCGGAAGAAGCCTTTATTTCCTGCATTACATAGGAAAGTTCTTTTTTGATCTCATCTACATTTGTAGGTTTCGTAAGATAGCCGCTGCAACCGTTGGCAGTTGCTTCAGTCTTGTATTCCGAATAGCCGGTAATGAAAATGATTCTGATGTCGGGAATGGATTCCTTGAGTTTTTCGGCAAGCTCAATTCCGTTCATAACAGGAAGGTTTATATCAAGGATTGCAACATTCACATCCCTGTTGTTCTCTGCAAATTCAAGGACATCTTCTGCATAGGAAAAATCATATACATCAGTAACTTCATCCATGGAAAGAAGAAGATTCTTATGATACTGAAGGAGATTTTATTCATCATCGCAACAAATAATTTTCAATTTTATTACCTACTTTCTATGAAAATAATTTTTTATTAATATTAAAACTAATTATACAATTAAGTTTATATTATAATATTTCTAAAAAACTTATTATTTAACAAATAAACATAAAAATGATT
>JAUNCR010000058.1:0-478 GCA_030526505.1 Spirochaetales bacterium
GTGTTCCGCAACGCAGCCTGCAGTTTCCATTGTGGAAATCTCGCCGTGTGCCGGTACATAGAAATCCGAAGAAGTCCTTTCTATTTTTTCTATGGAATTCCTGAATTCCTTTGGCGAAAGGATGAATGGGATCCATATTTTTGAAAGCATCTTCATTCCAAAAAAGGCATCACCCAGGAAGAAAGCCTTTTTGCTTTCCTCCTTGTCATGAACGATGAAACCTGTCATTCCAGGGCAGTGTCCTGGAATGTCCATGGTCTTTACGATGACGGATCCCAGGTCAACTTCCTCGCCGTCTGCAAGGATGATGTCGGTCTTTACTGCATCATCCATGACGAATTCCTTTGCGCCCATTTCCTTTCCTGGCTTTGAGCCCGAATATATGTAGCCGATAGCCTCTGGAACTTCAAGAAAGCAGGCCGTGGTTTTCCCCGCATACACTGTGGAACTGAAAGTTTCAAGGATGGGAGGAACCCCG
>JAUNCR010000058.1:488-8025 GCA_030526505.1 Spirochaetales bacterium
ATGGAAATGGCAGATCAATTTCTGCTGATCTTAAGTGTGGTCTGTGTGGGCATGGGTCAGAAATATCCCTTCCACTTCTTTTCCTGGGAAAAGTTTTGAAAGTGCATCTATGATTTCCTTTCCGGTTTCCACCGTTCCGCCCGGATCCATAAGGTAAAGTCCCCGGGGAGTGCTTATGACCCCCACATTCGTGTAGTCGCACAAAACCCCTATGTTTCGAGTTATCTGCCTGTATTTTTCAATTGATGGTGCCATTTTTCCAACCCATAAAAAAAATGCCATTCCAAAAGCTTTTGGCAGTCGGAATGGCATTCCCTGTTTCAGTTCATAAGATTATTTTGCAATAACGATAGCCTTTACTGTAATGTCGCGAGGCATGTCGTTGATTGTAAACTTTCTGTTTTCACCAACCTTCATGTTCAGGAGTTCATTTCCCAATGGAGAAAGGTAAGAAATGATTCCTTCTTCAAAGTTTGATTCCCATGGTCCAAGGATTGTGTAAACGATTTCCTTGTTGTCCAGGTTGTCCTGAATTGTAACTGTTGTACCGAATGAAACATAAGAGTTTGTTGCTGTCGAAGGGTCGAATACTGTTGCGCGAACAAGTTCTTCCTTGAGCTTTGCAAGCTGCTGGTTGAGGAGGGACTGAGCCTTTCTTGCTTCGATGTATTCGGCGTTTTCCTTAAGGTCTCCCTTTTCCTTTGCTTCTGCAACTTCTGCAGCAATCTTAGGCAGCTGGTTCTTTTCGATGTCTTCTGCAAGGGCCTTCTTTTCTTCGAGCTTTGCAGCAGTAACGATGAGGGCGCTTGTAGCTTCCTGCTTTGTTTCTGCTTCCTGGAACTTGAATTCAGGCACCTTGCTGAGGATGCCGTTTCTGAGCTGGGCCTTGTATGAAGGGTCAAGGCTTGCAACATCATTTACGATTGTGTACATGCGGCTCATTGTTTCTGTTGAACCCGAGAGCATGTAGTCGAGCATTACATTCTTAACTTCGTCTCCAACCTTTCTAGCAAAGAGGAGTGTAGAAGCAGCCTTGATTGTCTTCTTGTTTTCTGTTGTGTTTACATGGTTTTCAATTTCCTTGAAACATGTAGAAATGATGTTTACGAGGGTAACAAGCTGCTTTTCTTCTGGAATTGCAGCGTCCTTGAACCATTCGTCAGAAAGACATTCGTCGATGAAGTATGTAACTGCATTTCTGTTTGTGCGGTAATCGTTGAAGCAGTCCTGAACAAGGCGAACAACCTTGTCCTTCTTGTCTGCGGCAACGATTTCTTCAAGGAGTCTCTTGTCGAGTACGCTAGGGAAGAGGCGGATGTATTCGTCGTCCCACTTTGTAAGCAGCTTGATTTCGTTGAGGAAAGCAGACTTAAGGTGTGTGTTCTTAGAATCCTTGAGCTTTGTGTACATGTCGGCTGGCTTTTCGATGTCTCCGTAAAGCTGTGCGAATGTAAACTTTGCAGGGTTTTCAAAAGCAGAGATTCTCTTCTTGATTTCTTCCACAACAAGGTAAGATGCAACTGTCTGTTCGTTAACTGTAGTTGCAGACTTAAGGTATCCTGCAAAGTATGTGAACATTTCTGTAAACTGTTCGTCTGTAGGATCGTCGTTTTCTGTAAGGTAACGAACCATGATGTCGATTCTCTTGAAGAATTCCTTTTCTGCCTTGAATTCGTTGGCAAGGCGTTCCTGCTTTGTCATTTCCTTGTCGCGAACTGTATATTCGTTGATGTTGTTTGGATTAACACCGAAGATTGGCTTTGCAAGTTCTTTCTGTGCCTTTGCGTGCCAGCTTGTCCACTTTGATGGTTCAAGGATTGATGGAACGATTTCTGCCTTGATGCGCTTTTCATCACAGCTGTTGTTGAAGCTCTTGATGATTGTCTTGAGTGCCCATTCAGGATCGTTCTTGATTCTTTCTGCAAGTTCAGCCTTCTTTACAGTCTTCTTGTAAACCCAGATGTGGTCCTTTTCAAGAGGCTGGAGGCATTCTACTGCCATCTTGAGCGACATTTTGTGAGATCCTGTCTTTGCTCCGAAGTTGATTACGAGTTCGTCGCCTTCCTGCTTTACGATCTTTCCTGTACCCCAAGTTCTGTGGAATACCCAGTGACCTGCGGCAAAAGCAATGTGCTTTTCAAAGTCGTTGATTGCTTCGAATACATTGCGTACTGAAAGGGAAAGGTTTGATGAGCGGATGTATTCGTCAACATGTGCGTTGCTTGCATACTTTTCGCGGTAGCAGGCTGTGATTTCACGGCGAGCATCAGCATCCTTGCTGTCGATTTCAAGAATGATCTTGAGGAGCATGATTGCTGTGTCCCACTTTGCTGTGTCCTTGTAGTACTGGTAGATTTCCTGGAGGAGGGCAGCTGACTTTTCCTTGCTGATTGTCTTGGCAATCTTTCTCTGTGTGTGGAGGAAGAAGTCGATGTCTTCTGGCCTCATCTTTGCAAGTGTCGACCATACTGGCTTTGCCATTGGAAGGTTCTTTGCTGCAATGTAGCGGAGGAGAGCCTTCTTGTAATAGCTGATTGCAGCTTCCTGGTTCTGCTGCTTTGCATAGTAGTCTGCAAGGAATCTAGGAAGTTCAGGGTCTTCGAAATCAAGCTTGATGAGCTTTTCGTAGATTTCGCAAACCTTGTTGTCGTCGTTCTTGTTGAGTTCCGCCATCTTTCTGAGGGCAAGCTTGCTGTTAGGATCCTTGTCGAGAATTGTGTTGCATACTTCTTCAACCAGGTTTTCCTTGTGGTTGTTTTCAAAGATTTCAAAAAGGGAAGTAAGTGAAGTTGTGTCTACGGAACCGCTGCGGAGTGCAATCATTCCGGAGAAGAAAAGGGCAATGATGCTGTCTCTTGAATGGATGAGGTGTTCATCACAGATATCTTTGATGGCATTTTCGCTTGCTTCTGCATGTGCCTGTTCAAGTGTGCTGAAAAGTTCAGCAAGGTTAGAATTAGTAAAGTTTGCGATACCAGCGCGTGTCCAAGTTTCAGCCTTAAGCATTTCGCGGACTGAATTCTCAAGTGTTTCAGACATAGTCTTTGCTCCTATATATTTTTGGGTTTCTCCCCATTTTTTCCTTTTTCAATGGTCCCCAGCCGTCATCTTACATAGAGGCTGTGGATTTCAGGGTCAAGAAGTTTAAGCTTCAGCAGAACCTCGTTGATCCTTGATATGCTGTCCTTTTCCAGGACATAGTAGTCTATGAGCCAGAAATAGAGGTTTATGAGGTGAGGCTTAAGGATTTCCTTGTTGCTTGAGGCATCCTTTATTTCGCCTTCCTTCGAGTAAATCTCCTGGTTCAGGTGCAGGACTTCCTTTGACTTAAGCTGCCTCTTTACATTGAAGATCCCCAGTATCACTCCATAAACCGGAATCCATTCCAAAAGGGCCTGTCCTGTATAGCCGGCATCTTCAACCTTTTCCACAAGAACCCTGATGAGAGGGGAGTCAAGGAAAGTAAGGTCTATCTTGCGGGCGTCCATATAAAAAGCTTCTTTGAAAAGCATTTTTGCATTTTTTGTTTCGCCGTAAAAAGCGTAGCAGTCTGCCATTTCTGCTATGAGCTGAGCCTGTCCCGGAACCATAGCGTTGGCTTCCATAAGGAACCTGAGTGCCATTTCGTAGGAACCCAGCTTCTTGTAGCAGAGCCCTGTCTTCCTCAATATTTCGGACTTGTATTTGGTGTCCTTTTCGTCATTTGCCTGGCTGTAAATCTCCAGTGCCCTTGAGAAAATCCCCTTCTTGAAGGAATAGATGATTTTTTCGCAGTCGGGACCTGCAAATTCAAGGATCATCTGGAATTTCTTCCACTGGTCCAAAAGCCATTCCCCCTGTTCAAAATAGGTGGATCCCGCCATGGAACCGTCTGTTTTTGCCCAGAAGTCGCAGCATCTGATGGCGAACACAAGCCTTTTGTTTCCCAACTCTGTCTTTAAGATTTCCTTAAGCAACGCAAGCGGTTGACTGAATGTACAGGATTCTATGAGTTTGAGAGCCTCTTCAAGGGCCTTGTCCGACTGAATGCTCATAATATACCATTATATAAATATACGAATTTATGTCAATATGCATGAAAAAAGGGCACAGTTTATAATGTATTTCATTTTAAGTGTCAAGTAGTTTGAGAAAAAGAATTTTTAAAATTTTCTGGTTTCCATTGAGGGATAAATATAATATAGTAGAAAACTGCAAGGGCAGGTAACTTGGCTGATGTCCTGCCGGTGTTTTTTTATTTTTCTGCCGAAAGCCTGCCGGTTGTTGGATTGTTTGCCTCTGGCTGCCGTTTTCCGTGGAATTTATGAAAAAAATCCTTTTTCCTATACAGAATTTCACTATTTTAACTTGACCTGTTGCCCAAAAATTTGATAAAGTCGTATGCTATAGGAAACCTTCGGGGACCGCTACTCCTCGGGGTCAAAAATTATTTAGAGGTAAGAAAATGTACGCAATTGTTGAATTTAAAGGCAATCAGTACAAGGCAGAAAAGGACGCTGTTCTTGATGTAGCACATCTCGATGCTAAGGCAGGAGATACTGTTACAATTGACACTGTGCTTATGACAAGCGACGGTGCCAATGTTTCTGTTGGTACACCTTATGTTAAGGGTGCAAAAGTTGTTGTAGAAGTTGGCGAATCATTTAAGGATGACAAGGTGCTTGTTTTCAAGTACAAGTCAAAGAAAGATTATCACCGCTTCCATGGTCACCGCGAACAGTATACTAAGGTTACTGTTAAGGATGTGGTTTTAGCATAATTGCCTGAGGCAATGGTATGACAACCGTTGAACTGGTGTGTGATGGAGATGGCTGCATAAAGCGCTGCAATGCAAGTGGTCATGCGGCTTTCAGTCACAAGGGCGGCGACATAGTCTGTGCGGCAGAATCTATTCTGTTCAACACGGTCCTTGAGCTGCTTATGGAAACCAGCGGGGTTGTGCTCGAAACTGACAAATCTTCCCGCGGAAATCTCGCATTCAGTGTGGAAGAGAAGGGTTCCGGTAACACGGAGCGCTTAAAGTGCATGGCAGATTTTTTAAGGTGCGGGCTTAAGTCCATATCCGAACAATATCCTGAACATGTGCTCCTGCGGGAAAAAACTGAAGACTAGTCCGTTATTCTTTAACGGCGGAGGATTAAAATGGGACGTACTAAAGGTGGAAGCGGTGCTAAAAACGGCCGCGATTCAAACCCTAAACACTTGGGCGTTAAAAGATTCAGTGGTGAAACTGTAACAGCTGGTTCTATCATCGTTAGACAGCGCGGTACTCGTGTTCACCCGGGCAACAATGTTATGCGCGGTGGCGATGACACATTGTTTGCTACAGTTGACGGTGTTGTAAAGTTCGGCGAAAGAATGAACCGCAAGTTCGTTTCAGTTGAACCAACAGCTGCTAACTAAGTTTCTGATAACAGAACAACTAATGCCCGGCTTGACTTATCTCTTGCCGGGTCTTTTTTTTATTGGGTATCTTGCATACCTTCGGGAAGGATTTTTTTTATGATTCAGTTTGCAGACGAAGCAACCATCAGAGTTCAGTCTGGAAAGGGCGGAAACGGATGTGCATCATTCCGCCGTGAAAAGTACATTCCGAACGGCGGTCCAAACGGTGGAGACGGCGGCCGCGGCGGAGACATTATTTTCTGCGTGAAGAAAAATTTGAGGACTCTTGCTCACTTAAGGTTTCATCCTGTCCTCAAGGCACAAAATGGCAGTGACGGTCACAGCTGGGGTAAATACGGAAAGGATGGGGAGGACAAGGTTATTCCTGTTCCTCCTGGAACAACTATCCGCGACAAGGAAACCGGCGAAATTATCATAGATTTTCCAACAGACAGTGAAGAACAGCAGTTTACATTCCTTAAGGGTGGAAACGGAGGCTGGGGTAACATTCACTTCAAATCAAGTACAAACCAGGCGCCTCGCCGTGCAAACAAGGGGGAACCTGGTGAAGTTCGCGAACTTCGCGTGGAACTTTCTGTCATGGCCGACGTTGGTCTTGTAGGATTCCCTAATGCGGGTAAATCGAGCCTTCTTGACCTTTTTACAAACGCAAGGCCTAAGATTGCTCCGTATCCGTTTACAACAAAGATTCCGAACCTTGGTGTACTCCATGTGGATACGGACACAGATCTGATCATTGCGGATATTCCTGGAATCATTGAAGGTGCCTCTGAAGGTGCCGGTCTTGGCATCAGGTTCCTTAAGCACATTTCCCGCACTGCATGCCTTCTTTTCATGATTGACTGCAGCGACGACAATTATCTTGAAGCCTATGACCTTCTCTTGAAGGAACTTGAAGGCTTTGGCGGCGACCTTACAAAGAAGCCTCGCATCGTCCTTTGCAACAAGATTGATGTTGAAGGTGCAGAGGAAAGGGCTCAGGAAGTGGTTGAAAAACTTACTGCCCGTGACAGCGAAATAAAGGTCATTCCTGTTTCAGTTATGGCCCGCAAGAACATGAACGAAGCAAGGCTTGCCATTGTTTCTCTTGTTGAAAAAATGAACGCAGCAAAGGATGCGGAAAAGAAGGATGTTGAAGGAAAGCCTGCCAAGAGCGATTTTATGGCTGGCCGTTCAGTAGACGATTCCATGGAAGTTCAGTTCCCAGGCAGCGAAGGCTGATCTTTTTCTGGCGCAGAGGATTATAGTAGGAATGAAAATAGCTGTTCTTGGCGGAAGCTTTAATCCAATCCACATAGGACACCTGGCCCTTGCAGACGAGGTCATTGGCCTTGGTTATGACAGGGTGCTTTTTGTTCCTGCAGCTCAGGCACCCCATAAGGAAATGGCCTTTCCTCTTTCTGCAGAAGAAAGGGTGAAGATGGTTTCCCTTGCTGTTGAGGACAATCCTTCCTTTGAAGTTGAGTCTTGCGAAATTGAAAGGGGTGGAACTTCCTATACCTGGGATACAATCTGCCACCTTGAAAAAAAATATGCCGGTGTCCTTGAAGGTAAAATCGGTCTTGTAATCGGAAGGGACCAGTTTGCGACTTTTCATCTCTGGAAAAATGCACGGGAACTGTCTGAAAAATGTACTTTGATTCTTGGGGAAAGGCCGGTTCAAAAGGAAGATGAACGGTTTTCCAACAGGGCCAAGGGCGACTATGCGGCCTATTCTGAAAATGCCGGCGGAAAATTTGATGCTAAGGATGAACCCCTTTTCAAGGATGCGGTTTTTCTTTCCAATGAGCTTCTTGCAGTAAGTTCTACGGAAATAAGGGCAAGGGCTGCAGGCAAGCTTCCTTTCAGATACCTTGTTCCGGAAAAAGTTTTCAAGTATATTGTTGATGGAAACATCTATGGAAAATAAGGATATTGACGAACTTATAGAGAAAATCCGGCAGTATGCGGAAACTGCAGAAAAACAAAGCCGCTATGAACACAGCGTGCGCGTTGCAGAGACTGCGGAATACATGTGCGGTCTTTATGGCCTTGATGAAAAGAAAGGCTATCTTGCTGGAATTGCCCACGACATCTGCAAGAACATTTCTGAAGAGGAAATGAAGGAACTTGCAGTTCAGGATGGGGAAGA
>JAUNCR010000058.1:8035-17306 GCA_030526505.1 Spirochaetales bacterium
ACGGAGGTTGAAAGACTCAAGCCGTCTCTTCTTCACGGTAGGGCTGCGGCCGTACTTTTGAAAAACAAATTCGGCATTGAAGACGAGGAAATCATTCAGGCCGTTGCATTGCATACATTCGGTGGCGCAGGAATTTGCGACCTGGCAAAGGTTGTCTACAGCGCCGATAAAATAGAACCTGGAAGGGAACATTCAACTGATGAATACAGGGCAAGGCTTTTTGCCATGTCCCTCAATGAACTGACCCTTTTTGTAGTTGAAGAGAATATGGATTACCTGAAATCCCAGGGCAAGAAGATTGCTCCTTCAAGCGTGGCATTTCAGGAAAGCCTCAGGAGCCAGATAAAATGAGCATGTCGCGCGATAAAAAAAGTGCAATATTTCTCCTTGTGATCCTTGCGATCATTGTTGCCGTTTCCGTTGTCATTGCCATGTCCCTAAGGGTCGATCCAATTCAGGAAACCATGAAGAACGATCCTGTAGTCAAGATTCTTTTTGTTCATACTGACAACGAAAAGAATGTCCTTTCGACGGACATACTCGTTTACTGTCCGGGCTCTGACCAGGCCGTTTCCTTCAATATACTTGGAAACACAGGTGCCATTTACAAAAGCATTAACCGCGTAGACAGAATTGATGCCGTCTACAAGGAACTTGGAATAGAAACCTATAAGTCGGAAATCGAAAAGCTTGTTGGAAAAAGCATTCCGTTTACGGTTGAATACAGCATGAGCGACCTTGAGTTTTTTGCCGATTACCTTGGCGGACTCAATGTGTTTGTTCCCATGCCGGTGGATGAAATTGGTCCCGAAGGAGAAAAATGGCTTTTGCCAAGCGGTGCAGTTTCTCTTGACGGCGACAAGATAAAGATATTTGAAACCTACAGGCTTTCAAGCGAATCTCAGGATGATGTGGAAGACAGAAGACAGGCTGTCTTTACGGCTCTTCTTGCAGCCCTTCGCGACAACAAGAAGTCTGTTTACAATGCAAAGATTTTCCCTGTCTTTGCAAAGCACTTTACAACCAATGTAGACTATCAGAATTTCTACCGTCTGATGATGCAGGTTTCGGATATTGATACGGAAAGAATCGTAACCCAGACAATCACCGGATCAGCCCGTACTGTAGAAAGCGGACAGACTCTTCTGTTCCCTCTGTATGACGGCCAGTTGATCAAGGATGTTATGGATCAGTCCATCAGTTCACTTTTGACTGGTGACTACGGTAACCAGAACCGCGCTTACGTTCTTTCCATTCAGAACGGAACATCAACACAGGGACTTGCAAGGAATACCTCGTTCCTTATGCAGAGTGCAGGCTATGAAGTTCTTGAAACTTCAAATGCTCCTGCTACGGACAAGACGGTCATCATCAACCGCATCGGAAACAGTGAAGCTGCAAAGGCTTTGGGAAAGTTCATCCGCTGTACCAATATTGTTGACGAAGACTATTCAGAGGAAGAAGATTCAAACGGTTCTGCAAAAGCTGACTTTACGATCATTCTCGGAAGGGATTTCGACGGACGCATCGTAAGATAATCGTTTTGTAAAAAGATAACTGCTGGAAAAGGAAAAAAATATGGAAAAGACAATCAAAGAAATGGCACTGGAAATTGCCGCACTTTTGGAAGATGGAAAGGGACAGGAAGTAACTGTTCTTGATGTTTCAAAACTCAACAGTTGGACAGACTTTTTTGTAATCGCAACAATCACAAGTGGTCCACACTGGCAGGGACTCTACAAGTCCGTAAAGGATTATGTAAAGGAAACTGACCTTGAAATCCATCAGACCCATAACAAGGCTCCTCAGGGCAACGAATGGAACCTCATCGACCTTGGGCCTGTTGTAGTACACCTTATGAGCGAAGAAGCACGCGGCTTCTATGAACTTGAAAAGCTCTGGCATGCCGGCGAAAAAATCAAGTGATTGAAAATCCGAAGGGATAAAAAAAAGACTACCTCAATGGGGTAGTCTTTTGTATTTTAATAGGCTGCTATGGAATCAGTCATCCATGTCTGCAGGGTCTGAATCTTCTTCGATTTCATCCTTGATGCCGTAGAACTTGTCGTAGTCGAAATCATCGCTTCTTCCGTCTTCAGCCTCGTGATCGTCGAAGTCATCTTCATCAAGATAGTCGTCTTCGGAATCATCATCCTCAAGGAGGTCATCCTCAAAGTCTTCGCCGTAATCGTCTGAATTTTCTTCGTCTTCGAAGTCGTCGTAATCGTCGAAACCGTCTTCCATTTCGTCAGAAAAATCATCTTCGAAACCGCTCATTGAACAGAACTCTACATCATCATCATTGAACATTGGGAACCTCTTTTAGTTTCTAGCTGAAAAAACTATAGCCATAGATTAAAGAACAAAGGCACTTTTGTCAATTAAGGGGATCCCATAAATGTCTTGCAGGGCACTGGTTTGAGCCTGAAATTCACTCCTAAATCCTTAGAAATTATGCATAAACAGGGCATTCTGCGTTGACTAAAACACTGCTATTTATTATAGTCTTATCCGTATGTGTGACAGTATAACTGTTCCGGCTCCTGCAAAAATAAATCTTGGTCTCAAGGTTTTTCCTAAGAGGGCAGACGGTTACCACGATATACAGAGCGTTTTTCAGACTGTAAGGCTCTTTGATGAGATTACGGTAAGTCTTACGGACGAGAAAAATACCTGCACCGTGGATTGTGATTCCCTTCAGCTTCCTGAAGAAAACACTTTTACCACATCATACAAAGCTTTCTGCGTGCTGACTGGCATAGACAGGGGAGTTCATGTTTCTGTAAAGAAAAGGATTCCTGCCGGCGGTGGATTGGGGGGCGGATCGAGTGATGCTTCATCTTTTATTCAATCCCTTGACAATCTATTGTGCACTCAGCTTGACTTTTCTGCCTTGTCGGAACTTGCAGGAAAAGTTGGAAGCGATGTTTTCTTTTTCACCCACGCGTTGAATGCGGACGGAAAGAAAAGGTTTTCTGACTTTGAACCCTATGCGGCTTTTGTTGAAGGCAGGGGAGAAAAAGTCCGTCAGATAGAATGCAGAAATGATTTTTCTGTTCTTCTTGTTTTGCCCGGCGTTTCGGTTTCCACGAAAATTGCATACGGGCTTGTTGACAGGGAACATGAAAGGTTGATTGCTGAAAACTGCAGTTTGGTTCAGGGGGAAAATCCCGAATCAATCTACAGAAAAAATATCTGCGACTGGAACTTTGTAAATGATTTTACTGTTCCCGTTGCAAGAGTTTTTGTACCTGTTGCAGACGCCCTGAAAAAACTGAAGGAATCCGGAGCTCTTTTTACCGACATGTCCGGTTCCGGTTCCACGGTGTTCGGAGTGTTTGCTGATGCGGCAGACGCCCTCAAGGCAAAAAAACTTCTTGAAGGCGACTATGTAACTGTGCTTTCCTGACTGCAGGATTTAAAAGAAATTTATTTCCGAATTTCCAAAAGTCCTGTATAATTGTAGTAGGGTTGCGGTTTTCCGTGACTGTTACTTCAATTCAAAGGAGAATGGCTTATGCAGATTACAGATGTACGAATCCGCAAGGTTGAAGCTGAAGGTAAGCTGAAGGCTTATGTTACTATCACATTCGATGATTGTTTCGTTGTTCACAATGTAAAGATCATTGAAGGAACATCAGGCCTTTTCATCGCCATGCCAAGTCGCAAGACTGCAAACGGTGAATACAAGGATGTTGCTCATCCTATCAGTCCTGACTTCCGTAATGCAATTCAGACAAAGATTCTGGATGAGTATAACGCAGGTCATGTTGAAATTGGAACAGGAAGTTCCGACGACTAATTGTTTCTTTAGTTCCGGAACTTTTTGAATATTAGGCCGTCGTCAAGTGGTAAGACAATGGCTTTTGGTGCCATCATTTCGCTGGTTCGAATCCTGCCGGCCTAGGTTTTGTATTTTATGGGAGCCTATGAGATCCAATCATTTCAAGGCAACTTGTGAAAATATAAATTATTTTTAAGGAGTTCTAGAATGGAACGTTTTGTTATCAATGCTACAACACGCAAAGAAACAGGAAAGAAGTATGCAAAGGCTCTTCGTGCAGAAGGAAAGATTCCTGCAGTTGCATACAATGAAAAGGGTGAAGCTACAATGCTCGAAATCGCTGGAAGCGAATTCGAAAAGGCTTGGAGATCTATCACAAAGACAACTCTCGTAACACTCAAGATTGACGGTGCTGACAATGAAGCATACATCAAGGACACAGAGTACGACATCATCACAGACAAGGTTCTTCACGCTGACTTCCATGTAGTAAGCGGAAACAAGGCTATCAAGGCAAAGATGAAGATTCACCTTTCTGGAACACCAGCTGGTGTACTCAAGGGTGGATTCATGGTTAAGCATGTTACAGAAGTTATGCTCAAGGCTCTCCCACACGATATGCCAGAATCAGTTACAGCAGATGTAAGCAAGCTCGAAATCGGTAGCAAGTACACAATCGCTGACCTTAACCTTGGCGACAAGGTAACAGTTGTTACAGCACCAGCTTCTGTTGTTGTATCAATTGCACCACCAAAGAAATGATCTTAAATAAATAAGATGAAGGCTGTCCAAGGTCAACTTGTTCCTGGACAGCTTTTTTTATTTTGTCTGATGTAAATTTACAGAATGAAAAGTTTTGAAGAGAAAGTATTAGAAGGTTTAGAATATTCCCTGTCAGATTCAAAGGTTTCACTTTCCGACTGCACTGCCATAGGTGTTGCGGTTTCAGGTGGCGCCGACTCCGTTTCTCTTCTTTGTGCCTTGAAAAATATTCTCCCGAAAAACATTGTCCTCAAGGCCGTAACCGTAAACCATAACATCCGTGCGGAAGAAGAAACTGCAGGGGATGCGGACTATGTTGAATCCCTTTGCCGGTCTCTGAAGGTTCCCTGTGTCCGCCATGAAATTGAAAGGGGACTGGTTGAAAAAAAATCTTCTGAAGAAAAGACTGGGATTGAAGACAGCGCAAGAAGGCTAAGGTATGAAAAGTTCCGTCTTTTCATGGAGGAAGAAAAAGTCGACTTCCTTTGCCTTGCCCACAATAAAAACGACCAGGAAGAAACGGTGCTCATGAGGTTTCTTCAGGGGAGCGGCGATTTAAGCGGAATACCTGCATCAAGGGAAAGGTTCCTGAGGCCCTTGATTTCAATATATAGGTGTGAGATTGAAAACTATCTTTCCGAAAGGAACATCTCCTACAGGACTGATTCTACAAACCTTGAAAACGACCTGCTCAGGAACAGGATCAGGAATGTTCTTGTTCCTGTCCTTGATGAACATTTCGGAGGATGGAAAACTGCGGTCCAGAACCTTTCGGAAAAAAGCCGGCGGGATAACGAGTCCTTCAGGTTTTATCTGGAAAGGTCCCTTGAAGAAATTGCTTTCAGTGAAAGAAATGGGACTGTAACTTTCCGTAGTGATGTTTATTTTTCTTTGCAGAGTTCCATCAAGGACAGGATTTTGATGGAGGCTGTAAAGGCAACCGGAGCTTCCGAAAGGATTCCCCAGTCCTTCCTCAGGCGATGGACGGAAAAAGAATATGCGGAACTCAAAAAAACTGAAGCTTCTTCCGGAGTCCAGTTTTCAGTGGTTAAGGGGCTCTTTACCGTTGAAAAGAAAAGACAGGTAGCGACAGAAGAAGGTTTTTTTGCTATAATAGAAGAACCTGGAACTTTTTCTGCAGGAGACTGCACTTTTACCGTTTCAGGGGAAAACCGGAAGGTGACAATCTGCTGCAATGAAAAGAAAATCCAGCTTTCGGATTTGAACTTTCCCTTTGCAATCAGAAGCCGCCAGCCGGGTGACGAAGTAAAAAGCAGTGACGGAGCCATGAGGAGCCTTTCAAAAATCCTGGATGGGTGGAAGGTGTCCGACTTGAAGGACAGGATTCCTGTCATTCAAAAAATGGATGGTCCGTTGCAGAATATAAAATGTATTTGGGGCAGCCTCTACGGTTTCAGCGACTGGATTGTAGTTGAATGAGCTGCCGGCTTACAGGAAAAAAAATGAAGAGAATTTTCAGTGCCCTTTTACTCAGTGTTGCCTTTTTTGCATTTGCCCTTGACCCAATCAAATCGGGGGACGCATTGAAGGATAGTGCAGACCTTGCAAACAGAAGAACTGCATTGAGGTGCCTTTCAAATGCAACAAACTATGCGGCGGAAAAAAATTATGATGCAGCCGTAAGTCAGGCCCAGCTTGGAATTGCCTATGACGATTCCATATCCGACCTGTGGTATGTGGTGGCTGCCTCTGGTTCTGCACTTGGAAAAACAAGGTCGGAGATTCTCCCTGTCCTTGAAAGGTCCCTCAAGATCAATAACTGGGTGAACTACAACCGCGACAATGCACGGCTTATGGCGGCAGACATATATTCCGAAACTGGAAATCTTGGCAGGGCCCTTGAACTTCTTGATTCAAAGCCAATGCTTTATTCTTCCGATGCAGAATTTGTCCGCGTAAAAATCTATTACAGAATGGGCGATGGAGAATCTGTTTCCAAGGCAAGGAACAAGATTGACGGTGCAAGAAGAATCTATCCTTCAGACACAAGGTTTCCTCTTGTTTTCTTTAAGTTTGAAAATCCGGATGCACTTGATGCAACTGCAAAAAGGCTTTCCGACGGTTTCATCGGGCAGATTGCACAGTATCAGGAAGCAAGTCCGGACAAGAATGCGGAACTTGAAATCTATGCCGCAAGCTTTGCAACGGGCGAAAAGAAAGTCAGGATGCTTAAGTCTTTTGCAGCCCGCGGACTTGAACATCCACTTTATGCGCAGGAAGCCTTGAAGGCCGGCCTCATAAACCAGCAGCATGCTTTTGAATACCTCTGTAATTTTGCAGAGAAAGAAATTGATGTTAAGATGTTCAGGAACCTCCTTTCAAAAATGGAAGACAAAAAGGTTGTTGAATACATTGCAAAATATATGGATGCCTTTGACGGAAGCTTCTCGGAGGATACTGACGGGGATGGAAATGCAAACCTTCTTGTTAAGTATACCCGTGGCCGACCACAGGAAATCTTCTACGACAGGAACCAGGACGGCAAGCTGGAATGGACTGTTGAATGTGATTTTGGAGTTCCTGTTTCAGGCAAATTTGAAGAAAAGAACATGTCCTTTGAATGGAGCCAGTTTCCTTTCCTGAGCAGCCTTTCCTTCAGTTCAAGCGACAAGAAATCCCTTTCGGGTGAAAGATTTACTTTTGCAGGCGAATCCCTTTTGTGGACTCCAGTAATCATTGAAAAGGATGATGCGATTTCCCTTAAGACAGGAAATGATTTCTTCTATCCAGCATTGAATTCAAATCTTTCTGGAATCTCAAATGCAGAACTTCTTGATGCTGCATCCGGATTTGAAATTGATTCCCTCAAGATGGAAGGCGAAAGAATTTATTTCCTCCTTCTTGGTGGAAATGTAACTCAGGCCATGTACTACAGGAACAATGTCCTTTATGCACAGGCACAGTTTGAAGGAAACATACCTGTTCTCCGTGTCGTTGATTTCGACAATGACGGAGTTTTTGAAACGACGGAATTCTATGATCTTGATGAAAAGGGTGAAATGAATGTTCATTCCCTTGCTGATGAAAGGGCAATCATGCAGAACCTTTACGGGGTTCCTTCCAACGGTTCTGAATTCTACCTCCGCATGGTTCAGATTGACACCGACAAGGATACTGTTCCCGACTTTACGGAAGAATATCTCCCTAACGGCGGAAAAATAACTTCTTGGGATACTGACTCAAACGGAAAGTGGAATGTCCGCCATGTTGTCTATGCAAAGGATGCTGAAGGACAGAAAGAAGATTCCATGTTCTATCTTCTTCCAAAAAACTATCTTGTCACCGTGTCTTCCCTTAATGGTATTCCTGTTAAGGTGTCTTGCGGCGTAGAAGATTACAATGTTTCTCCTTCACAGAGCGGAAGCCTTTACTGGCTTTCAAAAAATGATGTTGATCTGGAAAGCAGGAAAATGATTCTGCTTGAAAATAAAGTTCTTGAAACTCTTGGAAAGACAAGCGTTCAGGGTTTGACACAGATTGTTGAAGATTCGGATTTGCGTGCCATCTGCATCCGCATTGCCGAAAGCAATTTTGCAATCCTTGTTGAAGAAAGTGATTTGGGTAGTGATGAAAAAAAATAGATTGTCTCTTGCTGCCGCATTCCTATGCCTTGTGTTTTCGGGATGCAATTCCGTAGCCAAGCCAGAAAGCGTTTATGTTCCCGTTGACTATACTGAAGAAGATGCCGTAAAAGATCAGATTGATTATGTTGTCAAACTGTCTGAAAAAGATGTTGTCCGTTCCCTATGGAGGGCAAAGATTCTTTTGGACAATACTCCTGAAAATAAAGCTACCTGTGCCGCCTATGAACAGTGTTGTGAAAAAGCTGTTCTTGAAATGAACGACAAAATTGAAAAGAAGGATTTTTTCAGTGCCTTAAGGATCGCAAAATCCCTTGGTGCAGTTTCCTATTCCGGAAAGGACATGAAAATGTTTGCTTCTCAGATAGAAGGCGAGGCTTATAGGAATGTTCCTGGAAAAAGCAAAACTTCCGGAGCAAGGGAAAATGTTTCAAAACTCATTAGTGGAACCGTTACGGTTTTTGTTGACAAGGGAATTAAAATCAAACGGGGGGTCGGCTATGCTGATTCTGTCCTTGGCAGCGGTTTTTTCATATCCAAAGACGGATACATTATAACCAACCACCATGTAATTTCAGACATGGTCAACAAGAAGTATGAAGGCTATTCCCGCCTTTACATAAAGCTTGCAGATGATCCTGACACAAGGATTCCGGCAAAAGTCATCGGCTATGACAGTACCGTTGACCTTGCCCTCATTAAGACTGAAGTGGAAGCTCCCTATGTGTTTTCACTCGGTTCTTCAAGCGAACTTTCTGTCGGCGACAAAATCTATGCTATAGGTTCTCCTTTGGGGCTTGAAAAGACCCTTACTAGCGGAATCATTTCTTCCACTGACAGAAATCTTTTTTCTTCCGGAACTGTTTTCCAGATTGATGCTGCCGTAAACTCCGGCAACTCAGGCGGACCTTTGGTTGATGAATTCGGACAGGTCCAGGCTGTTGTTTTTGCAGGGGTTGCCCATTACCAGGGACTTAACTTTGCCATTCCCGTTGAATATCTTAAGAACGAACTTCCGTTCCTTTATGCCGGCGGTGAAAGAAAACATCCTTGGATCGGCGCATACGGTAAGACAAAAAGGCTTCCTGGTGCAGCTGCAAAAAGAGAAGGGGTACGCGTTCTG
>JAUNCR010000159.1 GCA_030526505.1 Spirochaetales bacterium
GGAACAGTTAGTCGTTATACAAAACGTCTCAAGAGAAAAATAGGCTTCTATAAGCCAGGTGATTTAGAGTTGCTTTGTAAAAGATATTTTAATCAATCAGCCGGAGGTGAGAATGATAATTAAGATTGACGGTGTTGAAAACACAGGGCTTGGATGCCGTGACAAGTTTCTTAAGTTTCTGAAAGATAATACTCACAGCGGAAAAGTTTCGCCACAGGTGGAAATCTTTAAGAGTATTGATGTTCAGAAAGATTCATTCCATTGGGTAATGAGTACTTTTGACGTAGACCGCGACTTTGAGAAAGTTGACCCGGCTGGATGGAACTTGAAGAACTATCTTGCAAATCCTGTTGTGCTCTGGAGCCATGACTACACCATTCCAGCTATAGGCTATGCTGAAAATGTAAAAGCTGAAAGCATCCTTGAAGGCGACATCGTTTTTAATGACAAGGAGTTTGACGAGTTTGGCTGGAGCATCGGACAGAGAGTTAAGGCTGGAGCCTTGCGCTGTGGTTCTGTCGGATTCCTTGCAGAAGAAGTTGAATTCTTAGAAGCAAAAGACCGCGAATGCGATCTGATTTTCCGAAAACAGGAGCTTTTGGAATTTTCTATCTGCTGTGTTCCGGCAAATCCGTTTGCCAGAAGCGGCACAAAAAAACTTGAGATAACGGAAGTAATTCAAGAGCCTGAAGAACTTTCTTATTGGGATAAGCTGCGTGCAGGACTTGGTAAAGTCGGCGCGTAAGTCGTAAAAAAAAACGAGGAAGCTCTGCGGGAACAGTGCTTCCTCTATTTCACCAACAAGCTTAAGGGGGCTGATGATGAATGAAGTAATTTTAGCTCTTCACAAAAGATTGGACAATATGAAAGCTAATCTTCCAAGTGAAGCTGCGACTGTTGAACAAATCAACAAGTATTTCCTGGAACAGCAGGAAATCACAGAACAGATGTTGAAGATTCTCGGAGATACCGAGGATGCAACTACATCAGAGATTCTTGGTTGTAAGGATGCAATTAAGAACTTCCGCGAAACAATGAAACAGTCTGACACAAAAATGCAGCAGCTTTCTTTGCGTGATGTTCACTACAATCTTGGTAAAGCTCTTTGTGCTGCCTGGAACAAGGACCAGCAGACTTTGGGTGAATTGAAATTCACTCCAAATATCAGAGCTGAAAAATGGAACAATCCAAAAGACTTTTCTTGGGAAACCGGAAAAGGCTTTGTTCCATCTAAAGCCGTACTTGGTGAACCAATTGGCAACCTTGCCAACAACGACCAATATCTGATTAACCCAATCTACGAAGAAACAATCATGCAGGAAGCTGCAAAACAGTCGCAGATGATGAACCTCGTAACTCATCGCCCTATGAATGGACCTTCTATTTTCATTCCAGAACGTGACCGTGGCGGAATTGAATTGAAGTGGCTGACTTCATACGGCCAGAAAATCGACGCTACAAAATCAAACATGCCGACAAGAACAGAGCTCAAGGCTTACACCTTGGCCGGATACGTTCCGTTCTTTGATGAGTTCGGAGAAGATGTTTTTGTAGACTTGGGTAAGATGTTCCTCGAAGACTTCACTGAAGCCTACGGCCAGGAGTTTGACCGTCAGTGTCTTATCGCTGACGATGACCCATTCACAGGTGCAATGAATATGGCAAATGCCGAAGTGTGCCGCATTCAGGGAACAGATGAAACTCATCTTACATACCTCGACTTCCGCAAGGCTGAATTGATGGTTGAGCCAGAAGAAAGAAAATACTGCAAATGGTTCCTGCACGAAACTTTCCTCAATCACATCGCCAACATTCAGGACGATAACCACAACCCAATCTGGAGAAAGCCAGGTGACGGAATGCCTGGCCGCATTGATGGATATGACGTTGTTGAAAGCCGCCTGATGCCGCAGCTTGCCGACATCGAAGCTGACAGCGTGATTGCCATCTTCATGAATCCAAAGAGAATCATTCACGGAAACCGCAAGGGAATCGAAATCAAACGTTTTGATGAAACAACCGAAGGACTCGAATACGGCGAGCTCTTCATGCGCTTTAGAAAGCGTGACGGCTTCCTTGTTACCCGCCCAAAAAAGAATATGGTTCTTTTGAAAACCGCAGAAGAATAACATAACGCAAAAAGCGTGATGTTTATTACCTGATACCAAAGACAAAAGTATTTTTGCCTTTGAAAACGGGGGCGAAAATTACAAAACCGTAGTGAAGACAAATGCAAGGCTGCGAAGCACCGCGACAGCGGCTTGGCCTTGCATTTGGCTGAACGAAGGTTACAATGGCCTTTGCCCCATTTTACCGTTTGAAGGATGATGAGCTAAAAATTGTTTTCGCAATTTTCTTAACGCTCTTCGATTTAACACCGGCCGCCAGCGGCCTTACACAGGATTTATGATACCATTTCCATTTGAAGAACTGCAGAAGATTTTAGAGCTTAATGCAGATGAAATAGATACAGACAATCTTATCTTTAATGCAACACTTTCTTTTGTTGAAAAAAATCTTGGTTTCAATATAGAAGATAAAAACTACAACGAACTCCAGACTGTAATAGACTGCAAGATTTATACCGAGCAGGAGCAT
>JAUNCR010000059.1:0-16690 GCA_030526505.1 Spirochaetales bacterium
ATCATGGCAGATCCTGCAAAGACCTGTGCATTAATTGAAAAGACTGGATTCGGCTTCCTTATGGCAACCGTATATCACAGCGCCATGCGTTTTGCAGCTCCTGTCCGCAAGGCTTTGGGCATCAAGACTATCATGAACATCATGGGACCTTTGCTTAATCCTGCTTCTGCAGAATATGAAGTTCTTGGAGTTTACTCAAAGGATCTTCTTGAAACTTATGCACATGCCGCAAAGAAACTTGGTGCAAAGAGAGTTCTTGTAATCACAAGTGATGACGGCTACGACGAAATTTCTCCTTGCGCAGTAACTCACTGTTTCCAGATAAATGAAGACGGAAAGGAATACAAATATTCAATCGACCCTGCAAAGTATGGAATCACTGATGCCGATGAAGAAGAACTCATGGGTGGCAGCGGTGCAGAAAATGCAGCCCTTGCCATGGACCTTCTTAACGGAAAAGGAAAGAAGACAATCAAATATGCAGTCTGCCTTAACACAGGTGCACTTCTTTACATCAGCGGAAAAGCAAAGACAATCAAGGATGGCTACGATATGGCAATGGAATCCATCAACAGTGGAAAGGCCCTTGCAAAGCTCAACCAGATTGTTGAAGTTTCAAAGAATGCTTAAGACTGCACGGAAAATAGAATGCGAAACATCTTGAAGGAAATCTGCGACAGAAGATTGCAGGATATTGAAAAACTCGGATATTCTTACGGACATGAAATTCCTACTGAAAGAACAAGACCTGTTGTTCCTTTTCTTCCAAAACCCGGAACAATCCTTGAAGTAAAGAGGGCATCTCCAAGTAAAGGTGACATTGCGCCTGGCCTTGATAGTGCCGCCACTGCAAAGGAATACATTGATGCCGGTACTTCTGCCATCTCTGTCCTTACTGAAGAAAACTATTTTAAGGGAACCCTTGATGACCTTAAAAAGGTTGCTTCCCTTGCAGATAGCCTTGGAAACAAGGTAGCCGTCCTCCGAAAGGATTTCCTTCTTGAACCTGAAGAAATAGAAATCGCCTACAGGTGTGGTGCAGATGCCGTTCTTTTGATTGCAAGAATCCTTGATATTCCAAAACTTTTGCAGATGGCTGAAAAAGCTTTTAGTCTTGGCATCTCGATCCTTCTTGAACTTCGCGATGAAGAAGCCGTTGAAAAAGCATTCGAAGTACTTAAGCTTGCAGGTAAAATGAAAGCCTTTGACAAGGTTGTCCTTGGTGTTAATGCCCGTGACCTTAAGACTTTCACCATCGACATGCTCATTCCATTGAAAATAAAATCAATGATCGAAAAGAAACTTGAATCCCTTCCAAAAAAGGAAAGGCCTTCAAATGTCCGCGTAATTTCTGAAAGCGGCATTCTTTCTGTTCAGGCTTCAGAGTTCACAGGTAATCTTGGATTCGACGGAATCCTTATGGGAGAAGCCGTTGCAAAGGATCCTGTAAATGCAAGGAACTATGTGAATGCATTCCTTAAGGGTGCGGATGCAAGGAGAGCGGAAAAATCAAGGTTCGATTTCTGGAAGAAGATTTCCGTCCGTTTGAACGAAAGGGAAAAATCAAGTAAGCCTCTCGTAAAGGTCTGTGGAATTACGAATAATGCTGATCTAAAAAAATGTGAGGAACTTGGTGCCGATCTTCTTGGTTTCATTTTCTGGGACAAATCTCCGCGCAATGTAAATGATTTTGAAATCTTTGAAAAGAAAACAAAGGTTTTGAAGGTTGGTGTTGTCGTAGACTTTACCACTGAAGATTCTGCCAAAGCATTTGCACTTTTAAAAGAAAATAAAATCGATGCGGTTCAACTCCACGGATTTAAGAAAGACAAGATTGAAGAATTTTTCAAATCTGAACTTAGAAAACTCCCGCACTATTTTGCTGTCAATGTTTCATCAAAAGAGGATCTGGAATTGATTGAACTTCTTCAGCGTTACGGTGAACCAAGAATCCTTGTTGATGCTAAAGTAGGGGAAAATATTGGTGGAACAGGAACTTCAATACCAGAGGAACTTGTAAATGAAGTTTCCAAAATGACAAAGCTCTGGCTTGCAGGCGGTGTAAACTGCGGCAATGTAAAAGACATCCTTGCAAAATATCAGCCTGAACTTATTGATGCTTCAAGTGGTTTGGAGGAAGACAAAGGAATAAAGTCTCATTCCAAGCTTGAGGAATATTTCAAACTCTTCTAGACCTCGATTGATTTTTTAATTCAAAGTGCTATTATTCTGTCACTATGAACAAATTCGGCGGAGTAATGGCACTTGCTCTTTGCGGACTCTTCTGGAGTACTGCAGGCATATTCATCAAAAATGTAAACGCATCTTCTTTTACCATTGCAGGTTTCAGAAGCCTTATAGCCCTTGCAACCTTTGTTGTTGCATTAAGGAAAGTTCCTGTTTTCAGAATTAAAAATGAAGAAGGAAAAACAGACAGGTCTGCAACCCTTTATCTTTGGCTTGGCGGTGTAAGCTACAGCGCAACCATGATTCTTTTCTGTGCTGCCAACAAGATGACTACTTCCGCCAATGCCGTTCTCCTTCAGTATTCCTATCCCATCTGGGTCATTTTCTTTGGGCCTGTTATTCTGGGTGAAAAAAACAGGAAGTCAGATTTTGTAACCGTTGTCGGTGTTCTTGTGGGCGTTTTTCTTTTCTTCTACAGCGACCTTGATGCGGGAAAACTTCTTGGAAACATCCTTGCAGCCCTTTCAGGCCTTACCTTTGCCGGTACCACAATCTTCATGAGGAAGCAGAGGAGTGCGGCTTCAGCAACTTCCTTCATGCTTTCACATTTCATAACTGCAGTTGCCTGCATTCCATTCTATTTTACAAACGGCATTGCTGCAGGAGACTGGACTAGCATCATCTGCATTTTTGCCCTCGGTGTTTTCCAGATGGCTTTTGCAAACCTCCTTTTCTCAAAGGGAATCGGAAGCGTAACGGCCTTGAGTGCCAGCATCATTACAATGATCGAACCTTTGATGAACCCTGTCTGGGTCATGATTTTTGCAGGTGAAGTGCCTGGACTCCTTTGCGTCATCGGTGGCGCAATGATTCTTGGCTGCATCATCTTCAGGGAATTTGTAGTTTCAAAGATATCTCCGTCAAAAACCGAATAGAAAGCGGAAGTTTTTTGCCATGAAATCTGAAGAAAACCCTTGACAGATGTTTCTATTGATAGTAACATTGTTACTATCAATAGAAACAAGGCGGTTATTATGTCAGACGACGGATTCTTTGGAAAATACGGTGGAAAATATGTTGCAGAAATCATGAGGCGTCCTCTTGATGAGCTTAAAGAAGCTTTTGATTTCTACATGAAAGACAAGGACTTCCTTGAAGAACTGGATACAATCAGACGCGACTACATCGGTCGTGAAACTCCATTATATTTTGCTCCTACAGCAACTAAACTTCTTGGCGGTGCTCAGATCTACATCAAGCTTGAAGGTCTTGCAAATACAGGCGCACACAAAATCAACAATGCCATAGGTCAGTGTCTCCTTGCAAAGCGCATGGGAAAGACAAGAATCATTGCGGAAACAGGTGCAGGTCAGCACGGTGTTGCTACTGCTGCCGCATGTGCAAAACTTGGCCTTGAATGTGTCGTTTACATGGGTGAAGTTGATGTAAGGCGCCAGCAGCCTAATGTTGCCACAATGGAACTTTACGGTGCAAAGGTTGTTCCCGTAACAAGCGGAAGCCGCACTCTTAAGGATGCCGTTAACGAAGCAATGCGCGACTGGGCTACAAACTTTGAAACAACCCATTATGTTCTTGGCAGTGCCTTGGGACCAGCTCCTTTCCCTGATATCGTCCGCGAATTCCAGAGCGTTATTGGACGCGAAGTAAAAAAGCAGTGTGCAGAAAGAAATGTTGAAATTGCTGCCATGGTTGCCTGTGTAGGTGGCGGAAGCAATTCCATCGGTTTCTTTGAACCTTTCATCAATGAAAAGTCTCCTCGCCTTATCGGTGCAGAAGCAGGTGGCATTGGTCCTGGAGTTGGTGAAAACGCAAGCCGCATGACAGGTAATGCCAGCCGTGAAGGAATCGTTCAGGGATACAAGAGCCGATTCCTTCTTGATGAAGACGGACAGAGCCTTCCAACCCGTTCGATTTCAGCTGGTCTTGACTACATGGGAATTGGTCCTCAGCTTGCAGAACTTGGCATGAGCGGAAGAATCGAATTTACTGCAATCCTTGATAAGGAAGCCCTTGAAGCAATCAACTTCTTTGCAAAGAACGAAGGTATTCTTTTTGCAATGGAAAGTGCCCACGCAGGCGCCGCCGCAATGAAACTTGCACCAACACTTCCAAAGGATAAGGCAATCATCATCAACATGAGCGGACGCGGTGACAAGGACCTCTTCATTACTAACCCGGTTTACCGCAGAGACAAGTGGATTGACTTCCTTGGTGCTGAACTTGACCGCGTTAAGAACAGTACGGACATCCATGATGCAGCATCCATGTTCAATAAGTAAGGGGATTTAAAATGGAAAAGATAAAGTTAATGAGCCATCTTGTGGCAGGATATCCAACAAACGAAATATCACTTGATGTTGCCCGTTCCCTTGTGAAGGGTGGAGCAGACATCCTTGAAGTTCAGCTTCCTTTCAGCGATCCAAGTGCCGACGGGCCTGCCATTCAGACTGCCTGTACTGAAGTTCTTGCAAGGAACTACAAGACTGCAGACGGTCTTGCCTTCATAAAGCAGATTCACGAAGAATTTCCAGAGACTACAATCTACATCATGAGCTACGGTTCCCTTATCTATACTCCTGGTGTCGATGCCTTCTGTAAAAAGGCAAGCGAATGCGGTGTAAAGGGAATGATCATCCCAGACCTTCCATTCGATCATGATGAAGGTCTTACAGAAGCCTGCAAGAAATATGGAATGGAAAACATTCCCGTTGCAGCTCCTAGCATGACAGACGAACGCCTTTCAAAACTTGCCAATGCCGGTTTCAATTACATTTACTGTGCGTTGCGTGCAGGCATTACAGGCAGCAAAACTACAATCGACGACAAGACAATTGCATTCCTTAACAAGGTTAGTGCAGGCGGATCTAAGGTTTACGGTGGATTCGGTATCAGTAATGGCGAACAGTCTGGAGTACTTGCAAGTGCAGTTGAAGCAGTTGTTGCAGGTTCAGTGTTTGTCCGCATAATTGCAGAAAAGAAGGATGATGTAGAAGTCCTCAAATCTGCAATTGTGGAAAAGGCAAGGGAACTTACACATTCCTGACATAAGGCCTATAAGCCTCAAGCCAGCTTAGTATTGGTTTTGTCCAGTCATCGCAACAAGAGCTTTCTGAAAGCAGTCTTTCGTAGAACTGCTGGATGTAAGCTCTTATTTTTTCTGAATCAGTTTTTTCAACATCGGATGCGTTCACGAAAAGATCCGAAATCATTTTGTTTCCAAGTTCCGTATTCATGATGGCAGGTTCTGTCTTTGTCATCATGTATATTGCTGCAGGAATGCAGTTTACGCTGTGCTGCTTCATGTAAAGGACCGATTCGCAAATGGCGATTCCCTGGTCATAAAGTTCCCTGTTCCAGTTGTTTCTTTCTTCTTCCGTAAAGTTTTCCCTTTCGAAAAGCATTTTGTAAAAAGAAATTGTAAGTACAACGATTGAAATGTGAAGGCTTGGAACGCAGCAGTAATGTGGGTCCACCTTCTGAATCTTCTTCACTTCCTTTGTCTGTGGAACCGGTCTGTAGGTTGTTGTAAGGGATTCACTATAGATCAAATATGCTGAATCATAAGCCTTTTTGATTTCCTTGATGAATTCCTTGCAGAGTTTAAGACCCTTGAAGTGCCCGAACTTCTTAAGCAGCATTGAAAGGGGATTTATCCAGTAGTTGATGAAATTCATGTAAACCGGATAAAGGTCTTCCCTGAATGGAACCTTAGTGTCCAGTTCATGGTCAACGCTTTTTACAGGAATCCTGAAAATGCGGAGTTTTTCAAAATACTGAAGCAGAAAGAATTTTCGAATGATAGTCAGGATGAAGGGAATGAAAAAAGAAATGCCATAAAAACTGCAGATAATCTGGAAATAAGCCCTTCCAATTCCGAATGAAGTTAGTTTTCTGTCTCCATAGTTTTTAATCATTTTCCGAATACTTCCTTTGCGATGGCAACTGTCTGCATTGCATCTTTTGAATAATAGTCAGCGCCGATTTTTTCAGCGTAATCTGCCGTAAGGACTGCGCCGCCAACACAAATTTTACATTCTTTGCCTTTTTCTTCAAGGGCTTTTCTAAGCTGCTTAATTGTTTCTTCCATGTTTGCAACTGTAGTTGTCATAAGGGCACTTAAGCCTACAAGCTTTATGTCTTTTTCAAGAACTGTCTTAACGACTTCTTCGGCAGGAACATTCTTTCCAAGGTCGATTACATCATAGCCGTAGTTTTCAAGCATGGCTTTCACGATATTCTTTCCGATGTCGTGTATGTCTCCGAATACTGTTGCAATTACTACAGTACCCTTGCTTTCCTGTGCCTGCCCTGATTTTTCCATTGAGTCCTTTATTTCTGCAAAGGAATTGCTTACGGTTTCTGCGCTGAGCAAAAGCTGAGGAAGGAATTTCTTTCCCTTTTCAAAGTCCTTTCCAACATTGTCCAAAGCGGGAACGATGCAGTTGTCGATTATTTCCACAGGCTTCTTTTTTTCAAGAAGTTTGCTTGTGGCATCCTTTGCCTGGTCCTTGAAACCTTTTTCAATTATCTGAATGAGGACTGTTTCATCGCTATCAGAAGATTTTGAGGAAGATGATTTTTCACTTTCCTTTGCGGCTGGTTTTTCCGTGCTTAAACTGGCCTGCCTGGGACTCCCCGCAGAAACGGAAACAGCTGTTGCGGCTCCGTTTACACAGATTGAAATTGTTCCGTCGCTGATGGCGTCAAGGATGATTTTTTCCTTTGCCTTTGCTGTTGTCGGATCAACTGTACCTGTATAGGTTTCAATGTATTCAAGGCAGTTTTCGTCATAGCCTGCAAGGCTTCTGAAGGCCCTGTAGCTGTCCATCATTGGCTGGCTTGCAGGGTTGATGATGGCTGCGCTTAAGCCTGCATCCAGGGCAAGTTCAAAGAAACGGCTGTTGATTATGTCGCGCCGTGGAAGCCCAAAGGAAATGTTTGAAACTCCAAGTACAAATTGAATGCCCTGTGCACCGTATTTTTCCTTAAGGATGCGGATTGCCCTTACTGTTTCCAGAGCGGCTTTCTGTTCGCTGCTGACTGTCAATGTTAAGGTGTCTATGAAAATGTCGCGGACCGGGATGCCGTAATTTGCAGCTTCCGCAATGATTTTTTCCGCAACCTTTACGCGTCCTTCAGCCGTTGGTGCGATTCCGTCTTCATCAATGCAGAGGGCAACAAGGGCACCACCGTAATGCTTTATGAGTGGAAGTACCTTGTCCATTACTTCCTGTTTGCCGTTTACGCTGTTAACAAGTGCCTTTCCGTTGTAGTAGCGGAGGGCATGTTCAAGAACTTTGTCCTCGCTCGAGTCCAGCTGGAGTGGTGTATTGAAAGCAGCCTGAATTGTCTTTACTGCAAGAACCATCATTTCGCTTTCGTCGATTCCAGGAAGTCCTGTATTTACATCAAGGATGTGTGCACCGCCGTTGATCTGGCTTTCAGCTTCACCAAGGATGAAGTTCATGTCCTTGTTCTGCAAGGCTTCTTTGCATTTCTTTTTGCCTGTAGGATTGATTCTTTCACCGATGATTCTTGGACCGGCATTTCCACCAATCTGCAGTGCAAGATTGTATGAACAGATGTAGGTGTTGTTTTCGTTTGTCTTGTCGGCATCCTGAATCTTAAGGTTGCCTTTTTTAATCCTGTCGGCAACTGCCTTGATGTGTGCTGGAGTTGTTCCGCAGCAACCGCCTAAAAGAGAAATGCCCTTTGAAAAATTCTTCAGCTGGCTTTCTGAAAATTCTTCCGGTTCAACCTTGAAAACATCCTTGCCGTTTACAACAACAGGAAGTCCTGCGTTAGGCTGTGAAAGGACTGGAAGGTGAGCGTAGGCGCAGAACTGTTCTGCAAGCTTTTCATCTTCTTCAAGGCTTCCACCGCAGTTGAATCCGATTACATCAACATGAAGGGATTCAAGATATGTAACACATGTAAGTACATCAGCGCCTGTAAGGGTACGGAGGTTTGACTGGAAAGTCATTGTTGTTACAACAGGAAGCTTTGTGTTTTCCTGAATTGCAAGGACTGCAGCCTTTACTTCATAAAGGTCGCTCATGGTTTCTATGATTGCAAGGTCAGCCCCTGCTTTTTCTGCAATAAGGGCACATGTCTTGAATGCTTCGTATGCTTCGTCAAAGGTCAACGTTCCCATCGGTTCAAGAAGCTTGCCTATCTGGCCGCTGTCCCAGGAACAGAAATGGATTCCCTTTGTTTCAGGATGAGCCTTTTCAAAATCTTCGATTACTTCTTTCTGAAGTTTTATGGCTTCAATAATGTATTCTTCGGTTGTGAATCTTCCTTCTTCCAGCTTGATTGGGTTTGCGCCAAAGCTGTTTGCTGTGATTACATTGGAACCTGCTTCAAGGTACTGGCGGTGAATGTCCTTAATGATTTCCGGATGATAGAAGTTAAGGTCTTCCGGAATTGAATAGCCAACGACTCCTGTCTTCTGAATCATTGTGCCCATTCCACCGTCAAAGAAAACAGGTGTGCGCTTTGAAATTGAATCCTGTAAAAACTTTCTGAAATCTGCCATGGTTCTACTCGTTTACTGCCTTAATGATTTCGTTTACATTTGCAATGATGTCCTTTGTTACATCAGGCTTGTTCATGCTGTAAATGTGAATTCCGCGTATGCCGTTGGAAATGAGGTCGATGATCTGGTCTGTTGCGTATGCAATTCCTGCCTGCCTCATTGCAGCCGGATTGTTTTCAAAACGGTCGCAGATGGCAAGAAGCTTTTCCGGAATATAAGCCGAACTCAACTTTACCATTCTTGCAACCTGGTTTGAATTTGTAATTGGCATGATGCCTGCAAGGACAGGAAGGTGGATTCCCTTTGACTGAAGGCGATACAGATAGCTGTAGAGCATGTTGTTGTCAAAGAACATCTGTGTGGTAAGGAAATCAACGCCAGCATCCACCTTGTGCTTAAGGTTTTCAATGTCGTCGATTCTGTTTGCGCTTTCAGGATGGCATTCAGGATAGCAGGCTCCGCCAACGCAAAGTCCTTCTTCCTTTAAAAGTGGAACAAGGTCCGATGCATGATCAAGGCCGTCTGAAGTTGCCTTTTCACCTTCAAAATCCTGAGGGTAGTCGCCGCGAAGTGCAAGGACATTTTCAATTCCTGCGGCCTTCATTTCCTTTATTGTTGACTTGATGGTTTCCTTTGTGTTTCCAACGCAGGTAAGGTGGGCAAGGGCAGGAGTTCCCATTCCGATTATCTGCTGTGCGATTTCTACTGTATTTACTTTTGTAGTTCCGCCTGCACCGTAAGTGATGCTCATGAAATCAGGCTGAAGTGCGCTCAATTCTTTTGCGCAGGAAATAACATTGTCAAAATTTGCCTGTTTTTTTGGAGGAAAAATTTCAAATGAGAATAAAACCTTTTTGCTTTCAAGAATGTTTTTGATTGTCATGCCAATGATATTATAGGAAAAACGGTTTATATCCAATTACAATGTAAATATAGGTTGTTATAGTCTATGTCTATAACTTACTGAACCAGATATTCATCCAGTTTCCTCATCTTTGCATCGTCAATCTTTACAAGAAGGTTCTTTTCCTGTGTGGGAAGAACAAGTCCTTTAGGACCGTTTTTTGCACGGCGCAAATGTTTTACCTGGGTATAGTAAAGGTCAGCCTGTCCGTTCTTGCGTGCCTTTGAATGGTATACGGCAAGATTTCCGGCATACAAAAGAATTTCAAGGGGAACAGTCTTGTCCTTCTTTCCCTTGATGAAAACATATCCGCCTGCATAGTCTCTGGTGTGCATCCACATGTCCTGACCTTTTACAAAATGGCGCAAAAGCTCATCGTTTTCAGTTGCGGTTCTGCCGACGATTACAGTCCAGCCTTCGATTTCATAGTGAAGGCCAGGATGAGTTTTTTCTGCCTGCTGCTTAGGCTTTGTGTCATGGCGAAGCATCTGTTCTATCTTGAGGACATTTTTCTGGTTCACCATGTCGTTGTATTCTTTATCAAGTTCAGCAATTGCCTTTCTTGAAAGTTCAATGTCGTGTTCAAGGGCTTCAAGTCCACTGGCAGCTTTCTTGTACTGCTCGTAGTATACCGCCGCATTTTCCTGCACCGATTTTTTCGGGTCTATCCTGATGTGAACTTCCTTGCCTGTATCGTAGTCTATGCAGGTGAGGGTACTGCCTTGTGCCTGGGTACCGTAGGAAAGAATAAGGTCTCCCGTGTGTTTCAGTGTGGAAGAATTTTCAAAATCTTTTTTCTTCTGTTCAAGTTTTTCAAGGGCGGCTTCCATCTTGCTGTGGCGGATGTTGTACCATTTTTCAGCCTGCTCAAGAAGGCTTTCACGGGAAAGAACCTTTGCATGCTCGGAATAGTAAAGGTCGATTTTCTGATTGAAATTGAAGTCTTTCTGTTCTTCGGTAAATTCAATGTCTGAAAAATCGCGGACTGGAAATCTTTCAAGGGATGCAGTCTTTTCTTCTTCCGTAACGGTTTTGTCTCCTGGAATGAAAGTTCCTCCAGTGACTTCGCCTTTCTTAGGACGACGAAACATGCAGTCAAGGATAGTTCCGTTTTCATCTGTAACGATTACATTTGCCGCATTGGACCAAAGGCGGATGTATATGAAAAGGGTTTCTTTCCATGTTGAAACATCCATCTTAACGATTCTATCAAGACCAAGCTGAACGATTGAATTGATTCTCATGCCCTGGACGCGGGATTTCAAAAACTGGTTGAAGCGCAAAGGTTTTTCATTTTTTGGAGGCTTGTATTTTGTAAGGTTGATTCTTGTTGCCTGTGGGGAAGTGCAGATCAAAATGTTTTCTAGGGTTCCCTTGTTGATGGCGCGAAAACACAGGGTGTCAAAACCCGGCTGAATGATTTCCTGTATGAATGAACCTTCAAGGTCAAATTCCGAAAGAATTGCGTTGATTTCGTTGCAGTTAAGTGACATGCCTATATATTAGCACAAAGAGAATAAAATCTACATAAGTTTAAGCTAATAATTTAATCTAGCATTTCTGCAGTGAAAAAAAATGAAACTTGTTTCACTTTTTTGTTGACAGGTGAAAATTTAGATTTATAATGAATCTAGTTTCATTTTTAGTAAGTTAAAACAGGAGGAAAAAATGATCATTTCAATTGTTACCTATGCACTGTTCATAGGACTGATTCTTGCAGGAGGGAAGTTTGCCGGAATCAAAGGATTCAACGAAGACTTTGTAAGCCTTAACAAGACAAAGGCTTTGAGGGGATTGGCTGCCCTAGGTGTCATTCTTCATCATATTTCTCAGCAGGGAGCTTTCAGAGAAACACATACCCTTACTTTTTTGCTGACATCGGTATTTATTTTGTTTCCATTTTCTTTTTCTGCTCAGGTTATGGCCTTGTAAAAAGTTACCTTACAAAAAAGGACTATTTGAATGGATTCATCAAGAACAGAATTGTAAAGACTCTTGTTGTTCCTTTCTGGATAAATTCAATTCTTTATGCATTGTTTTTCTACTTTATAATCGGTGCCCATTATCCTGTTGCAAAATGGATTTGCGGAATTACAGGAATTACACTCATCAATGAATATGCCTGGTTTCCAATCGTAATTTCAGTCCTTTACCTTGCATTCTATTTTGTTTACAAGAACTGCAAGTCATTTGTAAAAGGCAATGTAATACTTTTGGCCGTAATACTTCTTCTTGCTTCCTTGTTCTGTGTTGGAGGTCACTTTGCATGGTGGAACGGTCCTTCAAACTGGTATCTTGATGATGCCCTTTGGGAACAGAAAAAGTGGTGGATGGATTTGAAACTCCTCTGGTTCTCCGGTGAATGGTGGGTTAATACCTGTGTTGCTTTCCTTTGGGGAATTGTTTTTGGTCAAAATGAAGAAAAAGTTATCCTCTGGTTCAAGAAATTTTACTGGGGAAAATTAATTTCTGCAGCCGTGATTTTTGCTGGATGTCTATTGCTTCAGTCTTTCGGAATGAGCCATTTCGGTTACTGGAGTGAACTTTCAGGAAATGGGCCTGGAATTGGTGCAAAGGCTATTACATGGATCCTTCAGCAGCCTTCAATCATTATGTTTGTTGTTGTTCTTTTTATGGTCATGATGAAGTTCAATACAGAAAATCCAGTTACCCGTTTCTTTGGAAATATTTCCCTTGAGACTTACCTCATGAACTTTATGGCGGTGCTTATGTTCTGGCCATTGATTTATAAGGGAAGAACTGAAGAAGTACATGTATCTGATGGAAACTTAAATCTTGTTTTATTTGAAGTGGGGGTTGTTGGCGCTTCTGTTCTTTTAGGCCTTGTTTACAGGCTAATTTGTAAACATGCAAAAAAACTGATAAAATAAATCAGTTTTATGCCTAAAGTAACCCAAGAATATATAGAACAAAAAAAGAAACTCATCGTAGAGTCTGCTGCAAAAGTCTGTGATAAAAAGGCTGTTTGCAGTGTGACTATGCAGGATGTCATTGATGAAGCTGGCTTGAGTCAGGGTGGTATATACCGATTCTACCAGAATGTTGATGACATCCTTATTGATGTTTTAAAATGGGCTTCAACTTTTACCATCATAGACAAAGAAAAAATTCTCAATGATTTTTCCAAAAAACTTTCTGCGGCTCGAAATGCTGATGCCAACGCACAGGAAAAAATTCAAGGCCGACGAAGATGCCTTTATGAAATGATTGATGAAACCTGTTCCCTGCTTGCAATGATTCTTGAAAAATTTCAGCATCCTTTTTTTGCCCTTCATTTTGGTTTTTCAGATATGGTTTTGAATTTTCCGGAAAGAGCAAAGTATATTTTTTCTCAGGTTGAAAGTCCTTTTTCCATGAAGGATGAATGCAAATTCATTGTAAAAGAACTGGAAAAGGAAATTAATGACGATATCATTGTTCCCAGAGTTTCCGTTGAAGAATTTATGACTTTCATGAGGACAAGTTTTCTTGGTATCAATCAGGTGACTTTAGTAGACGAACGCTACGCAAAAAACATAAAGGATCAGAAAACGTATTCTGCAAAAATTTCTTCACGATTTAAAATCGTACAGAAATCCTGCTGTTACCTCCTGGGACTTGAAGAATTTGAAAAATAGGGAAGTGTAAAAAATGATTTTGAGTTATGCTGTTTATGGAATCTTTATTGTTCTTGTCCTGTGGGGAATAAAATTTGCAGGTTTCGGTAATTCCTATAATGAAGATTTTTCCAGTCTCCATGTAACCAGATCCCTTAGGGGACTTTGTGCTCTTGGCATTATTCTTCATCACATCTCTCTTCAGCAGGCTTTTAGAAATACCCATGAACTTGGCATTTTTTCTGTAAGCGGAATTTTTTTTGTTTCTGTATTTTTCTTTTATTCGGGCTATGGACTTTTGAAAAGCATAGATACTAAACCAGGGTATCTTGAAAACTTTATTAAATCCCGCATTCTTAAAGCCCTTGTTGTTCCTTTCTATGTGAACATCCTTTTGTATGCTGTGTTCTTCCTTTCCATGGGATGCGAATTTCCTGCTTCAAAATGGATCTGCGGAATTTTAGGAATAACATTGCTCAATGAATACGCCTGGTATCCAGTTGTTCTGGTTATCCTCTATCTTCTTTTTTATGCGCTTTTCTATAATCTTCGCAGAAGGGAAGATGCCTTTTATTTTGTATTTCTTGCAATTGCTGCAATGGTCCTTGTTTTCTGTTTTGCCGGACATTTCCCTTTCAATCCTAAAAATTCCGGATGGCATATAAAAGTTTATAACCTTCCAGAATCCAGATGGTGGGAAGGACCTATGCAATTCTGGTTCCACGGGGAATGGTGGATAAACACTCCAATTGTTTTTCTTATGGGAATGATTTTTGCAAACTATGAAAAAAACATTGTTTCTTGGTTCAAGAGTTTTTACTGGGTCAAGCTTATTGTAACTTTGGTTTTGTTCTGTCTTTCGTCCTTAATTTTCTTTAAGGTGACTGCAGTTCATGATTACTGGTCTGAACTCATAGCTGGAGAGTCCGGCATCATGGACAGGTTCATTGCTTTTATTATTGAAGAACCCATGATTATTCTTTTTATGGTTCTTGTTGTTCAGGTAATGATGAGATTTGAATCGGTGAATCCTGTAACCCAGTTTTTGGGTAAACATTCTCTTGAAACTTACTTGATGAATTACATGGCTGTCTATGGTTTGTCTTTCATGATCTATGATTCTCAGCAGATTCCAATTGTCAAGGAAGGACATTTAAATCTTGCCCTTTATGCAGGCAGCGTTGTCGTTCTGACAATTGTTTTGGGTCTAGCCTTCAGACTTCTTTTGAAAAAACTGATATTAAGAAAATAAAATTTTCTGGGACTTAAGATTTTTTTCTGTTTTGAATTAATTTTGGGATGGCAATGAACATCAGGGCGCCTAGAATTGCTCCGCCTGTATCGGCAATCCAGTCAAAGATTGAACAGCTTCTTCCAGGGACAAAGCTCTGGTGGATTTCATCGATGATGCCGTAAGTGCTTGTGATTAAAACAGGAATCCACATTTTTGAAAAAGATTTTGTCCTGCAGGCAAAGGAAAGCCACATGCATAATCCTCCAAAACATACAAAGTGAACCACCTTGTCAGCATTCCAGAAGGAAGGCATCTGCTCAACATGTTCCTGACTGGAAAGATACCAGGAAATTGAAATGATGATGACGGAAGGTATGTATCGGAGAAAAGTTCTTAAATAGGATTTCAAATTCAATTATAAAAATCTCCAGACATTAATTTAAATAATTATAATTGAATTGATATTTTTTATGCAATGAAAAATATGCGGTTTATCTTCGCCTTTCAATGCCCAGTTTTTTATAGTACATGGCTTTGTCTGCATACATTTTTTTGTCTGCAATATGTATGAGTTCATTAATTTGGTCAAGAGTAAAGCCTTCGATTTCACTGAAAGAAGCGAAACCAATTGAAAGGGAAAGCTTTTCGATGATTTTACCTTTCCATTGGCTGACTTGATTCCTAAAATCATTTATGAGGGAGTCGATGTCAGTTGTTTCACCTTCAATAAGAACTAAAAATTCATCACCGCCTGTTCTGTAGCAGCTGCCAATGCTTGAAAAAGAGTCGCGGATGCAGTCTGCAGCGCCACAGATCAGTTCATCACCCGCATGGTGTCCGATATTATCGTTTGTTGCCTTAAGGCTGTTCACATCAAGAACGATAGCAGTAAGTTTGTTGATCTTGCTTTCTTTTAATTCTTCTATTTTTGTATCATAGGCATGGCGGTTCAGTAATCTGGTCAATTCATCATGTCTTGAAATCTGAAGAAGGTGTTCTTTTTCTTTTTTCATTTCGTCTATAGACTGTGTTGTAAATATGACATCAGTTACTTCACCTTTTTCGTTGTGGTTCATTGCAATGAATTGAGCACAGAACCATCCAACTTGTGTTCCGCGGAATTCTGCAAGCATGCTTTTTTTATTTCCCATTCTTTGAGGCAGGGTTGTAAGGTCAGTAAAGTTTAAGGCTATTTCTACATCCTCTGGAATGACTGTGTTTTTCATTACTTCCTGCATTTGGAAAACTGCATTTTCAGTCTTGTTGACATATTGCTTTACTTGGTCTGATGTCTGAATTTCCTTTACTGTATTTTCTTTGAGGTTGATTGCATGCATGGTGTAATAAACCTTGGCAATGCTTGTCAGCATGTCGTTCTGCTGTTTTAGGGAAGCCTGGTACTTCAACGTGTTTTTCATCAGCATTTCCTTGCGGTAGGAATCCTGCATAAGGAAAATGGCAATGCAGATGCTGGCAAAAAACAATATGAAATAAATCGTAAAAATTCTTGCTTCAGAACGGATGAGTCCTAAGACAGTTACTTTATTGGAATATTTCATCAGCCATTTTTCATCCAACTTTTTTAAGAACCCTTCGTTACTCAATTGAATGAGAATGTTGTTTATTTGCTCCCTTAGTTCCGGAAGATCATCTCTGACACCGATGGCAGGGTAACTGTTCATAAGAGAAATGGAAGGAAAAATGTCATATCCTGTCTTTTCAAGTATTTTTTTTGCAACTGAACCGTGGCAGATACCGTAGTCAACCTTACCTTCTTCAATGGATTCAAGAACCTGAGTGTTAGTGTAATATGGGATATATTCACAGTTCAGGTCGTATATTTTTTCTATTACGGAATTCGTTATGAGTCCGACTTTTTTTCCCTTGAGGGCCGCAATGTCATTTATTGTGGTTTTACCGAATACAAGAAGCTGATCGCTAGAAACGGCGGTTGTTTTTAATACGCCCTGAAGATTCGAGAAAATTTCCAGCCCCATGATTAAATCTGTGTCCTTGGTCTGCAGGAGGTTTTTGCAGGAAATCCAGTCGGTGAAGGTTATTTCTGCCTTCATTCCAAGTCTGTTTGCTATTTCATTTATGACTTCAACATCAAGGCCCGTAACCTGATTGTTGCTGTCATAGAAAGAATATGGGGAAAAATCATAGTCTGCCGCTACCCTAAGGACAGG
>JAUNCR010000059.1:16700-16968 GCA_030526505.1 Spirochaetales bacterium
GTTCAGAATTTCAACCCTTGGAGTCCTGGAAAATAATCCTATGGTAATCAATGTGTAAAGAGTAGGGATTGTAAACCCAAATACTAGGAGTATGTATAGGGCAAATCTGGCTTTTCTCATAACTGCATTCCTTTCCGATGTTTCAATTATAACACAAAAAATTGAAATTCTTGATTATGATTCAGTAAATGAGCCTAAAGTTAATGAATTTTGGCTTCAATAGGGGTCTGTCCCCTCTGATTCTAGACTGATAGTTATCACCAAAAAT
>JAUNCR010000060.1 GCA_030526505.1 Spirochaetales bacterium
AAGCTTGTAGTAAAGTTGCTTCTTACTATTGCAGTGTCTTTTATCGCGCTCAATGCAATTCAGCTTATGGTAATTTCAGGTTATACAAAGAACGAAATGAGACAGACAGCTGAAGATTCTTACTCAGTAATGACAGAACTTTTCAGCAAGAAAATTACTGCAAAGATTGACGAGTATAATGCAGAACTTGCAACTTACACAAAGAATCATATCAATAGAACAAAGGACCCTGCACAGATTGTTGCCTGGCTTCGTGAGAACTCGGACATTCGCCCAGAAGACTTTGACTATGTTGCTTTCGTAGACAAGGAAGGTAACTTTGATTCAGACATCGGTTCACATACAAACGTTAAGGACCGCGACTACTATCAGGCAATCATGGTTCAGAAAAAAGATTTCTATGTAGACGATCCTGTTACTTCAAAGACAACAGGAAAGACTGTTCTCCATGTTTGTCGTCCTGTTGATGTAAATGGAGACAGAATCGGATTCTTCTGTGCTGTCATCCTTATTGAGCATTTGAACCACATTGTTGACGGTGTTCATGTAGGAAAGACTGGTATCGGAACCCTTTATGCTTCTGATCATAATCCAATCGCTACATCTGGCAATATGGACAGCATCCAGCTTGCACGCAATGACAAAGTTAATTCAGCAAGAATCGACGCTCTTATTGAATCTTTCAATGGAAAGACAACTGTATTCTATGAAAAACTTCCAGAAGAAATGATGTTGATTTATGCTCCAGTTGATCATGCAAAGTGGTACATAACTTTCGTTATGAACGCCAGCGAAGTTTTTGCTACATCTAATGCAACTTCAAGACTTATTGTTACATTCAGTGTAGTTTCAGCAATTGTACTCCTTCTTGTAATTGCAGTTCTCATCAACAGTGCAATCAAGCCTCTCGTAATTGTTGAAAAAGCTATCAATGAGATTGCTACTGGAAATGCAGACCTTACAAAGAGAATTGAACTTAAAGGCAAGAACAACAACGAAATCGGTCGCGTAGTTGAAGGCTTCAACAACTTCTCTGAAAAGCTCCAGGGTATCGTTACAACAATGAAGAATTCAAAGAACGACCTTGACCGTTCTGGTAGCGACCTTAAGGCAAGTACAGAGGATACATCAGCTTCTATTACTCAGATTATTGCAAACATCGAAAGCATGGGTAACAGCATCGGTTCTCAGGCTGACAGCGTACACCAGACAGCAGGTGCAGTTAACGAAATTGCATCTAACATTGAATCCCTCAACCGCATGATTGAAGGACAGAGTGCAAGTGTTACTCAGGCTGCTTCTGCAGTAGAACAGATGATTGGAAACATCAACAGCGTTAACAATTCTGTTTCAAGAATGGCAACATCATTCAACGACCTTGAGAAGAAGGCATCTGAAGGTGTTCAGAAGCAGGAAGATGTTAACTCTAAGATTCTTACAATCGCAAGTGAATCACAGGCACTTCAGGAAGCCAACGCAGTCATTTCTTCTATTGCAAACCAGACAAACCTCCTTGCCATGAATGCTGCAATCGAAGCTGCTCATGCCGGTGAAGCTGGTAAGGGATTCTCAGTTGTTGCTGATGAAATCCGTAAGCTTTCTGAAACATCTGCAGAACAGACAAAGACAATCGGTGATCAGCTCCAGAAGATTGCCGTTAACATCGAAGACATCGTTAATGTATCTAAGGATGCTGCAGAAGCATTCGCCCTTGTTTCAAGCGGAATGAACGATACAAGCAACCTTGTTCAGGAAATCAAGAATGCTATGGACGAACAGGCAGAAGGATCTAAGCAGATTTCTGAAGCCCTCGGTCACATGAACGACAGCTCTGCACAGGTTAAGAATGCATCTGAAGAAATGTCTGAAGGAAACAAGGCTATCCTTGAAGAAATCAGAAACCTCCAGGATGCTACAACAGCAATGAAGAGCGGAATGGAAGAAATGTCGACTGGTGCAACAAAGATCAATGAAACGGGTGCTGCACTTTCTGGTATCTCACAGCAGATGGCAGATGCAATTTCCGACATCGGCGAACAGGTTGACCAGTTCAAGGTTTGAGTCTAATACCCTGACGGTTTACTGATACAAAAAAAAAGCACGCTTCCTTCGAAGCGTGCTTTTTTTTTGTCCTTTTCCTTTTCTTTTTCTTTTACTTTGATGTCATTGTGAATACGCCGTCCCAAACTGCCGGAACGCCCTTCTTTATGTACATTGAACATCTTTTCATGAATACTTCGGAAGAACCGTCTGCAGGGTAGCATTCCTTTGCTTTCTTAAAGTATGCATAAGCGGTTTTCAGTTCTTCAACATTCTTCTTTGCCTCAGGAGTATCGCTTCCCATAAGGTAGTATCGCATTCCCTCGTTGAAAAGTGCTGCGGCTTCTACCTGTGCCGGATCCATTTCAGATTTAAGCCCAAGAATGTTGTGTATCTGCACCGGCTTGTTAACATTTACAACACGAACATAATCAAGTTTCCTTGCTATGAGTTCGCCCTTGTGAATGCCTGAATCAGCAGCCTGCCATGTGGAATCGGAACAGATGATCCATGAATTGTAGGCCTTGTTGGTTCCTTCAAGTCGGGACGCAAGGTTTACATTGTTTCCCATGATGGTGTAGTTAAGTTTTTTGTTTGTACCCATGTTTCCTACAACCATGTTACCCGTGTTTATTCCAATGCGGGAATGGAGGTAGAAAGGTTCTCCCGTTTCCTTGAGGATTGGAAGCTTTGATTTGTTTTCCTCATTGTATTTTGCTTCGGCCTGAAGCATTCTGATTCCAGCAAGACAGGCGTGGAAAGCATTTTCAGGGTCATCGATTGGAGCACCAAAGAAGGAAAAGATTTCATCACCGACATATTTGTCGATTGTCCCCTGACAAGACATGATTGCATCACTTAAGGCTCCAAGGTATTCGTTAAGGATGGAAACCAGTCTTGTAGCACCATTGCCTTCGCCTTCCTCATCGTTGATGACTTCAGTAAATCCCGAGAAAGTCTTTACATCGGAGAAGAGGGCGGTAATGTTCTTGTTTTCACCGCCGAGTTTTGCAGTGTCAGGGTTCTTGATGATTTCATTAACGACTGCAGGGGCAACATAGGCGCCGAATGTAGACTGAAGGAATTTCTTGTCTGCGTTTACGGCGCGGAAGTTGATTGTAACTTCGGTGATGAAAATCATTGCGCACATTAGCAAAGGCACGACAGCCGGAATGTAAACCTTAAAGGCAACCATCAGGATTACGAACAGTGCGGCCGGAACAATGATGTATATGATGCCGAAGACATTCTTCCAGCTAGGGCTCATTTTGATTGTAATGAGAAGGATTGCAAGGATAAGGCAGAAGCAGCCTGTAATTCCCCACAAAGAGTCGATTTCAGTGATGAAATTCTGCTGAAGGATTGTGTTTGCCACATTGGCGTGTGTTCCAAGGTTTGCGTATCGTTTGATGAACGGTGTTACTCCAAGATCAGTGCTTGATGTTGCGCAGTTACCTATGAAACAAACTGAATTCTTGATTACCGAACGGAGAATCTCTTCGTCCTTAAGGTAATGGTCAACGCTTGAAACAAGTTCTGCAATGAGGGGAACGCTAACTGCATTCTGAATTGTATTAAGGGAATCTGTGAATTCCTTAAGGTTCTTGAAGAAATCGTTTCTTGCATAGAAATACATGCTGTAGTCTGAGCTTGTAAGGCCACCTCTGATTGGTGTTCCGTCTTCAGCAAAGCCACGACATTTCAAGAGCAGCTGGTTTCTGTTCTTTACAAGGTTCTTGTATTCAGAATAGAAATAGTTTGTGTTGAGCAGGTAGTCTGCGTCGTCCTCGGAAAGAGATGAAAGGTTTGCCTCGTTGATCCGGGCAAGGTTTTCGATGATAAGTTTTTCTGCAATGTCAAGGTTGTAAAGCATGTAAACCGGAACATGGCGGAAACTTTCATAGTAATTTCCGTGGAGCCAGTTGATGAGCATTCTTCCGTGCTTATCCAATGGAATCTTGATGTCCTGCCTTTCTTCCTTGTTCGGAACTTTTGCACCGTAAAGGATGAGGGCATTCTTTGTTCGTTCCATTTTCTGAACATCCATGATCTTTGCCAATGGACCAAAAGCAAGCTGACCTGCATATCTGTCGTCGTGATAGTTAAGGAGTTCAACACGGCGACGGATGCCGTCCTTGTCTACGACAACGTTTGTAAATCCCAAGCCTGAACCTCTGGAAACAAAGCGGTGCATAGCAGGTGTGAAGCTTCTTTCAACCGTTTCATCTTCTTCCTTTGTAGTGTAAATGTTTCCTGTATGGATCAGGTTCATAGGGTCTTCTACATTTGAAAAAAGGAATCTGTTGTGTGCGTAGTTAAGTTCTTCAACTTCCCTTTTGATTGCAAGGTTTCTGAAGTTTACTGTAAGGGAAGTGTTGCCAAAGAACTGGATGCATCGGGCGAAATAATCGTCGTAATCCCTGGAAAAGTCGGAGGTAATGTCCCTCTGCATTTCATAGAGGATACCGTCAATCTGGTCGCTCATGAGGGAAGCAGCCTTAACCTGTGCATTTGCCTTGTTTGTGCTTCCCGATTCAATGGAGCTTGCAAGATCGGAAACGGCATTTGCAATGTCCTCTTCGCCCTTTGCAAAAGTTTCAAGAACTGTCTCTTCAAGGTTTTCATTGAGGCCTTTCGTTGATGAAGAAAGGTACTCGATATCGAAGATGGCCTGTCTTGCACCGAATTCCTTCATTCTGAGCAGGGCGTCGCCAATGATGTCGCGGGTCCAGGGCCAGGCACCGATTCGTCCCAAGGATTCATCATCAATGTCGATGAGTACGATGTCTTCGTTGGTGTCTATTTCTTTTGAAAGTCCAAGGATATAGTCGTATAGACGGTAATCAAGTCTCTGGAACATGTCGAATTTTGCCAGGAAAACTGAAAGTACCGTAAAGGTTACGAGCACGATAAATCCAGAAAATTTAGAAAACACTGTGTTTTTACGCTTGCTTTTTGCTTTGCTTTTCATAGTAAAAAATTATATCATAGGGAAAGAAGATTTAACAGTTTGGGGATAATAAAACATGACATCGAAAAGAATCGCGCAGGCAGTGGCAGCAGTTCTCTTGCTGGGGTTGGTTTCCTGCGGCAAGAATAAAAACGATCAGCAGGTGGTAATGTCCGGAGACATAATTGAAATTCAGCCTGTGGATGTTAAGGCAAACGATTTGCAACCTGCAAAATGGTCAAATGAAGAAGGAACCGTATTCGTTATTTTGGGCTACGGTTACAACGACAAGACTTTCTGTGAAAAGGCTGAATCTGTCATTGCCGAAAAATACGGCCTTGCTGAAAACGGCGGCCTTGTAAAATGCATGGTTTTCCCAGATGACTTCCATAACCGCATTTCTAATTTCCGTTCCGTTGCGGAATCAACAAACATTCGCGGCATAGTTGTTCTGGGTGCTCCGGAAGGCTGCCATTACACTTTTGCAAGCATTCGCGATGGAAGGGACAATACTCCTGATTTCAATATTTTTTCTTTCTTTCCTCAGGATGACATTCTTGGTCAGGAAGGAACCTGCAGTTTTGTTCTTGACCACGAAAGTTCAAGGTCAATGGATGAACAGGATCAGGTGGTGGACAAGGATGTGTTAGACATTCTTGTTTCGGCAATCCGTTATGCTGCAATTCTTCCTGGAGAGCTTCCTTCGGACAATGAACTTCATGCTCATGTTCAGAGCATTGTAGGAAAAAGGAAAGTTCATCGCTATGTTGACGGCGAGTCAGGAATCCAGTCAAGAAACCACTTTGTAATTGAAGCTTCGGAGTAATATTTGAATACATTTAAACAGAACTACCTGACAAATCTGATTGGAACACAGGAAGCCATTGATAACCTTGCAAATATGGAAAAGGCAAGGCTTCTTGTAGTGTCCGATTCCCATGGGAATTTCAACAGCCTTAAGACCATCGTTCAGGAATTTGGAAGTGAATGCGACGGAATGATTTTCTGCGGTGACGGAATTGAAGACATTGCAAGACTCGTTGATGTTGCAGAATCTGTTCCGCCGGTTCTTGGTGTGGTAGAGGGAAACAATGATCCTGATTCCTATCCTATAAATGGCGAAAGCATCAATGTTCCCCTCAGCTGTTCTTTAATAGCTGCCGGACATAACATTTTCTTTACCCACGGCCACAGGTATTCCCTTTATGAAGGCCTTGATGGAATGAAAGAAGTTGCTTCAAATATTGGCTGTGATGCAGTTTTCTTTGGACACACCCATGTGGGTTTCAGCGCACTTACCAGCGGAAACATATTTGTCCTGAATCCGGGAAGCTGTTCAAGGCCTAGGCAAGGTCAGCCTTCTGTTTTTGCAATTCTGGAAGTTGAAAAGGGCAAGGGATATAATGATGCCGTTTTCTATCAGGTGATTCCTGGTGAACGGAAAACTTTTGTTCCTGAAGTAGTTTTATTCTGAGGTGTTATTATGAGCATCAAGATTGTTATTGGAATCATTGCGGTTGTTACCTGCATTATGATTGCTGTTTTTCAAAACAAAAAAATATGGTTCACCACTGGTGCTGCACTTCTTGTAATTCTTCTTGGGACTTTTGTTCCAAATTCAATATTTCATTTGCCGGAAGATGTAATTGCCCTTGAGGGAAATGCTGCTGCAAGATCCTATGCCTTTGTCCATGCCCTTACTGAAGTAATAAAGTGGAATGCGGTTTTGATTTGCCTAGGCAGCATGATGCTTTCTTCTGTCCTTGCCTATTCCAAAGTTGCTGCCCATGTAGGTTCAAGCCTTGCAAAAAGAAGCACAAACCTTTGCGGTGCAGTCGTTGCAATTCTTGTCGTTACAGCCCTTGTTTCAGCTTTTGTAGGAAACATCGCCGCTGTCATCATCATGTTTCCTGTTGCCGTTTCTTTCTGCAGGGGTGCCGGTATGAAGTCGGGGAGGCTGGTTGCCGCCGTTGCAATGATCAGCAATGTTGAAGTTGCAGCCACTTTGTCTGCAAGCCCTGAGTCTGCCATGTTCGCAGGTTTTTCCGGTTTCCGTTTCAATGACTTTTTCATTTTTGACGGCAGGGTTTCTTTCTTTGTAATCTGTCAGGTTGCCATGATTGCCGGATGTTTCTTCTATTATTTTGTCTTTGCAAAAAACAAGAGGAACAGAATGGAAATCTCGGTTGAAAACCTTGTTTCCTGGGGACCTTCAATCATCCTTGGAATTATGGTTGCAGGACTTTCCTTCATGTCCTATTTCCACCACCGCATCGAATCAGCCACCGGAATTTTTGTTTTCCTGATGGGCCTTGTTTCAATGGCGTGGTTCAAGCTGACTCAGAAAAAAACTGCGGCTGAAGTTATTGAAGCCATGATGAGGACTGAATGGAAGACAGTTGTGTTCTTGATCGGCACCTTCGTTCTTGCGTCTGCCGTAAGGGAAGTTGGACTTATGTCCGACATGGTTTCCCTTGTTGAAAAATTTGCCGGTGATGATAAGGTGATGGTTTTTATTGTCCTTATGGCGGTTTCAATTCTTGTTTCCGCATTTGTTGACAACATCGTTTATGTTGCCGTTATCCTTCCGTTTGCATCCATCTATGCACTGGCAATTGATGCAGACCCAGAACTCTTTGCATTTGCAATTCTTTTGGGAAGCTGCATAGGAAGCTGCATTACTCCTGTAGGTTCTTCCGCAAACATAATTGCAACAGACATGCTTAAAGAGAATGGTGAAAATCTTTCTTTTGGTGAATGGATAAAGACGGGAATTCCTTTTGCAGTCATTACAGCTGCAGTTTCCGGATTATTCCTTTGGGGTGTGTGGAACTAGGCGTTTACGCTTACTACAGCACCTGCTTCCGGCATGAGTCCTGCAAATCCGTAGCCTGCAGGCTGTGCTGTGTTTGTCATGGCAGACTTGATCTGCTGCTGATATTCCTTGATCAAAGCATCCTTCTGTTCTTCCGACATTCCGGAGATTTCTTCTTCCGAAGGTGCAGATGTCTTCTGCTTCATTGTTACAAGCTGATTGATGAGGGTATTGAGGATTCTAACCTTGCTGAGTGGTACACCATTCTGACCGCTTTTTGCCGCAGTTCCGTGAACATAATCCAGCTGAGAATAAATAACTGCACTTGGCTTTACGGGTACAAAAAGCGAACCTGAAGAAGTTGAGAACACATTGTTGTATGATGCTGCGTTAAGATTTATTCCGTTTGAAAACATAATCCTACCCTCACTTTTATTATCGGTGGGGGTAGAATTTTGTTTAGTGTTTTTTAAGATAAAATAAAGATGAAGCAGGGAAAAATCTATTAGTTATCAATAGAACTGCTTTGTCCACTCTGTAATTCTTTCTTCCAGGGTAGAATTGTTTTTTGCACCGTTTGTGTTTGTGCTGTCCGTAAGGTATGGAAGGATTACGTTTGCCTTAAGGCTTTCCCATCTGTAGGGAAGAATGTTTGGGAGAGTTAGGTATTCTTCCGGAGGCATGTTTCCCAAAAGCTGGCGGTAGAAGGCCGGATAATATTTTTCGTTAACATCGTGTATTGAAGAAAATCCACCTGCAATTCCAAAGTTTACGCTGTCGAGTTTCATGTTTTCTGTTCGTTCAATCAGCTTCTGCTGTGTTTCTTCTTTCAAAAACCATGAGATAAAAACTTCTGCCTGTGCTGAATGTTCTGCACCCTTGTAGATTCCCATGGTAAGGATGTTGTCTTCAACCGGAATCTTGTTGTCCTGAACTATCCATCTGAAAGAAATGCTTGAAGACTGTGCGTCTGTAAGCGTAAACAGGTTGTCGCTTGTTGTGTATGCATAAAGGCATCTGCCGGATGTTACCTGACGGTAGAAAGGCATGTACAGGTAGCGGAACTGGAAGTTCTGTTCGGTAGTTGTGTCAGTGTTGCAGAATTTTGTCCAATATTGAATTTTGTTGATGGAATTGTGCATTGCTTCCTGATCCCATAAAAAGCTTGTTCCTTTTTCATGGTAGGACGCACCGTCAAGTTTTGTGAGGGTGTAAAGAAATTCGCTGTCCCATGAAGGTCCAAAACCCATGGTGGTGTAGGCTTTCTTTTCATTTTTTGCGTTGAATTTTTTTGCAGTTTCTTTAATGTGTTCAAAATCCAGATAGTGGTCGTTGCCCACAAGAGATTCATTCTTCTTGCTGAAAATCATGGCAGGAAGGTTGAAACTTACCGGAAGAAGATACTGCTTTTCGTTGATGCATCCATAGTCCAGAAGCTTCTTGTAGAATTGGGTCTTTGAAATGCTTTTTTCTGCAAAGAGATAATCCATTGAAGTAAAGTATTTTCGTGTAAGGGAATTCTTGAGCCATGGACCGATGATGATGTCCGGTGTAATTTCATCCTTAGACGGAGGAAGGGCACGGGCAGGTTCCTTTTTGTAAACGACAACGGCCTTTGTTTTTTCGTGGGTTGCATTGAAAAGTTCAACATAGGAAACGATTTCCGTGTTGTTGGTCCATATTATGAGCGTCTTGTCCTTTGGTCTTGCGCAGGAAATAAAAGAAAGGGAAATCAAAAGGCAGACAAGTTTAGCAATTATTTTCATAGAACTATTTTAACGAATTTAGGCTTAAAAGTCTTGCAAAAAAAATGTCCGGTGCGATGGTAGAGTTTGTCGAAACCATCGCACCGGACATCCTTATTTTATTTGGGAGGCTGAACTATTAGTTCTTTCCCATTTCGTCTGCAACCTTGTAGATTGCGTTGTAAACAACTTCGATGTTTTCTTCGTCAAGGCTTGAGAAAGCAACGCGGAGTGTCTGTGGGTCAATCTGGATTGTACCGATTCCGTGTTCCTTAAGAAGCTTTACGCGAAGTTCTTCTGCATTGATTTTCTTTGTATCGAATGACATGAAGTATCCTGAGTTGAATGGAAGTGGCTCAATGTAGTCGCTCTTGTGCTCGTTAACGAACTTGCGAACGATTGCGTAGCGGCGTTCAAGAATCTTGCGGAATTCTTTCTTTTCAGCTTCGATGTTGCCTGCCTTGTATCCCTTAAGGATGAGGGACTGGCTTGGTGTTGAAGCGCAGGAAACCGAAGAACGGATTGCAGCCATAAGCTTCTTTACGAGGGCGTCGTACTGAGCTTCTGTCATTCCCTTGCAACCGAATGTGATGAATCCTGTGCGGAATCCCCATGCAAAATCTTCCTTTGTTGGTCCGTCGATTTTAGCTGCAAGAACATTTTCGTGAAGGTCGCAGAGGTGTGCAAAGAGGGACTGTGGTTCAATGTCATCTTCGTAGTTGAGTCCGAAGTATGCATCGTCACACCATACCATTACCTTTGTTCCCTTTTCAGCAAGTTCCTTGCACATTGCAACCAGCTGCTTTGCTTCGTCCTTTGTTGGAGAATATCCGGAAGGATTCTGTGGGAAGTTGAGGATAACGCGAACGCTGCCTGTCTTTGCCTGTTCGTTAAGAGTTTCCTTGAGGCCTTCAATGTTGAACTTTCCGTCCTTGAAAACCTTGAACTGGATGAAGTCTGCATTGCGTCTTGCGTTTGCAATGAGAACATAATTGTCCCAAGATGGATCTGCTGCAACGAGTGCGTGCTTTTCATCAAGGAAGAGGTCTGCAAGATATGAAATGCCTGCTGTAAGTCCTGGAACTACTACAGGGAGAGAAAATGACTTGTCCTTAAGCGAAGGATTTTTTCTGATTAATTCTTCTTTCCATACTGCGCGGAGATCTGGATTACCGGCTGTAGGTGCATATCCTACGAGTTCACCTGAAGTGAGTTCGCCGCTGATGTACTTTCTAACTGAAGGGAGTACAAGTGGCTTGCCGTCTACTACTGTTGTACCAATAGTTCCGTTTGCTGTATGACCGAGTTTTTTGGCTTCACCGCTCTGGGCAATGATTCCCTTAGGGAAGTAAAGTCTAACACCTACATCAGAAAGCAACTCGCCGGCTGTTGTACCCTTGAGTGCGTCGTTTAATTCTTGAGCCAATGGATTAATCATAATGGCAATAGAATAATGAATTTATGCATAATTGTAAATAAAAGTGCATAAATATGCAGGCGGAGGGGGAGTTGGGGTTGCGGGAAAATACAATGGTAGAAGATTATATTTACATTTTGTAATGTGTAAATTTGACAATATGTAAAATAAATTCTATCTTTTTTATATGAAGGAAATTCTAAAATATCTAAGGCAGTTGAATGCTTTTACTCAGGAAGAAATTGCACGGAGACTTAAAATCTCAAGGCAGACCTACATCAAGTATGAAAGTGGTGAAGTTGAACCCGGTGACAGAATCATCCGCGGACTTTCCGTAATATATGGCGTTAGTGAAGGGTTCATACGGAAGAATGAGATTCCAAAGCCTGAATATAAAAATGATTCCTACTTTATTGAAGAAAAGACATCAGATTTGTCCTTTGAGTCTCCTTCTGTTCCTTATGGTGCAAGTGTTCTTCCGGATGGCAGGCGCATTCTTGAAGGATTCTTTGACGGAACGACTGTAAGACTTTTGGGGTCAGTGGAAGGTCTTAATCTGAAAAAAGGGCAGAAGTTCCGGCTGTATGTGGAGACGGAAGAAGAAGAAAACCGGAGTAATGAGGTGGCTTTCAATGCATTCATGGATATCATAAAGAAAGGAAAAAAATGGACTGGGGCTTCGGATGAGGATCCTTACTACAAGGAATCAATCAATAGGGCAAGGGAGGAAAAATATGAATCTGCTGATTGATACCAATGTGCTCCTTGATGTTTTCCTCCAGAGAAAGCCTTTTGAAAATCATTCAAAAAGAATATTTAAAATGTGCGTTACAAAAAAATGTAGCGGAATAATTGCGGCGCATTCCTATACGAACATGTTTTATATCCTCAGAAAACATTTTGAACAGAAAGATCTTCGTAAGCTTCTTTTGAATCTTTCTGAGGTTTTTGAAATCTCCTGCATTGATAAACAGAAGATAGTAAGCAGTCTTCAGAGAACTGATTTTATTGATTTTGAAGATTGCCTTCAGGAAGAATGCGCCCTTGAAATGAACGGCGATTACATAATCACACGTAACACGGAGGATTTCAAAAATTCAAGAATCCCTGCAGTTACCCCTGAAGAGTTCTTGAAGTACAAGGGGTAGGTGGAGTTGGAAATATTTAAAAAACAAAAAGGAAGCCGTAGCTTCCCTTTCTCATCTAAGTCGTATTTACATTCCAAAAAGGAATGTAAAAGCATTTTGCGAGGTCTTAAGACCTCTTGTTAGCAGGTTGACTTGAAAAATTAATCAGTAATTAGAATATAGTTTATAGAGTCCCATTTGTCAAATTCATTAGGATTTCTTTTGCAAATTTAAAAAATCTTCTTATACTTTAAATTGAGAGGTATTTATGGCAAAAAAAATTGATTATAGACTTGGACTTGACCTTGGAACTAATTCAATCGGTTGGGCGATATATGACATTGATAGTGAAAATAAGCCTATATCCCTTGTTGATATGGGGGTAAGAATCTTCTCCGATGGAAGAAATCCAAAGACAAAGGAACCTCTTGCTGTCGAAAGACGTACAGCTCGTGGAATAAGAAAACAAATCTATAGAAGAAAACTCAGACGAAAGCAGACTTTTAGACTCCTTCAGAAAGAAGGCTTGTTCCCTAAAACTAAAGAAGAATGCCTTGCGTTAAAGAGTCTGAATCCTTATGAATTGAGGATAAAAGCATTGGATTCTGTTCTTGAATCTTTTGAACTTGGAAGGGTTCTTTTTAACCTGTCGGTAAGAAGGGGTTTCAAGAGTAATCGTAAGGACAGTACAAGAGAAGATGCTCTGGAAAAGGGAACCAATTCTGAAAAATTGACTCAGAACCAGATGTGCAGTGAACTGATAAAAGCTATTTCTGATTCCAAATGCAGGACTGTCGGAGAGTTCTTATGGAAGTCAAAGGATGGAGTTGGAGGAATCAGGTTTGTTCCGGGAAGAACGAATTACTATCCTTTGAGGCAAATGTACATTGATGAATTCAATCTAATTCGCCAAAAGCAGGAGGACAGTTTTAAAAATGTAGACTGGGATTCCATTTATAAATCAATATTCGATCAGAGACCGTTGAAACCACAGGAGCGTGGTCGATGCCAGTACATGCCTGAAATGGAGCGTTCTTACAAGGCTCTTCCTTCCAGTGAAAAGATTCGTGTCCTTCAGGAAGTTAGAAATCTTAACTATCAGACTGAAGACGGAAAAGTTCTGCCCCTTTCTGAAGAACAGGAAGATAAACTCATTTCCATTCTGTATAGCCAGGCAACAATTAAATTTGATGCAATGAAAAAGAAACTTGGGCTTTCATTGGATTGTACATTTAATCTGGAAAGTCAAAACAGAACAGGGCTTAATGGTTGTCCTACGGCTGTAAAGCTGCGGAATGAAAAATGTTTTGGGAAAATATGGGATGAGCTTGGTCTTGATGAGCAGGACATAATTGTTGAAAAACTCATAACTGCTGAAGAAGATTCTGAAGTTATGGAAATGCTGTCTAAATACAATCTGACTTCAGATCAAAAAGAAAACATCATTGGAATAATTCTTGCCAATGGAACCACGATGCTGTGCAAGGAAGTAACCCAGGCAATTGTTGGAAAAATGGAAGGCAAGGAGACAAGGCCTGTCTATTCAACGGCAGTACAGATGTTGGGCTATAAATATGCAAATCAGACCGTAGAAAAGTTTGATCAGTTGCCTTATTACGGAAAGGTTCTTGTTGGATCAACAATGGGAATTAAAAGCGATGCTCCGGAAGATAAGCCTGAATTGAAATATGGAAAAATAAGTAACCCTACCGTTCATGTTGCCCTTAATCAGACCAGGACAATAGTCAATGCCCTCATAAAGGAATATGGAAAGCCTAAGCAGATTGTAGTTGAGCTTTCAAGGGATTTGAAGAACAGCAGGGAAGCAAAAGAAAAGATGCTTAAACAGCAGGCTCAGAACACAAAGAGAAATGAAGTTCTTAATAAGAATCTGAGCGATGCCTATAAGATTGTACACCCGTCTAGAACTGACAGATTAAAGTTCAGGTTATGGGAAGAACTTGGTGTGGATACACTTAGCAGAAAATGCATCTATTGCGGAAAGAATATTTCCGGGGCAGAACTGTTTACAAAAAACATTGAAATAGAACATATTTTGCCATTCAGCAGAACCCTTCTGGATGCAGAATCAAACCTTACCATTGCACACAGTTCCTGCAACGCATACAAGAAAGAGAGGTCGCCTTTTGAAGCCTTTGGTTCCAGTCCTAGCGGTTATTCCTGGACTGATATTTTAACAAGGGCAAACAGTTTGAAGAATCCTGCCAAGCGTTCAAGGTTTTCTGAAAATGCAATGACTTCATTTGAAGAAGACAGCAAGTTCATTGCCAGACAGCTTACGGATAATGCTTACCTTTCAAAATCGGCATTAAAATATCTGAAGTCTGTTTGTGATGATGTATGGTCTGTAAACGGGGGCATGACAAAACTTCTTAGGGATAAGTGGGAAATAGATTCAATTCTGAAAAGGCAGATTGGCGAAAAGGAAGCCGCTTATTTCAATCTTAAGGATGAGCAGATTGGCACATACAGAAAGAACAGGTATGACCATAGGCACCATGCATTGGATGCCAGTGTAATTGCGCTGGTAGACCGTGGTATGGTGCAGGAAATCTCGCACCTGAATGCAATGCATAGAAAAAATAGAATTGAAGTCCCTCAAATGCCTGTCCTAAGGTCTGAGTTGATTGATAAAGTAAAGCATATTGTTCCAAGTCTTAAGCCTGACCATGGGGTTCATGGAAAACTTTCAAAGGAAACTTTGCTTGGAAAAATCCGGCTTCCGGTAAACGGAAATGAAGTTTTCGTTACAAGGGAAAGCATAGAGTCCTTTAAGTCAGTTAAAGATTTTGAATCGATTGTTGATGAAAAGATAAAGGCTGATTTGAAGAAATATGTTGCAGAGGCGTCGGCTTCTTTTGAAAAGGCTGTCCTTGATTTTGCCAGTGACCGGGGAATAAAAAAGTTGCGCTGCATAAACAGGGTGCAGACTCCTATTGTAATCAATGGCGAAGTGCCAAGGTATCTTGCTCCGGAAGATTACTTTGCTGCGGTTGTATGGCAGCTTCCGCCAAAGAAGGAAGGTGCAGGTTGTACATATCAGGCCCAGTACGTCAGGCGCGACGAAATAGATTCAAAGGGGAACATAAAGACCTCCGTTGTTGAAGCAGGAAAACCTCATCCTGCCGCCAAGAACATAGGGACTGTTCATAAAGGGGATTATCTTGAATTTACAGAAAATGGAAAATCTTACTTGTGCCGTATAGCAGGATATGCTGCAACTAACAATAAATTTGATTATCGTCCTGTCTGTGCTGTTTCTAATTGTGCTGATTGGCTTACGGCAACTTCAGATGTAATGACGGAGCCATGTTGGAAGATGCAGAAGTTGCAGAACTGGATTTCCGTTAACATTCTGTTTGGCATAAAGAATGCCCGTTTTGTTACCGTAAGTCCAATCGGAAGAATTTTCCGTAAATAAGAAATGATGAACTCTGTTCAGTCTGCCGATAATTAAAGTGTGCTGAACAGAGTGCTGGAGATAAGTCAGGAAAATCGATATGTCTCTCTTGACCGTGGTTTTGCAGTCATAAAGGAAAATGGAACTGAAATTGGTTCTGTTCCTTTGGATGACATAGCGGTAATGGTTCTGTCTGCCCAAAGCGTTACTTTAAGTAAAAATGTTCTCAATGCCCTTGCCGAAAAGGGCTGTGTCACCATTCTGTGCGGAAAGAATTACATGCCATTGAGCATGGTTATTCCGGAATATTCCCACTACCTTTTCTATAAAATCTTAAAAAGCCAGATAAATGCCAGCCTTCCGCTTAAGAAAAGGATATGGCAGCAAATAGTCATAAGGAAAATACAGAATCAGGCGGTTGCCCTCCGTTTGTGCGGAAAAAAAGATGAGTCTGTTTTGATTGATGCAATTTCAAAAACTGTTGATTCCGGGGATTCTACCAACAAAGAAGGCTATGCAGCCAAAATGTACTTTAAATATCTGTTTGGTGGGGAATTCTGCCGTGACAGAAACGAAGAAGGAATCAATAGCCTTTTGAACTATGGATATGCAGTGATGAGGGCTGCCATGGCCAGGGCTGTAAGTGCCTGTGGCCTTTTGCCTGCTCTTGGAGTTCATCATGAAAACAACCTCAATCAGTTTTGCCTTGTGGATGATCTGTTTGAAATCTACAGGCCTATGGTTGATTCTGTGGTTTTTCAGTTGAATTTAGAGGGTGCGGTTGAGGTAACCCCTGATGTAAAGAAAAAACTTGCAAAACTGCTGCACGCAAGGGTTTCCACTTCAGAAGGAAAGTCTCCTGCTGTAAACAGCATGCATTATTATGCATTGTCGTATGTAAAGGCTTTGGAGTATAAGAAACCTGTCATTGAATTGCCTGTATGGGAAGGAGATGAATATGGAATTGAAATCCTTGAATAGGTATGAACTTATGTGGATGCTTGTTTTGTTTGATTTGCCGACGGCTGAAAAATATCAGCAAAAAGAAGCAACGAAATTCAGGAATTTTCTGCTGGACAACGGTTATTCCATGGTGCAGTATTCAATCTATACCAAGCTGTTTTCCGGTAAAGATGCCTGCCAGAAGTATTATAACCAGATAAAGCTTCATCTACCGGAAGAAGGTAAGGTTGACATTGTGACGATAACAGACCGGCAGTATGAAAACATCATAAGCTTTAATGGGAAACAGAATACAAAGAAAAAACAGCCTGAACAGCTGGAATTATTCTGAATTTTCCTGAAAAAAAACATGCCCGGTGTCCCTTAAATCCATAGAATATAAGGGTTTACACCGGACATATTTTAACTGATTAATTTTTCAAGTCAACCTGCAACGGATCAGATGCTGTGGAATCTGC
>JAUNCR010000160.1 GCA_030526505.1 Spirochaetales bacterium
GGGCGTTACTCAGCAGGCTGGTCTTGTTGACGAGAAGGGCAACATCCCTAACGCAAAGGCAGCCCTCATGTCTGACTCTATCGGTACTGTTGTTGGTGCCTGTCTCGGTACATCTACAGTTACATCTTATGTTGAATCAAGCTCTGGTGTTGCAGCAGGCGGACGCACAGGACTTACATCTGTTACAACAGGTGTTCTTTTCCTCCTTTCTCTTTTCATGACACCAATTTTCGCCCTCATTCCAGGTGCAGCTACAGCTCCAGCACTCATTTTCGTAGGCTTCCTCATGCTTCAGCAGGTTGTGGACATTGACTGGAAGGATCCTACAGAAGGAATCCCAGCTTTCGTTACAATCCTTGTAATGCCTTGTGCATACTCTATTGCAAAGGGTATTGCATTCGGTATGATTGCATATGTAATTGCCAAGGTTGCAGGAAAGAAGACAAAGGACATTCCTGTTGCCACATGGATTCTTGCAGTAATCTTTATTGCAGACATCATTTTTGAGGCTTTGAAGTAATTTTTTCATGTGAAAATACTACCAGTTAGTACGAGTCCGTCAAAACCGCTAGCTAGCGTCGCTACACGCACAGGGCGGCAAGGAAACTATCGTTCCGTCCTGTGAGTGTTTTTGACGGCCTCTTCCTGCCTTCTCGTATTTTCACATGTCTATTTTTTATTATTCATTGAAGATTGATTTATAAATATCGCATCAAAAACTTGAGGAGAGAAGGAGAAACGACTATGTCAGAAGAAAAATATGTTCGCCCGACCTGGGATGAATATTTTATGGAAGTTGCTCGCACCATTGCAAAGCGCGCTACCTGTGACCGTGGTAGAAGCGGATGCGTTATTGCAAAGGACAATCAGATTCTCGTCACCGGTTATGTAGGTTCACCGGCAGGCCTTCCTCATTGCGACGAAGTTGGTCACCTTATGAAAAAGATGATTCACGATGACGGAAGCATCACCCAGCATTGCGTTAGGACTGTCCACGCAGAACAGAATGCCATCTGTCAGGCTGCAAAACGCGGCATTTCCATCGACGGTGCCACTGTTTACTGCCGCATGACCCCTTGCCGTACCTGTGCTATGCTTATAATCAACTGCGGCATAAAAAGGGTGGTCTGCGAAAAGCATTATCATGATGAAAAAGACAGCATGGAAATGTTCAGGACTGCAGGCGTAAGGATCGAGCATCTTGAAGACAATGTTCAGACTTATGAAAACATGTAGAAGGCTTGAAAAATGACAGAAGAAACAAAAGAATTCCCTGACTGGACAACCTACGACAACTGGCTCATTGAAAACAATTCAAAATATAGCGTAACAAGCCTTAATGAAGTGGACGGCAAGATAGTTGCTGTTTTCTTTGACAAGACAATAGAAGCCGAAGGCGAAAAAAGCAGCAATTGAGGCAAAACTGACTGCTTGAATAACGCAAAATTAATTGCAAATACTTGAATTTCTTCCTAGAATTGAGTAAATTATATTCGTTACCGACCAGTCGGTAACAATAAGCTCAATAATTATGGAAAACACCAGAGAAATCATCATATCGTCAGCTTTCTCATTTTATACGAAACCTGTAATGAAGAATGTTTCACTGTCAATGATTGCCTCTAGGGCAGGGATTACGAAACCCGCAATTTACAGGCATTTCAAGAATAAGCAGGAACTGGACGATGTTATGGTGGACAGGGTTTTCGGTGACATTTATTCAGTTCTTGCAAAGATTCAGCCAGAAAAAGACCGTGATGTCTCAGCTTTTCTTGAAGACATAATCATTTTACTTTTGACCCACAAGGAATATTTCTTTTACCTTATTTCAACACAGGTTGATTTTGCCCTTGATAAAGTTCTGTTGAGATTCAAAAAAATGGGTCTTTGCTTTTTTGACAATATATTTGCTACCGACGGGTCGGTAACTAATATGGAGAATTATAAAAGGGCACTTTATATTGGCGGAAACATAATGTTTTTTGATGTGGTTAGGTGCCGCATGACGGAAAAAATGGACCTGACTGATTCCTATTCTGATGTTGTTTCATATGCATCCAAAATCACTGGTTTCTTAAAGTGTGGACTTTGTCAGGATACAGGCACTTTGTCTGTGTCTCGTCTTGCTACTCTGGATGACATTTGCCGCGACAACATGAAGTCTGTAAAGCCCGTTGACAAGGTATTTGTTTCCATTTCCGATATTGTAAAGGAAAAGGGGTTCAAGGGAATTACGGTTGAATCGGTAGCTCATGGCATTGGTCTTGCAAAAAGCAGCATATATGACAGGTATGAAAACAAAACCCAGATGATAGGATCTTTGATTCAGAAAGAATTTGAAGATTTATATCAGGTTATTGAAAAAAACATTTCCCATGCAGAAACAAATGCAGAAAGGGGATATGTAATTATGGAAACTGCGCTGCTTTATTACATGAAAAAACCGGAAGTGCTTACCGTGTGCCAATGGTTTCAGTTTCATTCAGTTAATGAAATTATTCATGATAAAGAATATGAACAGCAGATTTTCAGCAGGTATTT
>JAUNCR010000061.1:0-8210 GCA_030526505.1 Spirochaetales bacterium
TATCCCATCCACTTTCGAACCTGGGCTACCTTTTCAACAAACTTGCGGCACTCTTCTTCTGTATTATAGAAGTAGCAGCTGGCTCTTGCTGTTGAACCGACTCCAAGTTTCTGCATCAAAGGCTGTGCACAGTGATGTCCTGCACGGATTGCGATTTTTTCAGAATCCAAAATAGAAGAAATGTCGTGGGGATGAACACCGTCAATCGTGAAAGTAACGATTCCGCAGTGCTTCCTGTAATCCTTGTTTCCGATGACATGAACGAAAGGATTTTCAGCAAGCCCTTCCATGATAACCTTTGCAAGGTTGTTGTCGTTTTCTTCAATCTTATCAAGTCCGATGGATTCAATGTATTTGATTGCAGCGGCAAGTCCAACTGCACCGCTGGCATTTACTGTTCCTGCTTCAAACTTGTGCGGAACTTCTGCATAGGTTGCTTCCTGACGGGTAACATACTCGATCATTTCACCGCCGCGCATGAATGGCTGTGTCTTTTCCAAAAGTTCCTTGCGTCCGTAAAGGGCACCGATTCCCATAGGTCCGCAAAGCTTATGGCCGCTGAAGGCAAGGAAGTCTGCACCCAATGCCTGAACATCAACCTTCATGTGAGGAGTGCTCTGTGCACCGTCAACAACCACGATGCATTCAGGATTAACCTTGTGTGCATAGGCTGCAATTTCCTTTACTGGATTTGTAATTCCAAAAACATTGCTTACATGGGCAATAGAAACGATTTTTGTTCTTGCCGTAATCTTGCTTTCGTATTCTTCCTTTGAAATGACTGCCTGATCATCACATTCAAGCCAAACAAGTTTAGCATTCTTTGCCTTGCAAACCATCTGCCAAGGAAGGATATTGGAATGATGTTCCATGCAGCTGATGACGATTTCATCACCTTCCTTTACATTCTGCATTCCGTAGGTGTATGCAACGAGGTTAAGGCTTTCAGAGGCATTGCGTGTAAAGATGATTTCTTCAGCACAGGAAGAATTGATGAACTGTCCTACAACAGCCCTTGAATTTTCATAATCATCTGTGGCACGGACACTTAAACCGTAAAGACCGCGCAAAGGATTGGCATTGTCCTTATTATAAAAATTCGAAATTGCATCAATGACGCACTGGGGACGCTGGGCAGTTGCAGCATTATCAAGGTAAATAACACCCTCGTTTTCAGGGGCCTTGAATATATTAAAATCTTTTCTATACAAATCCGACAAAGACATAGAATTCTCCAAATTTTATATACCAATTTATCATATAGGCAAAAAAAATTCAAACAAGCTCTATTACATAAATTGCTTAAACAGTTCTTTTAAACTATATTTATCTAAAATGGAGTTAAATAGATGAACAAAGAAGAATTTGAAAAACTTTTATGCGATGTAAACGACCTTATTTCAATATATGAAAACAACATGCCAATAACAAATGAAGGCTATGACATTGAAAAAATCAAGGCCACAATCAAAGCCATGGCAGAAAAATGCATTGCAAACAAAGAAGAATGTGCTGCTTTCCTTCAGTGGATGGAACAGCACGAATACTACACTTCCCCAGCCTCTACAAGATTCCACGGAAACTTTGACGGTGGTCTTTGCGTACATTCCCTCTTGGTGGCATACCAGGCACTTAAATTTACAGGGGCCTTCTTCATCGACTTTATGAAAACAGTTCATGCAGAAGAATATTCTTTCAAGGCAGAAGACATTTTTGTTTCAGCCATTGCACACGACTTCTGCAAGGCCGGCTTCTACCAGACAAGTTTCAGGAATACAAAGGACATTTTCGGAAACTGGAAGAAGACTCCATATTTTACTGTAAAAGACGGCAACAGGAATCTTGGTCACGGCAATGAATCGGTACTACTTCTCCTTGAAACCATGCCAAGTTACCTTAAGAAGCGCCATGTAATCGAGGCTGTAAGCCGCCACATGGGATTCAGCGACGTAACAGATACTGAAATGATGAACTATTCCAACTTCCTTGAAAATCCGCTGGTCCTCCTGCTTCAGATGGCAGACCAGACAGCAAGCGGTTGGTACAACTACTAATAAACTTTACTTTTTAAGGACCTGCCAGTCAGGTCCATTTTTATTTGCAAATACCCTGGTGCGGTTTCTGTAGCGACCTGCATTCTGAGAAAAGAAAACGATGTCCGTACCGTATTCACTCATCAGGTCATCAGGGTGATAGGAAAGTTCCACTACGCTTTCTTTACCTTCGGCAGTAACTAGGCTCAAGGCGTTGTTCATTGAAATCAAATCCTTAGCAGCAGGAATCATCTTTTCCTGATGGCGGTCCTTGTAAACCTTGGAAACAAACTCCATCTGAATTCCGGTAATCTTTTCAAAATCCTTTGAATTGCAATCAATGTCATTCTGCCAGCAGTACTTTTCAAAATCAGTGAAAAATTCCGAAGGTTTAAGTCTTAAAGGACGAAGAAGATTCATGAACCATGGAACTGCACGGCCGGCATTGTAGAAAAAGTTTATGCATTCAGAAAGGCTCCTTGCCCTCTCGATTCCTTCAGAGTGAAAACTTGTTGAATCTGTAACAAGATATGGAACTTCGCTTTGCCAGGTGAGTCCAAGTTCTTTCGCCTGGTCAGCAAGGTCTGTCCCCGGTAAAACTGCAAGGCAGAAAAGTTCAAGGTTGTTTGGATAAAGTCCCAAAGCAAAATCAATGCTGCTTTTAAAGCCTTTGAAAGTATCTCCCGGCAATCCATAGATAAGGTCAAATCCAAAAATTGCTCCCGTCTCATTCAGGAAACCGATGTTTTTCTGAAAAGTCTTTTTATTGAAGGTTCTGTTTACCTTTTTTAGGACTTCTTCATCCGCACTCTGAAGCCCAAACTGAAGGCTGCAGGGAATTTCCGCAAAGGCCTTTGCCAGCTGCCGGTCAATGAATTCTGCACGGGCTTCAAAATAATAGAAAGTGTCCGGAGTCTTTTTCTTTATGAGCCTGAGCATTTCCAGTGCCCTCTGCTTGCTTGCATTGTAGGTCGGGTCAAGGACAAAAACCTGGGGAACCTTGTTGCGCTGGAAATAATCAAGTTCTTTTTCAATGCGCTCCATCGGAAAATACTTTATTTTCTTTTCACCTTTGCTTTCATAGCAATATGAACACTTGAAAGGACAGCCACGGGCAAGTTCCCAAAGGGCACCGCCATATTTCTTTACATCAAGGGTACCGTCAAGATAAGGGGACGAAAGGTTTTCAACGGGACACGGAAGGGACCTTAAGGCCTTACCGGCATAGGATTCAATTAAATTTTCCCCTTCATTTTTATACACGCCCTGAATGTCGACTTCACCGCCTTGTGCAAGGCAAGAAAGAAGGTTCACAACAGAACTTTCCCCTTCACCTGCAGTAAGCCAGTCAAAGGATTTAAAGCTGAATGGATTTGCAGTAACTTCAGGTCCACCGGCCATGGTGATTACATTTGGATTTTTAGCCTTTATAAGGACATTCAACTGTTCAAGGACTTTCCTGTTCCAAACATAGACGCTGAAGCAAACGGAAAACAAACTGCCGTCGCTGCAGATTTTTTCGGCTATGGAATCAAGGTCATATTCCTCTTCAAGAGAAAAATCAAAAAGCCTTGCAGAGAACAGGTCTTTGGTTTCTTTTGAATGGTTAATGGAAGAGCAAATGCAGGCAGCCCCCAAAGGAAGTGCCTGTGGAGAAGTTTCTACCAGGGCCGTTACACACAGAACAGATTTTTTCATGTTTTTCCTCCCTGGCAGATTTTATATGGTTGTCTTTTAGTTTGACTTTTTCTGGAAGTGGCTGAATATCATGCCGAAGGATGCACGGCCCTGAGTTACAGAACGCAAGGTTGTTGTAAATCCGAACATCTTTGCCATAGGTGCCTGTGCGTGAACAACAGAACCGCCAGCCTTGTCTTCCATGCTCTGAATCATACCGCCACGCTGTGTAACCTGGCTCATGGCATCACCAACGAATTCAGTTGGGCTTTCAATGTCAACGTTCATGACAGGTTCAAGCATTTCAGGATTTGCACTGCAGCAAACCTTGTCAAAGGCTTCTGCGGCAGCTGCTTCAAAGGCAAAAGTAGAAGCCGTTGTTTCGTCATACTTGATTCCAGTAACTGTAATTGCGGTATCAGTACAAGGATATCCCCACTTGATGCCGGAATTAAAGCAGGCTTCCATGCTGCTCTTGATTGCGTCATAGATCTCATCAGGAATATTGCTGTCTGTAACTGTACAGGTATACAGGTTTCCGCTTCCAGTTTCGCGAGGTTCGCAGTGAACTGTAAGTCCTGCTGCATTTTCCTTTCCTGCAAGTACACGGCTGTATTCTTCAGTGTAATCGGCAGAACTTGTAACGGCTTCGCGGTAAGTAACCTGTGGAGCACCAACGCGGCATCCAACCTTAAAGTCATCGCGGATTCTTGTAACAAGAACATCAAGGTGAAGTTCACCCATTCCGCTGATAACCAGCTGTCCTGTTTCTTCATCATCACGGGATGTGAATGTAGGGTCTTCGCGGCTAAGGATTTCCAAAGTTTCCTTAAGCTTGTCGCTGTCGCTCAATGTTTCAGGTTCAATTGCAATGGAAATAACCGGTTCCGGGAAGTTTACGCTTTCAAGAAGGACTGGCATTCCTTCGCTTCCGATGGTGTCGCCTGTCTGTGCAAGCTTAAGGCCAACGAATACGGCAATGTCACCTGCACTTACGCTGTCCATCTGTTCCATATGGTTTGCATTTACGCGAAGGATTCTGTTGACTCTTTCACGCTTCTTTTTTGCAACATTGTAGATCTGTGAACCGGTGGTGATCTTTCCGGAATACATGCGTACAAAGCAGAGGATTCCGGCTTCACGGTCGTACTGGATTTTAAATACAAGACCGATTGGTGTCTTTGCATCTGGATCGCAAGGAACTTCAACTTCTGTTTCTTCATGCTTCTTGATCTGGATTCCCTTTGCAGGTGGAATGTCTGTTGGGCATGGAAGGTATTCTGTAATGGCATCCATCAAAGGCTGAATACCCTGGTTGTGACGGCTTGAACCGCAGAGGAAAGGAACAATTTTTCTTGCAATGACTGCATTTCTAAGGGCAGCCTTAAGCTGTTCGTTTGTAATTGTTTCGCCTTCAAGGTAAAGCATTCCAAGGTCATCATCTACGGAAGCAATGGCATCGATCATCTTTTCGCGCCATTCTTCTGCAAGAGCCTTGTTTGCATCGCTCAAATCTGTAACTTCAAAAGTTTCGCCGTCATCATCTTCATTCCAGCGGATTTCCTTCATTTCAAAAAGGTCGATTACGCCTTCAAAGTTTTGACCTGCCCCCATTGGAACTTCAAGGGCAACAGTCTCGCAGCCGAATTTTTCCTTAACGTCTGCCATAGCCTCAAAGAAGTCCGCACCGATTCTGTCCATCTTGTTTACGAAACAGATGCGGGGAACATTGAATTCATCAGCCTGCCTCCAAACGGTTTCTGTCTGAGGCTGAACATGTCCAACGGCGCAAATAACTGCAACGGCACCGTCAAGTACGCGAAGGGAGCGTTCAACTTCTGCAGTAAAGTCAACATGGCCTGGAGTATCGATAATGTTGATCTTGTAGCCCTTCCACTCTGTTGTAATTGCAGCAGATGCAATTGTAATACCTCGTTCCTGCTCCTGCTTCATGAAGTCCATGGTTGCGGCACCATCATCGATTTCACCGATTTTATGAATTTTACCTGAATAATAAAGGATTCTTTCTGTTGTTGTTGTTTTTCCGGCATCGATGTGAGCCATGATTCCGATGTTTCTCATCTTTGACAAATCGTCTGACATATAAAATTCCTGTATAAAAAGAAGTAAGATACTATATCAAATTTCAAAAAAGTCCTCAACATTAGTTACAAAAGTTTGATTTTCAGATTTTTTTAAGATTTTACTGTCCGTATGAAAGATTCTCTGTTATAATAATGAAAGCATCTGATTCCATCACAAAAAGTTGAATTTTAATAATATCGTATTATATTTAATATCGAGGGATAATATGACAACTTTACTTATCGTAGATGACTCTGAAATCGACCGCGCCATCCTTAAAAACATTTTGGCATCATTCTATAATGTAATTGAAGCAGGTTCTGGCTATCAGGCCCTTGAAATACTTAATAATCCGACCCTTAAAATCGATGGCCTCATCCTTGACATCAATATGCCTGGACTTGGAGGCTTTGAAGTCCTCAGTCTTTTGGATAAGTCCCGCCATGCAGGCATGAGAATCCTGCTTATTTCCGCAGAAGCCCAGAAAAACAACATCATCAAGGCAGCAAACTTCGGATGTTCCGGATTCTTCAAAAAACCTTACGACAAAGACCAGGTTCTTACAAAACTCAAGGCACTCTATGCATCAAAGCCGGAAGTTCCAGCAGCCTCCATGGCAGTTTCAGGAAACACAAACGGTGCTATTAGTGACAACGACCTCCGTGCTACGGCTGTCTATGCAGAAAAACTCCGCCGCGTTTACCTTACCTACCTTATGGCAGAAAAGAAAAACGATTCCCTCTACATCCATGTAAGCGAAATCGTCCACATCCTTCTTGAAAACTACTTTGCAATTAAGGCTCCCCGTGACCTTACACCGGAAGCTATCGAAATCATCAGTCAGGCAGCCTATTTCTACGACACAGGACGAGCCATCGTCCACCAGGAAAAATTCAAGGTTGTTTCTCAGGCAGACATCGATGAAATTCCTGCAACCCACACAATCGCAGGTGCTGACCTTGTAGCAGTAAACTCAAATCCTAACGTTGCATTCTTTGTGAAGATTGCCTCTGACATCTGTATGCACCACCACGAACGCTATGATGGACGCGGAATGCCTCACGGACTCAAAACAACAGTCAACAACATCTATACCCAGATGACTGCAATTGCCATTGAGTTCTGTCAGAATTTCTTTGACGATTACAGTGAAGAAATTACGGAAGCAAATTTTCTTAGGGCAATGAACAAGATTGACGAAGACAAGGACGCATTCCGTCCTGATGTTTACGACCTTCTTGCATCAAGCAAGGACGACATTGTCTCTCACTTTGCAAGGTGACATCTACACAGTATAATAACCGCATGAATTACGGCTATTTCAGAGCAGGATGCACTAGTCCTGCCCTTACTGTTGCAGACACTTCAACAAATGAAAAATCAATTGTAGAACTCGTAAAAAAAGCAAATGCTTCGGGAGTCAACCTTCTTGTATTTCCCGAACTTTCAATTACAGGATACACCTGTCAGGATCTTTTCCAGCAGAAAACCCTTGAAGACAAAGCCGTAGAAAGCCTTGTAAGCATCGCAAAAAAAACAAAGGCGACTTCCGTCCTCTTTGCAGTAGGACTTCCACTATCTCTCGAAGGAAACCGGTATAACTGTGCAGCCTTCATCCATCACGGAAAAATCCTTGCCATCGTTCCAAAAACTTTCATTCCGAATTACGGCGAATTTTACGAGGACAGATGGTTTGCCTCATGGAATGGACCCACCACAGAAATAACACTTGGAAAGGGATTTGAAAACATCCCTATGGGCACCGACATTATCATCCAGGATTCAACCGACAGTTCAATTAAAATTGCCTGCGAAATCTGCGAGGATCTTTGGGTTCCTCTTGCACCTTCTACCCGCCACGCATTGAATGGAGCAACCATCATTGCAAACCTAAGTGCAGGAAATGAAGTTGCAGGAAAAGCCGACTACAGGAAGATGCTTGTTTCCGCCCACTCGGCCAAAATAATCGGTGGCTATATTTACGCAAATGCAGGCCATGACGAAAGCACAACCGACATGGTTTTCAGCGGTCATGACCTTATCTGCCTGAACGGTTCAATCAAGGCAGAAAGCACCCTTTTTGAAGACACTGGAAAAATCTTCATTGCAGACCTGGACCTTCAAAAAATCATGCAGGACAGGCTCAAGTCAACGACCTTCACCCAGGGAGCAGTATACCTTTCCGGCGAATATAAAATCGTTTACACAGACTTCAACGACAACAAGCTTGGACCAAAATCAAAGGAAAAACTTTTTGACTTCGTCGATCCGCACCCATTTGTTCCTTCAGATGAAAACAAAAGAAGGGAACGCTGTCTTGCAGTAATTGAAATGCAGTCTGAAGGACTTGCAAAAAGATTGCGCCACATCAAGGCAAAAAGTGCCGTCATCGGCTTAAGCGGAGGACTGGACAGT
>JAUNCR010000061.1:8247-16905 GCA_030526505.1 Spirochaetales bacterium
CTTCGGAACAACAGACAGGACCTACAAAAACGCCTGCCTTCTTGCTGAAAAAGTCGGCGCTACCCTAAAGGAAATCGACATAAAGAAATCCGTAACCCAGCACTATGAAGACATTGGCCACGACATAAATGTACACGACATTACCTACGAAAACGGACAGGCCCGCGGACGCACCTACATCCTTATGGATTATGCAAACAAGACCGGTGGAATCGTAATCGGTACCGGAGACCTTAGCGAACTTGCCCTGGGATGGTGCACCTACAACGGCGACCACATGTCCATGTACGGCGTGAATTCAAGCATCCCTAAGACACTCGTAAGATACCTTGTTGCCTGGTTTGCAGACGATGTCATGGAAAGAGGCAACGGGGAACTTTCAAAAGTACTTGTCGACATCCTTGACACTCCTGTAAGTCCAGAACTTTTGCCACCAGAAAACGGTATCATTAGTCAGAAAACAGAAGAACTTGTTGGCCCCTATGAACTCCACGACTTCTTCCTCTACTATGTGCTCCGATGGGGATTTACACCAAAGAAAATCTACTACCTGGCTTGCCAGGCCCTGGAAGGCAAAAAGGCGGAAGGAACTGAACTTGTCTATACAAAAGCAATAATCCTTAAATGGCTTAAGTCCTTCTACAGGAGATTCTTCTCACAGCAGTTCAAGAGAAGCTGCATGCCGGACGGTGCAAAGGTCGGAACAGTAAACCTTTCCCCTCGCGGCGACTGGAGAATGCCAAGCGATGCAAGCGCAGCCATCTGGCTCAAGGAATGTGAAGACCTATGTTAAGCTATCAGCACGAATACCATGCGGGAAACCACGCAGACATACTCAAGCATTCCTGCCTCTGCATGATTCTTGAATCCCTTTGCAAAAAGGAAAAGCCATTCACAATAATTGACCTGCACGCAGGAGCCGGAGTATTCAATTTGAATGACGAAAGGGCCCTCAAGACTGGCGAGGCAAAATCAGGAATCGAATACCTCAATTCCCTTTCCCTCTCCAGCTGCCCTGAAGCAATCGGAGCTTACCTGCAGAAGGAGTCTGCATATCTGGCACAGGGGCTTTACGCAGGAACTCCTGAACTTGAAAGGCTTTACGGCCGCAAAGGAGATCAGATTCATCTTGTTGAAAAACATCCTCAGGCCATAGAAAATTTGAAAAACAACATGTCCCTTCCACTTCATGTACCGGAAGGACTTGCAAAGGCAGCCTTGCAGCCTAAAATTCATAACAAGGATTCCTACAAGGCAGCAGATTCCCTTACACCTCCGCTCATCAAAAGAGGACTCATCATTGCAGACCCTAGCTACGAGGATGCAGAGGACTATAAAAAAGTAACGGACGCCTTAAAGACTGCCAGAAAAAAATGGAACACCGCAATCATTGCACTCTGGTATCCGCTAATTTCAAGGCGAAAGAATGAAACAATCCAGATGCTAACCGAACTTGAAGATTTTGGAAAGCTTGGCACAACCCCTTGCGACAGTTTTAAAATAGAACTGATTGTACGAGACCCTGAAGAAATGAAGGAAGAGGCAGGCCCTCACCTTTACGGCAGCGGAATGTTCATAATGAATCCACCATATCAGCTTAAAGAAAAAATGGAAGAAGCTTCAAAGTGGCTGGAAGAAATTCTAAAAAACTAGTTATCGTATTCACTTTCTTCGATTTTTATGCAGCCAAGGTGTACGGCACGGCTATAAGAATAGGTATAGCTGTTGTCTATGCCCTGAGAAAAAGCCCACAGGTCAACATACCATTTACCATCACTGTTGGATGAACTGCCCATAGAAACATCATAATCAGTCTGCTGCGGAATCGGATTTTTAACTTTATCATTACCCCTTGAAAATTCAAACCCCAATTTTCTTGCACCAGCCTGATAGTGTCTTCGTGGATATGCACACAAAACATCGTTATGCAAAGCATCGCTAAAATAAACGCCGCATGGGAATTCAGTTCCATATTTATTTAGTCTAATTTTTACCGTAACAGACTTTCCTAGACTTTTAACAAAATCGTTATCAACAAGAATTGAATCTTTAGATAAGTTGTAAGGTTGCAACGGAGCAATCGGTTCAGAAATAAGTGGAGAATATTTTTTCACATTTATGATGCTGTTAGGTCCTGCCGAAATGTCGCTGGAACTGTTGTTGCTTGTAATGTAGTTATAGGAATCTCGGGCAGCCTGTTCATCATCAAAAATCTTATAGTAGACGGCTGTCCCTTGAACTTTAATCTCCTTTTCAGCATCAGAATTATCAGCTGTTATGAATTTAATTTCATCAAGAACCCGGTTTTCGTTTCCAAAGTTTACTTCAGCAATACATTTCGGCGGATCAAGGAAGTAAAGACTTTCAAGCCCGCAGGCCGAAAAAAGAAAAGAGAATAAAAAAAAGCAGACTGTAACGGAGGAAAAATTTTTTTTGAAAAATTTACCGCACATATCTGCTTTCCTTTTATCTAAGACTCTATGACTTTATCAGTCAATCTTGCCCTTTGACTGAAGATCGATGAGTCTGCTCTGGCTGAGGTTTGCCCAAGGATCATTGTATTTTTCTGTTACTTTTCTGTATGTTTCTGCAGCTTCGTTTACAAGGCCAAGAGTTTCCTGGATTCTTGCAGCGTTGAAATAAGCATGTGAAGCAAGGAGGAAATCCTTTGTTTCAGCAGCGTCAATGAAAGTCTTTACAGCGTCTTCATTCTTTCCAAGTTCTTCCTGACAAACAGCAGCATTGAACTTGCAGATTGCAGCTGTATAGCTCTTCTTGCCCTTTTCAGCAGCAGCAAGGTAAGCATTGAGGGCTTCAGCATAGTTCTTCTTTGCAAAGTTAATGTCGGCACAAAGCATGTTTGCACGAACACCAACGATGCCAGACTTACCGCAAAGGCCTTCGATTTCTGAAAGAGCCTTATCCTGTCTAGCTGAAACTTCTGAATCAGAAAGTTCAGCCGACTTTGCTGTGTATGCGAATTCAATCTGATCTACAGCAGCAAGGCCCTTCTTTGTCTGTGCATCTGTAATTCCAACTACAACACATACTGCTACGGCTGCAACGATTGCAACTGCTGCAACAGTAATGATTGCCTTTCTATTTTTGAAGATAAAGTTTTCAAGTTTAGAGTTTGTTGATTCTTTCTTAATATCTGCCATTTTCGACTCCAATTTTTTTTTCAAATAGTTAAAACATTATATATAAAAGGGGTTTGTTTTTCAAGACTAGAAAAACCATTGCTATTTCTTTATTCCAAGTTCTACCATAAGTTTTGAAACATAGGTGCGCTGAATGTCCAGGATTTTTGCAGCGGCAGTCTGGTTCCACCCTGTCTCACTGAGGATTTTTGTTATGTATTCCTTCTTGAATTGATTCAATGCCGTCTTAAGGGTCCTGTCTTCACCGATGGCGTTTTCTACGGAAGGCAAAACATCGGAACTGCTTTTCTGAACTACAGGATTGTCCACGGATAAGCGCAGATCCTCTACTTTAATGAAAGGAGGAGTACCAAAAATACAGGCCCTTTCAACCGTATTTTCAAGTTCGCGAATGTTTCCCGGCCACATGTAGTTCAACATGGCCTGCTTTGCCTCGTTGGAAAAGCCCTTGAATCCCTTGTGGGTCTCTGACTTATTCATGAAGAACATGGCAAGGTCTGTGATTTCATCCCTTCTGTTTCTTAATGGAGGAACTGCAATCGGAAGAACATTAAGCCTGAAGTAAAGGTCCTTTCTGAAAGAGCCTTCCGCAATCATCTGTTCAAGGTCACGGTTAGTGGCCGCAATGATTCTGACATCAACGCAGATTGTTTCGCTAGAACCAACCCGTTCAAATTTCTTTTCCTGAAGAACCCTAAGGAGCTTTGCCTGAAGGTTCAGAGGAAGTTCACCGATTTCATCAAGGAAGAGGGTTCCGCCGTTGGCAGTCTCGAATCGCCCTTTTGTATCTGAAACGGCGTCGGTATAGGCACCCTTTACATGTCCAAAGAGTTCGGATTCAAGCAAGGTTGGATTAAGGGAAGCACAGCTTACGCGAACAAGAGGCTTGTCCTTTCTGTTGCTCAAAAGGTGAACCTGCTCTGCAAAAAGTTCCTTTCCTACACCGCTTTCTCCGGTAATGAGAACAGAAGAGTTGATTGCAGAAGCCTGCTTGATGTTGTCTATAAGTGAAATGATGACTGGGTTTTTTGCAATGAAAGGATGATATTCCTTCCCTGTTTCAAAGGCATTCCTAAAAAGGGAAAGCTGGTCGCGGCTTTTCTTTAAGTTAACGGCATTTTTATATGCAATGGAAGCCTGATGTCCAAAGATGTCTACAAGAGCAAGGTCTTCTTCAGTAAAATCCTGGTTTTGCAGCTTGTTGACAAGCATGATGACACCGAAGCAAACCCCTTCCGCAGACAAAGGGAAACCTATGACATTACGGATTACAAAAGGGAATCCGTCCTGAATCTTTTTGTTAAACCTTTCGTCCTGGTTGACATCATTGATTATTGCAGTCTCATTATGTTCTGCAACCCATCCTGCAACACTGTCCTTGCCGACTGAAAGTTTTTTTGTCTCTTCATTACTCTTATCAAAGCAAATGACAAAATCAAAAGCTTTCTGATCTTTGGTAAGCTGCAAAAGATAGGCAGCCTCACATCCAACAAGACATTTTATGGAATCCAGGAGGGAATTAAGCAGGACATCAGGATCGTTGATGCTGTTGTTTAAAATAGAATACCTATCGACAAGTGATTTCAGTCTGTCAAACTTGATAACTTTGTCACTCATCGATAGGTACCTCTATTGAAAGTATGTTAAATTAACTTTTACTGCTGGTCCTTGAGGCTGTCGCCAATTGTGTATGCAGCATCGTCATTGCTTGAAGACATGTACTGTGAAATTTCAGCACGGTCCTGAGCTCTCTTGTATTCCTTTACAGAGAATGCAACGCGTTCCTTTTCAACATCAATTGAAACAACATATACATTTACCTTGTCGCCAACATTGTACTTCTTAACAGCTTCTTCGAATGGAACTTCACGGTCATCGCTAAGGTTTGCTTTGTTTACAAGACCTTCAATTCCATTAGGAGCCTTTACGAAGATACCGAAGTCATTGATAGATGTAACTTCACCTTCAAGAGTTCCGCCTACCTTGTATTCAGCAGCGAATGCCTTCCAAGGATTGTCTGTAAGCTGCTTAACGCCTACGCGGATTCTGTGGTTTTCAACATCACATTCTGTAACGATAACTTCGAGTTCCTGATCAGCCTTGATTTCGCTGCCAGGGTGCTTGATCTTCTTTGTCCAAGAAAGGTCTTCGCCAGCGAGGAATGCATCGATTCCTTCTTCAAGCTGAACGAATGCGCCTGAATTAGTGATCTTTACAACCTTACCGTTTACCTTTGTTCCAACTGGGTACTTATCTGCAAGTGAATCCCATGGATTAACTGTTACCTGCTTGAGACCAAGTGATACACGACCTTCCTGAATGTCATATCCAAGGATCATGCACTTAAGTTCGTCACCTTCCTTAACCATGTCAGATGGCTTAGAAATCTTCTTTGTCCAGCTGAATTCAGAAATGTGAGCGAGTCCTTCGATTCCTTCTTCGAGTTCGATGAAAGCACCAAAGTCTGTAAGCTTTGTAACCTTACCGTCAACGATGTCGTTGAGGTGATACTTTTCTTCAAAGTGTACCCATGGATCTTCTGCAAAGTGCTTGAGAGAGAGGTTGATTCTCTTTCCCTCTGGATCAAGGCGGATAACCTTAAGTTCGATTTCCTGCCCCTTCTTTACGAAGTCCTTTGGACGGGTAACATGGCCCCAAGACATATCATTGATATGGAGGAGACCGTCAAATCCACCGAGGTCGATGAAAGCACCGAAACTTGTGAATGACTTAACGGCACCCTTTACAGAGTCACCAATCTTGATTGTTTCGAAGAACTTGTCGCGGTTAACGTTGATCTGTTCTTCAAGGTACTTGCGGCGGTTAACAACTACGTTGCGCTTGCCGTTCTGGCTGTAAAGGCGAACAACATAGAACTTTGACTTAACGCCAACAAGCTTGTCTTCCTTTTCAACCTTCTGTGCATCAGCCTGGCTGATTGGGAGGAATGCGCTGATTCCACCACCGAGGTTAACATAATATCCACCCTTTGTTACGGAAGCGATTGTTCCGTCAACAGGTGTGTTCTGTTCTGCAGCTACCTTAAATTCTTCCCAAAGACGCTTTTCATCTGCCTTCTGCTTTGAAACAACTGGGCCGTTCTTTCCGAACTGGCTTACGAGGTAAACTGTGATTTCTTCGTCTACCTTAGGCAATTCTCCGGCAAATTCAGATACTGGAATCTTTCCTTCTGATTTGCAGCCAACATCTACGAATACTGTGTCATCTGTTACAGCAACAACAGTAGCCTTTACATTGGCACCGTCTTCAACTGGCTCCATTTTGTTTAATGATGCTTCTAATTGTGAGTGAATGCTCTCTGAGCCCTGAGCTACATTATTTTCCACTTCCTTTTCCATAGCAAACCCTTTATGATTTAATTTTGCTAACGATTATCGCACAAACATCGTCTATCGTCAAGTCAGATGTATCGATATACTGTGCATCGTCTGCTCTCTTCAATGCGCCTTCAGCCTTATTTCTGTCCATTTCGTCGCGCTTGATGATGGCCGCCTTGACTTCCTCAAGGGTAAGTCCTGAGCACCCCTGGTCAAAGCGGCGCTGTGCCTGAACATCAATGCTGGCATCAAGGTAAAATTTATATTCGGCCTGAGGGAACACGACTGTAGTCATGTCGCGGCCTTCACAAATAATGTTGAGGGACTTTACGATCTCTCGCATCCTGTCATTTACAAGATGGCGCAAAGGAACAATCGATGAAACCTTCGAAACATTTGCATCCACCTTGTCCTGGTGAAGCTGATCGTCAACATCCTTTCCGTTAAGGATAAGGTGCGCATTCACATAATCAAGCTTCTGTTTCTTTGCAAGTTCAAGAACCGCATCGGAATCATCCACGCTAACCCCAGCCTCAATTGCGGCAAGAGTAAGGGCACGGTAAAAACTTCCGCTGTTCAAGAATGTAAGGTTAAGTTCTTCCGCAACCCTGTGGGCTACAGTGCTTTTTCCAGTACCAGCTGGTCCGTCAATAGCTACTACCATTTTATATCTCCCAAACTAATTTTTACAAAGCTTAAGCAGGGCCTTGACTTCATCCTGTGTAAGTTCCCTGAACTGACCGTACTGCAGGTCGCCTACCCCTACACAACCGATGCGGATGCGCATGAGGCTCCTGATTCCGACTTCACGGCTTTCGAAAACACGGCGGATCTCCCTGTTTTTTCCTTCTGCAAGAACGATCCTCATCCTGTGGGAATTGAGTTCGCGGGCATCAATACATTTATAGAAGACACCGTCAATTCTAACGCCCTTCATGAAGTCGTCTGCCAGTTCCCTTGGCATTGCAGTGCTTGTGTCCACAATGTATTCCTTTTCAAGTTCTGCACTTGGATGGGAAAGGCGGGCGGCAAAATCACCGTCGTTGGTATAGATTATGAGGCCGCAGGAGAACATGTCCAGGCGACCCACATTATAGAGTCTTTCGCTGTATTTTTCTTTTAAAAGATCGAGTGCAATGGGACGACCCTTTTCGTCTGCAGAAGAACATACATAGCCTGCAGGCTTATTCAGGATGATGTAGCGCTTAGTCTCTTCAAGAGCAATTTTCTTGCCGTCAACACAAACTTCATCCTTTGGAGTAACCTTTGTACCAAGAGCAGTTACAAGCTCTCCGTTTACAGTTACCCTGCCGCTGGTGATGATTTCTTCGCTTGCACGGCGGCTTGCAACACCACAGCGGGCCATGTACTGCTGAAGGCGCATTTCTTCTTTCTGATTGTTCTGTTCGTTACTTTGCAAGTTTGAGGAACCTCTCGTTTTCGTTGTCGTCCAGCTTTGGCAAATCGTTGATTGACTGGAGGTGGAAGAATTCAAGGAATTCGTTTGTGGTGCCGTACATGGTTGGCTTTCCAGGAATGTCCTTCTTACCTTTTTCGCAGATGAACTTTCTGTCCAAAAGAATGCGCATCATGTTGTCTACATTTACATGGCGAATGCTTTCAATTTCCGCACGGGTAATTGGCTGGCTGTATGCAATGATGGAAAGGGTTTCGATGGCTGACTTTGAAAGTTTGCCTTCATTCTTCTTTCCGTAGCGTTCCTTTACGAAATCAAAGCATTCTCTCTTTGGAGTAAGGATCCATCCGCCAAGCATCTGGGAAAGTTCAATTCCGCTGTCGGCATTGGTATACTTTTCCTTCAATCTGCCGAGGCATTCTTCGATTACATTAATTGCAAGTTTTGTAATTTTTGAAAGGGATTCAATTGTCTGAGGTTCGCTTTCAAGGAAGAACACAGTCTCAAGAAGGGCTGTCTCCGTATCCAGATTAAGGTTTGCACGGCGGGCGGCAAGTTCCTCATCCTCTTCTTCCTCAAATTCTTCTTCTGTTTTTACATCTGTATTTTTATCTTCTGCTTCGTTGCCCTCGAATTTGAGTCCGAGGGTATTGGCATCGTTTTCAGCAGTTGCATTTTCTGCAGGAGTTTCAGTTGAAACTGTTTCTTCAACCTGAACTTCTGCATTTTCTGTCTTTTCTAC
>JAUNCR010000062.1 GCA_030526505.1 Spirochaetales bacterium
TTCTGTTAGATGCAGTTCCTTCAGAAATTCACCGATTCTTCTGTTTCTGTAACGTCGGTTTGTTACTTTGAAATTCTTTAATCCTTCTATTGTTACAGAACGGTCTGGCCCTGGATGACTGATAATTTCGATTGTTCCATTTTCAATACGCACTTCAATTGGTTCACGAACATCGTAACCTTTATGATAAACTGCGTTTGCAAGAGCTTCTTCAATAGCAGCAAAAGGATAATTAAAGAAACGGTCAGCTTCTGCCCTGTCAGGATATTTAATAACTTTCTCCTTTATTACAGTATTTTGAATATACTGGAGAGAATCCCGCAACTGCTGATGAAGAGGTCCTTTGAATGTTTTTTCAATAATGTTGTCCCCACCTGCACCTTCTGGAAATTCCACAACATCAATCTGGGAATATGGCATAAACTTTTCAGGATTCATACTGAAGAATAAAAGTGCAACATTACGAGGCTTCATAAACTCTGGCTGAGTATTACAAAGTTCCATATTCATGCACAGATTTTCAAACTTCATTGAATCAACTTCTGATTCAAGACTGCTACCGATTTCGTGAAGATATGATTTTATGAGTGTTATATTCAAATCAGATAGTTCTGCCTGATGATTTATTCTGTCATCAAATGGAACCTTGTTGGCAAGAGAAAACAAATCATTGAGTTCTTCTTCAGAGGGCTTAATGCTGCTATTCATTTTGCGAATGAAATAAGTTGATTCAGTAGACGGAACAGCTTTACCGCCCTTAAATATAAAATGTGACGGAGATTTATAAGGCCTAACCTGTCCGCCCGGACACCAAACTACAATCAGTTTTGTATTCTCATCATAATCAACTGGAGCAACAACTGGTAAATAATCAGGAGTAATAAGTTTACATTTGTTCAGCAAATCCTTGAGAATATCATCAATTTCTCCTGCAGGAACACCTTTTAATGGAAATTTAGGTCGGCCATTATCATCTTCAACACCAATAATCAAGTATCCGCCTGACCAGTTGTCAATGTCATTGGCAAATGCAGTAATAGTCTTCAACGATGCATCAGGGGTCCAGGATTCCTTGAATTCAATTCTTGCCCATTCAACTACATTTCCAGAAAGAAGAGTTTTGATGTTTATTGGTAATGCCATAAGAGTCCTCTTGTTTACAATTATATATTCTTAGATAGAAAAAAGTATAGTTAGAAATATTTACTTCTTCTGTTTCTCATTTCGTGAGACAAATTGATGATATTTTTTTCATGAAATACAATAGATATTGGCTTAGAACTTTCGGGTTCTATGAATATTTACAATTTTATGGGAGACAAAAAATGTTGCTGGTGATGTAACAACTCATGTTAAAAAGCTTAAGAAAAAGGTTTGCGGAATTTTACTTTGCAACCCTTGAAGCAAAAGTAATACTATCAACTACGCAGTCACAAGAACCATCTCTGCAAGTTCCTTTACTTTTTCCACAGGAAGCCTGAGCATGTCTGCAATCTGTTCTACGGTCATCTTTCCGGCCTTTAGCAATTCCTGAATAATTTCTGCCTTGCCTTCGATTTTGCCCTCGATTTTTCCTTCACTTCTACCTGCCGCCTTGCCACGAGCCTCTACAGTATCCAAGAAATCACACATGTTTACGCCTCCTTTTGCATTAGAGATATTCTCATTATATATCGATTCAAATTTATTGTCATTGGTCAGGACTTTCATCAGCTTGAAAAACTCATCGACATGCCTGATCGTGTCCTTTGTTCCATGGTATCCTGGAACTCTCTTGCGCTTTGCAAAGTAATCGGCAACGATTTTAAAATCACTCCTGAACTTTGAAATCTGTTCATCAGTCAATCTGCAAATCTCAAAAAGATTTATTTTATAGTCATTTACATATGGTTTGAGATTCTCCGGAATATCAAGGCATCCCAATAGATTTTTAGGTTTGTTCCATTCTCCGTCACCAAAATACAGTACTAGAGTGATCACAGGATAGCGCTTGATTTTACATTTCTGATTCAGCTGGTTTCGATATGCAGCACCGTCATAGCTCAAAATTCTAAGAGGCATGTCTGGGTCAACTGTAGTCTGGTTTTCAAGACCATACAGGGCAATCCGTTCACGATGTCGGCAAAAACATCGTTATAGGATTCAAGAGTTTTTTCTGCAATATCTTTTTCTGCCATGAAACCTCCAGTAAAGAAAATAATAAAAAAATCCTGATAATGCAAATTTATAAGCAAAAAAAATCTCATTTCGTGAGACAGATTTTTGATATTTCTACTACAAATATCAGTAATAGTTATTACAGATTTTGGGAGGAATTATGATCGACTATAGCAGATTATGTCAGAAAGTTCGCGAAGCACTAAAAGCATCGGTTGAGAATTTAGAAAAAGATAATCAGGCTGCTAAAAAAATTACCTGGGAAGAATTCTCTAAAAAACTTAAGTCCAAGATGGGGATAAAAAGTAAATTGGACAAATGCATTAAAGGTTATCATCACTATGAATTGAGTATTGCATTGCACGAAGGGTTTGAAGTTCTGCTCGTGGAACAAAAGAGTGTCGATGCGGCTTTTGTATATCTTGCATACAGCAAAAGGTTAACGGTCTGTTTGGGTAAAATGATTATTGCGGAAGAAAATATTGAATGTCTTGCTCTGCTTGTAGTTTCCTGTATGGTTCGGTGTGGTGATTTCATTGATGACTTTTCTCAGGTCTGTGAAGAAAAAACAAATGCAGAACGTCAGAAGAGAGAATATGCCTTAAGTAAGTTCAATGAGATGATTGCTTCCATTGAATCAAATAAGCTGAATGGACAAGTGTGTTTAAGCGAATCTGCTGAATCAAATGCCTATGTAAATTCTAAAATCGTTAGACTGAATCAAAAGGTATTTTTCTTTTGCGGACCGACGGGTAGTGGAAAGACTTCTGGGATAGCAAAGATCCTTGCCCCCTATGTTTTGAATAGAAAGACACAAGGATTATTCAAGATAATAACCATGGATACCATGAATGTTGGTGCGAGGGAAGTGTTTTCCAATTGGGGTAATATTCTTCAGGTTGAATCTGCGGCATGTAGTTCAAAAGAACGGTTGATTGAAGAATTGTCATTACGGCCTACTCAAAATTATATTTTTGTAGATCTGTCTGGCTATTCGATGTTTGAGGTTGATGATCTTTTGTGCATCAAGGATATCTGCAGTAGCGTAGAAAACGGAAAGTTGTTGTTTGTTGTAGCTTCGACAACTCCTGACGATCTTCTTGAACACATGATGGCCCTTCATCAAAAGGCTGATCTTGAATTCAGTGGAAGCATAGTAACTAAAATGGATGAATCCTGCAGCAATAGAGTCTGTAAAATTCTATCAGCCGATAAGCAGTATAAGCCTGTTGCATTTATTGACGGACGAGAAATAGTTGATTCTGCAAAGTTGTCTAGGGAACTTATTTTTGATATGTCTGAAGGGCTGTAAAATTTTGACAAAAGATTATATTGGTCACGCGGAATACAAAAGATTTTAAGTCTATTGATGGACTTATGCTGGAAAATTGGTTTTCTCAGAAAAGCGATTTTCCTCTTGAATAAAAGCCGTAAAATATGAGATAATCAACGCACTTACGAAATCCTCGTATTTAAGGAGGTGAATTACAATGGCAACAATCAACGTAGACGATTCAGAAAACCTTGAAAAGGCAATCAAACGTTTTAAGCGCATGGTTGAAAAGGAAGGCATTATCCGCGAATACAAGAAGCGCGAATATTTCGTAAAGCCTTCAGCTATTCTTCACCAGAAGAACACTTCTCTCGAACGCAAGCTCCTTAACAAGAGACGCAAGACAGACAAGAAGGACTACTAAGATTACCTCTTAAGTAGAAAGCCCATGGAAAACTCCATGGGCTCTTTTTTTTATTCAGCCTTTTCGTCCTTCATGCAGAGGGAAAGAACAAGTGCGATTACAAATACTACTGCCACGCAGTTTCCGTTGAATACAGTCTGAACAATCTGTGGGAAAGCGTTGAACATTTCGTTGATCTGTGTAAAGCCAAGGCCAATGCTCAAAGAAAGGGCAGTGATTGTTGTGTTCTTTGCAGAAAGCCCGCATTTGCCCAGCATCTGGATTCCGCTTGTAACGATTGAACCGAACATCATGATTGTGCATCCGCCAAGAACTGCGTCAGGCAATGTTGCAAGAACTGCTCCGAATACAGGGAAGATGCCTGCGATTACAAGAACAGCTGCACCTGTTGCGATTGCGATTCTGTTTACAACGCCTGTCATGGCAACAAGGCCAACGTTCTGACTGAATGATGTGATAGGTGAGCAACCGAAAAGTCCGCCGAGGGCACTGATGAAACCGTCGCAGGCAATTGAACCTGAAGCTTCCTTTGTCGTGATGTCACGATTAAGACCTGATGCGCACATTGCCGATGTGTCACCCAAGGTTTCTGTTGCTGAAACAAGGTAGATCAAAATGAAAGAAATGATTGCACCTGCGTTGAAAGTTGGCTTGAACATCATGAAAGCAGGGAGTCCAACGATTGGGCTTGAGGCAACAGGAGCAAAGTTTACCTTTCCAAAACAGATTGCAAGAATGTATCCGACGATGAGTGCAAAAAGAACTGAAAGTGACTTGAGGTAGTTCTTTGCAAAGTGAGAGAAAAGAAGTCCGCTTACAAGTGTTACTGTTCCGATTGTCCAGTTCTGCCATGAACCAAAGTCCTGAGCGTATCCGCCGCCGAATGAACGTGCGCCAACACCGAGCAAAGAAAATCCGATTGCGATTACAACGTTTGCTGCAACGATAGGCTTGATGAAGCGGATCCAGTATTTCCCAAAAAGACCAAGGATGCCTTCAACAATACCGCCGACGATTACAGCACCAACGATTGCGCCGTAGCCAAACTGTGCGCCGATTCCGCAGGCGATACCTACGAAAGTAAAGCTGATTCCCATTACGATTGGAAGGCGTGAACCGATTTTCCAGAGTGGAAAAAGCTGGATGAATGTACCGATACCGGCGATGAGCATTGCAGACTGAATGAGGCGGGCAACGTTTTCCTGACCTACGCCGCAGGCACCTGCAATGATCATGATTGGCGTGATGTTTGCAACGAACATGGCAAGCACGTGCTGCAATCCGAATGGAAGTCCCTTGAGCGGATTGATTTTCCCGTCAAGTTCATAGATTTCCTTCATCTGTTCCATAATAAAACTCCTTGTTTATATATGTTTATAGAATGTTTTCTTTGCTTAAGTGGTATGTGGATCGCCACGTCAGACTGTCGTCTTCCTCGCGATGACGATATTCGCAATGTCATTGCGAGCCGGACTGCTAAGGCAGCCAGGCGAAGCAATCCATATGCCAGTTTACTTTCTGAAATTGATTTTCTTTGGTTCGACTTCCATCGATTCAACGATGGCTAGGGATTCAAGATGGTATCCCATGTTGCGGATGAACTGACCGCCTGGCTGGAAGCCCTTTTCAATTGCAATTCCGATTCCGGCAACATTTGCTCCTGCCTGGTTGATGATTGAAATGAGTCCCTGAAGGGCAGCTCCATTTGCAAGGAAGTCGTCGATTACAAGTACATTGTCATTTTTGCTGATGTATTTTTTTGTGACTACAACGGTGTTCTTTGTCTTGTGGGTGAAAGATTCAACTTCTGCAGAATATACATCATCGCCAAGATTCAGGGACTTTGATTTTTTTGCAAAGACTACCGGTACCTTGAATTTTGCAGCGACGAAACAGGCAATGGCAATGCCGGAAGCTTCGACTGTAAGTACCTTTGTAATTTTTTCTGATTTGAATCTTTTGTAGAACTCCCTTCCGATTTCTTCAAGAAGGAGTACATCAAGCTGATGGTTCAGGAAACTGTCAACGCGAAGGACATTGCCTTCCTTTACAATTCCGTCTTTAAGGATTCTCTGTTCCAAAAAATTTAATTTCTTTTCCATAAATAATGATTATACCTTTTTAAGGAAAAAGAAACTAGAAAAAAAGTCCCTGACTTTGATGCCAGGGACCTGATGAAATCGGCTTGTCTTATTTTACAAAAACTGCAGATGCCTTTCCGTTTGTAATAGTAAGTTTTCTGCCTTCAATTTTCCAAGACTTTGCGTTTGCAATTATTTTAAGAAGTTCATCTTCAAATGCCATGTCTTCAGGTGCTCCCATCATTTTTGTAGAAGCAAGGTTATTGCCGACAGGAAATGCTTTTGGTGTGTCGGCAAGATTTGCAAAGTAGCTGTTTACACCAGAGTAACCGTTGAGGATAAAATCTCCTTCTTCATTGGCAAGAACTGAAAGGGTAGCGCCATAATGTGAGACATTTTCAAATCCTGTCAAAGATTGAATTTTCCATTCGCCGCAAACTTGGGATGGGGTAGTTCCTGTTGCACCTGTTTTTGAAGAGCTGCCAGTTGTTTTGCAACCAAAAACAAGGAGTGAAAGAATGGCTGATAGAATGATAAAAATCTTTTTCATGTAGTACCTCGTTGTATTAATCTATGAATTAATTATAGCATTTTCTGTGACATTTTCATTTAAAATCACTATAATTCTCCTTAACATTTTTTAATTAAACTATTCGAATACGAGGTTACTATGGCATTGACTAGCGTTTCACCAATTGACGGTCGCTATGAAGGAAAGACAAAGTGTCTTCAGGGTTATTTCAGCGAAATGGCTCTCATGAGATATCGCATTTACACTGAAATCAATTATCTTATCAAACTTCTTGAAACACCAATGCTTAAGGAACGCGTAAAGATTTCTGTTGATACTGCAAAGCTTCGTTCTATCATTGAAATTACAGAAGAAGATGCAAAGATCATCAAGGCTTTTGAAACAACTGGTTATGACGGAACTCCAGCTACAAACCATGATGTAAAGGCAATTGAATATTTTATCAAGCGCAAGATCAAGGAAATGAAGATGGACGAAATCCTTGAATACGTTCACTTTGCCTTGACTTCAGAAGATATCAACAATATTTCTTACGGACTTATGATTCGCGATGCAGTGAACAATGTTGTTGTTCCGGAAATCCTTTCAATCTATGGAAAGCTTTATTCACTTGCAGTTGAACACAAGGACCTTTCAATGCTTGCACGCACACACGGTCAGCCTGCAACTCCTACAACTTTCGGAAAGGAAGTTCTCGTATTCGTAAACAGAATGAAGGAAGAACTTGCACAGCTTGGCAATATCGACATTCTTCTTAAGCTCAATGGTGCTACAGGCGGATTCAATGCTCACAACTTCGTATTCCCTGAATTCGACTGGATCAACTTTAGCCACGAGCTCATCAATTCTTTCAACGCAGAAATCACTCCGCTTGAAAATGAATACATGCACACAAAACCACTTAAGGTTCGCTTTAACCCAATCACAGCTCAGATTGAACCACACGATTCTTACCTTCGCGTGTTTGACGGCGTAAAGAGAATCAACAACATTCTTACAGACTTTGCTATGGACACATGGCGCTACATTTCTGACGGATGGATCAAGCAGCGCGCAGTTGCAGGAGAGATCGGTTCAAGTGCAATGCCACACAAGGTCAATCCAATCGACTTTGAAAATGCTGAAGGAAACTTTGGTATGGCAAACGCTATGTTTGAATTCTTTGTACGCAAGCTTTGCATCAGCCGCCTCCAGCGCGATCTTACAGACTCAACTGTAGAACGCAACATGGGTTGTGCTTTTGCCCACTCAATGATCGGTTACGCTTCACTCCAGAAAGGACTTGGAAAGATTGAAGTTAATGCAGACAAGATTACAGAAGCTTTGGAAACAACTCCAGAAGTTCTTGCTGAAGCTTACCAGAACCTCCTTCGCATGAGCAATGTTGATAAGCCTTACGAAAGACTTAAGGAAATCACTCGCGGCAAGAAGGTTTCTATTGAAGACTTCCACAACCTTGCAAAGAATCTTGAAGTAAGCGACGAAGTAAAGGCAAGACTCCTTGCTGCAACTCCACTTACATACACTGGTTTGAGCGGTAAGATCGTTGAGCAGTTTGTAGCTAAGATTAACTAAAAGTTTTTTGCATAAACAGATCCCTGGTTTCCCAAAACCAGGGATTTTTTTATCCCCCCCAAAAAAAACATAGGTGAAAATCAACAGCAGCAAAAATGCAATTTGATAAGTTGTTTGACAAATGCAAGCAAAACAGCTGAAACCTGCGTAGCAGAGGTTCGAGCCAAAACGCGACTTGCAACTGAAAGTTGCACTGGAGCAGTTTTGACTCGGTTCTCTGCGAGAGCAGGTTTCATATATATTTGGCATTAATTAAGCAACGAATTTCCAAATTGCATTTTATACCCCATTCTGATATATTTTCACCTATGGGAAACAGATGTTATACAATGCTTAAGCCTGGGGTTCTTAACCGCAGGATCGTTGGCGAAGTTATTACTCGCCTTGAAAGAAAGGGCCTCAAGCTTGTTGGCCTTAAGATGATTCAGATCACAAAAGAAGTTGCAGAAAAGCACTATGCAGAACACAAGGACAAGCCTTTCTTTGGTGAACTTGTAGGCTATATCACAAGCGCACCTGTTGTTGCAATGGTATGGCAGGGTGACGAATGTGTTACTCTTGTTCGCAAGCTTGTTGGTGCAACAAAGGTAACAGAATCAGCTCCAGGAACAATCCGCGGTGATTTTGGTCTTCACACAAACTGCAACATCATCCACGCATCAGACAGCGATGAAAGTGCAGAACGCGAAATCAACATTTTCTTCAAGCCAGAAGAAATCATCGACTGGGAAGATAAGACAGCTGAATATCTTTAATCAATAATTTTGCTGTAAGAGGCCGTTTGGAAGATTCCAGACGGCTTTTTTCATGCATGTTAATTCTGCCAATTTACCTGCAATTAAACATACCGTTTATTTATTTTTTTTCATCAATATTGTATAAGAGTTAATGTAAGAAATCGGCTAAAACTATGGAGGTCACAATGACATTCGCAGATAAAATTTTGGAAGCGGCACAGGAAGGTATCGTTCTCTTAAGAAACGAAAAAGAAACACTTCCTTTAAAATCAGATGAAAGTGTTGCAGTTTTTGGTCGCGGGCAGATCAATTTCATCAAGTGCGGTCTTGGTTCGGGCGGTTCAGTTCACGCACCTTATTCAACAAATTTAATCGACAATCTTCCAAATGCAGACAAAGAGCTTGCAGAAAAATACAGGGCTTTTGTAAAGGAAAATCCATTCGACAACGGCGGTGGTGCCTGGGCTGCAGAACCCTGGAGCCAGAAGGAAATGCCTGTTTCAAAGGAACTTGCTTCTGATTGTGCAAAGAAATCTTCAAAGGCTGTAATTGTAATTACCCGCAATGCAGGTGAAGACAAGGACCTTGTCAACGAGAAGGGTTCCTGGTCACTTACTGATGATGAATTCGAAAACATCAAGAACATCTGTGCAGCCTTTGAAAAGGTCTGCGTTGTTTTCAATGTCTGTGGAATCGTGGACAACAGCTGGCTTGATTCACCGGAACTCAATGGCCACATCACTGCAGTTGTTTATGCATGGCAGGCAGGACAGGAATGCGGAAGATCAGCTGCATACATTCTCCTTGGAAAATCAAACCCAAGCGGAAAATTAAGCTGCACAATTGCAAAGACAATCGAGGACTATCCTTCTACTGCCGGATTCAACACCGGTGTGGACAGCATTTACCTTGAAGACATTTATGTTGGCTACAGGTACTTCAACACTTTTGCAAAGGACAAGATCCTCTATCCATTTGGATACGGCTTGAGCTATACAAGTTTCTCTGTGGAATTCTCAAAGGCTAAATTCAACGGAAAGGAAATTTCCGTAAAGGCACTTGTACGCAATACGGGAAGCATTGCAGGAAAAGAAGTGGTTCAGCTTTATGTTTCTTGCCCTCAGGGAAAACTTGGAAAGGCAGAACGTGAACTTGCAGCCTTCATCAAGACTGAACTTTTGCAGCCTGATCAGGAAGAACTTGTAGAACTTTCCTTCAATATTGAAAACCATGCTTCATACGATGATAGCGGTGCTACAGGCCATGCTTTCTGCAAGGTTCTTGAAGAAGGAAAATATTTCGTTTACGGCGGAACAGATTCCCTCAGTGCATCCCTTGTTGAATTTGAAAACGGTGATTCCATTGAACTTGCCGAAACTTCCCTTGTTGAACAGCTTACTTCTGCTGCCGCCCCTGTGGTTGAATTTGACCGTTTCAGAAATGACGGCGGTAAGGTTGCAATGGAAAAGGCTCCGACAAGAAAGTACGACCTTAAGAAGCGCGTGGAAGATTCCATTCCTGCAGAGATTCCATACACCGGAGACAAGGGAATCAAATTCCTTGATGTTAAGGCAAATCCGGAAAAACTGGATGCCTTTGTTGCCCAGCTTGACGACAACATGCTCATGACACTTTGCCGCGGAGAAGGAATGATGAGCCGCAAGACTGTTCCTGGCCTTGCAAGTGCAATGGGCGGTTTGAGCGAAGCCCTCTATCAGTTTGGCATTCCTGTTGCAGGCTGTGCAGACGGCCCTAGCGGAATCCGTATGGATACTGGAACCGAAGCAAACCTTATGCCTATAGGTACCTTGCTTGCCTGTTCATGGAACCTTGACCTGGTAAAGGAACTCATGGAATACGAAGGCGACGAACTTGTTGAAAACAAAATCGACACCTGTCTTGGACCTGGAATCAACATCCAGCGTAATCCACTTTGCGGAAGAAACTTTGAATACTTCTCCGAAGATCCTTTGCTTACTGGTGCAATGACCTGTTCAATTCTTGAAGGAATCCAGAGCCGTGGTGTTTGGCCTACAATCAAACATTATGCCTGCAATAACCGTGAAAACGGAAGGCGCGTAAACAACGCCATAGTTTCTGAAAGGGCATTGCGTGAGATCTATCTTGCTCCATTTGAAATGGCAGTAAAGAAGGGCGGTGCAAAGTCCATCATGTCCAGCTACAACCTTATCAATGGGATTCAGGCTGCAAGCCACTACGAACTTTGTCAGACAATCCTACGCGATGACTGGAAGTACGAAGGCCTTGTAATGACAGACTGGTGGGCTCAGGTAAACGACTGTATTGAAGGCGGTGAAAGCGACAATGAAAAAGTTTCACAGATGATCCGTTCCCGCAACGATGTATACATGATCTGTCAGAACGACAAGGCAGAACTTGACGGTAATGACGATGACCTGAGGGAAGCATTGAAGTCCGGAAAAATCAAGCGCAGTGAACTCCAGCGCTGTGCCCGCGATGTGGTTGCATTCATGATCAATACAAAGGTTGCTGAACGACCTCTTCGTGGCCTTAACGATGTTCCAGGTTTCGTTTCAAAACTGGACAAGATTCCTGAAGGTGAAATTGCCTATGGCGAAACAACAAAGTTCATGAAGAATGGAGCTACAAAAGCCTATATGGAAGTTCCTGAAGACGATGTCTACAACTTCCTTGCCATGTTCAAGAAGGATGACGACGGCACAGTTTCCCAGTCGGTATGCAACCTTAACATCGACGGTGAAAATGCCGTGTCACTCAACTGCCGCACAACGGAAGGAAGGACAGAAGGCGCCATCATGGGACTCCTTAAGCTCACAAAGGGCTTCTATGAAGTTGAACTTGTTCATACAAAACCTGGCATCGTAATCGACTATGTAGGTTTCTCTAGGCGCGTTACAACTTCAACGGGAATGATCTTCTTCCATGACTATGGCGAGCCTGAAATTGAGCATCCAAGGTTTGGCAAGAAAAAGAAGAAGAGCGACAAATAAAAAATCAAACTGATTTATAGGGCTGTTTTAACCGACAGCCCTTTTTTATATCCTTTTCATTTTATTTGTAAATTCAGAATTTGTATTTTATAATTTTAAAGATATCTAACAAAAAAAAGCATTTATAATGTAAAGGAAATAATAATGGTTGTTACAGAACTTCTTGAGCGCAATGCCAAACTTTACGGAAATGAAGTTGCCCTTATAGAACTTAATCCGGAAGAAAAAGATAACCGTCGCGTTACCTGGAAAGAATTCGATTTGATTGAAAGCGATAAGACCGATCCGTATCGCCGCGAAATCACCTGGAGTGTATTTGATGAAAAGGCAAACCGTTTTGCCAACATGCTGATTTCCCGAGGAATAAAAAAAGGCGATAAGGTTGCAATCATAATGTACAACTGCCTTGAATGGCTTCCAATTTATTTTGGCATCTTAAAGACAGGTGCCATTGCCGTTCCTTTCAATTTCAGGTACGACGCTGATGAAATCCTTTACTGTGCGGAACTTGCGGAAGTTGATGCCATTGTATTCAGTTCATCTTTCATTGGCCGCATCGAACAGAATGTAGAAAAGCTTCGCAAAGGCAGACTTCTGATTTACTACGGTGACGGTTGTCCAAGTTTTGCAGAAAGCTACCGCGAACTGGTTGCCGACTGTTCAAGCAAGGCTCCGGAAATCAAGATTACGGAAGAAGACGACGGTGCCATTTATTTTTCAAGCGGTACCACTGGATTCCCTAAGGCGATCCTTCACAAGCATCTGTCATTGATTCAGGCTGCAGAAATGGAACAGAAGCATCATGAAACAGGCCGCAATGATGTATTCCTCTGCATTCCGCCTTTGTATCATACGGGTGCAAAATTCCACTGGATGGGATCTTTGGTTGCAGGTTCAAAGGCTGTCCTTCTTAAAGGTACAAAACCTGAAATCATCCTTGATGCAATTTCAAAGGAAAAATGTACTATCGTCTGGCTTCTTGTGCCTTGGGCTCAGGATATTCTGGACAGCCTGGACAACGGTTCAATCAAGAAAAAGGATTATGAACTTGACCAATGGAGGTTGATGCATATTGGGGCTCAGCCGGTTCCTCCTTCATTGATTAAAAGATGGAAGGATTATTTCCCTAACCATCAGTACGATACTAATTATGGTCTTTCGGAATCTACAGGTCCTGGATGTGTTCACCTTGGCATGGAAAACATTCACAAGGTTGGTGCCATCGGTGTTCCTGGTTACAGATGGGAATGCAAGATTGTTGATGAACATGACAATCCTGTTAAGCAGGGGGATGTTGGTGAACTTTGCGTAAAGGGACCTGGCGTAATGACCTGCTATTACCGCAATGAAGAAGCAACAAAAGAATGCCTGAAAGACGGCTGGCTTTATACTGGCGACATGGCAATGCAGGATGAAGACGGCTTCTACTTTCTTGTTGACAGAAAGAAGGATGTCATTGTTTCCGGTGGTGAGAATCTTTATCCGGTACAGATTGAAGACTTCATCCGAAAGAATGACAAGGTAAAGGATGTTGCCGTAATCGGCCTTGCTGACCGCCGCCTTGGAGAAAAGGCGGTTGCAATCATTGAAGTAAAAGATGGAATGACTTTGTCCCTTGAAGAGATAACGGAATTCTGCGAAGGCATGCCTCGTTACAAGAGGCCTAAGGAATTCATCTTTGCAGAAATTCCTCGCAATGCCACAGGAAAAATTGAAAAGCCAAAGCTCCGTAAAATGTACGGTGCAGATAAATTAGTTGAACAGGAAAACAGAGGTTGATTATGGTTAAGTTGTTCATTCTTGTTGTTTACTTTGCTGTTCTGGTTGCCATCGGCCTTTACTGCCGCAAGCACTCGACAGATGTAAACGGATTCGTTCTTGGGGGCCGCTCGGTTGGTCCATGGCTTACTGCCTTTGCTTACGGAACTTCATATTTCAGTGCCGTTGTTTTTGTAGGCTATGCAGGTCAGTTCGGCTGGAGATACGGCATTTCCGCCACATGGGCTGGAATCGGTAACGCAATCATCGGTTCCCTTATGGCATGGGTTGTTCTTGGAAGACGAACAAGAATCATGACACAGCATCTGGACAGTGCAACAATGCCACAGTTCTTTGGACGCCGCTTTGATTCAACTGCACTTAAAATCTATGCTTCTGTAATCATCTTCATCTTCCTTATTCCATATACAGCATCTTTGTATAACGGACTTTCCCGTCTCTTTGGAATGGCATTCAACATCGATTATTCCGTATGTATCATCCTCATGGCTGTTCTGACTGCAATCTATGTTATTGCCGGCGGTTATATGGCTACAGCAATCAACGACTTCATTCAGGGAATCATCATGCTTGTTGGAATCAGCGTAATCATTGCTGCTGTCCTTATGTCAAAGGGTGGATTCATGGCAGCCCTCGATGGTCTTGCCCGCATTGAAGATCCTAAGGTTGCAACAACACCTGGAATCTTCGCAAGCTTCTTTGGTCCTGATCCATTGAACCTTTTCTTTGTTGTCATCCTTACTTCACTTGGAACCTGGGGTCTTCCTCAGATGGTTCAGAAGTTCTATGCAATCAAGAATGAAGAATCAATCAAGAAGGGTACAATCATCAGTACACTTTTTGCTTTCGTGGTTGCAGGTGGATGTTACTTCCTTGGCGGATTCGGCCGTCTCTTCTCCGACATCCTTAATGTAGGTCCTAACGGTGTCCCTGCAGGCGGTTTTGATGCAATCATTCCTGCAATGCTTTCAACATTGAGCCCAGTCCTCATCGCTCTTGTTGTAATCCTTGTTCTTTCGGCTTCCATGTCTACTTTATCATCACTTGTAATTGCTTCAAGTTCAACTTTGACAATCGACTTCCTTAAGGACAACTTTGTAAAGAACATGTCGGAAAAGAAGCAGGTTCTCATGATTCGTGCCCTCATCGTTGTGTTCATTGCAATTTCGGCAGCAATCGCCCTTGTTCAGTACAAATCAAATGTTACATTCATCGCTCAGCTCATGGGTGTTTCTTGGGGTGCCCTTGCAGGTGCTTTCCTTGCTCCGTTCATGTATTCCCTCTATTGGAAGAAGGTTACAAAGGCTTCCTGCTATGTAAGCTTTACCTTTGGATCGTTGCTTATGATTTTGAACATGTTCTTCCGTCCATATTTCCCTGCAATCATGAAATCGCCAATTAACAGCGGCGCCATTGCAATGTTCGCAGGTCTTGTGATTGTTCCAATCGTAAGTTTCATTACAAAGAAACCTGACGATACACTTGTAGAGGAAACTTTTGCCTGCTACGAAAAGAAGGTTCCTGTTACTCAGAAGACTTCTCTCGAAGGCTGATAATAGTCAAGTAACCTGAAAAACATATAAAATCCCCGTAATGAGAAAAAAACAACTCATTATGGGTTTTTTTACTTTCAAAAGTTTTGAAGTTTTGAATTCTTTGAATCAATGTTATATAATATGACAAGAGGTCTATAACATGAAGAAAAAGATTTCGTTAAAAATTAAACTCTTGACTGTAATTGTCGGACTCATTATTGCTTGTTCAGTTGTACAGGGCATTATGGTTCACAATATAGCAGATGCAGCCCTTGGAGATTCAGTAACAAAGGCAGTTACATTGGTAACTGAAAATGTTGCTTTGGATATCAGCATCCGTAATACGGCTGAATTGAATTTTGCCCGCAATCTTGCAAAGCTCCCTATGATAAAGGGTGACATGCTTTCAACGGAAGAAAAATGCCAGCAGCTGGTGGCCATTGCAAAGGAAAGCGGTGGAAAATATGTGAACATTGCTTTTTATGGCAAAGACGGATATTCCTTCATTCCTGAAAAACCAGGCGTTCCAGTTTATTTTGGCGACAGAGGATACATCAAGGCTCCTTTGGCCGGACAGGAATACATTCGTGATCCATTCGTAAATACAATCACAAACCAGCTCATCATGTGCTATTCGGTTCCTGTATATAACAATGGGGAAATTGTAGGTGCCGTATGCTGTGTAAGAGACGGTAACTTCATTTCAGATATAATTGAAAGCATTGATGTTGGTGGAGGTATGCATCCTGGAATCATCAACATGAAGACAGGTAATACTGTAGGAAATGCAAACAAGGATGCTTCAAAGGGCGATTCTGTTGCTGAACTTGATCCAAACTCTGAACTTGCAAAGGTGTTCGGTAATGCCATGGCAGGTAAGAAGGAGATAGAATTCTTTACTGAGCCTGCTACAGGACAGAAGATGATTGCAAGCTATAAGCCTGTTGGTGGTGACAGTGACTGGTTTGTTTTCTGTGCTGCTCCTTATGACTATTATTATGGTTCACTTACAAAATTGAACCATGCTATTACAATCATTCTTATTGCTTCCATTTTTGTTGGTGCAATAATAGGCATCCTCAGTATTTCAAGTCTCATCAGGCCTTTGTTCTATGTAAAGAATTCCATTGCGGAAATTTCTACAGGTCATGCAGATCTTTCAAGCAGAATTACACAGTCTTCTAATGATGAGGTCGGTGAAGTTGTAGACGGCTTCAACACTTTCGTAGGAAAACTTCAGACCATCATGAGACAGCTTAAGTCTTCCAAAGTTGAACTTGCTTCTGCCGGTGAAAACCTTATTGCGAGTGCGGAAGATACAAGTGCATCAATCAATGAAATCATCGAAAAC
>JAUNCR010000063.1 GCA_030526505.1 Spirochaetales bacterium
ACCTTGTTGAAGATGAAGAACCTGATGCAGGTCTCGGTAACGGTGGTCTCGGTCGTCTCGCAGCATGTTTCCTTGATTCCCTTGCTACACTCGAATACCCTGGACACGGATACGGAATCCGCTATCAGTACGGTATGTTTGAGCAGCACATTGAAGACGGTTACCAGGTTGAATATCCTGACAACTGGCTCAAGCACCGCGATCCATGGGAAACAAAGAGATCTGACCTTGCCGTTACAGTAAAGTTTGGCGGACAGATCAAGTATGGAAAGACTCCTGATGGACAGGACCGCTTCTACCTTGAAAATGCAGAAGAAATCATCGCAACTCCATACGACATGCCTATTGTTGCTTACGGTTCAAACACAGTAAACACACTCCGCTTGTGGCAGGCATCTTCTCCAGATGGATTCGACCTTCAGCTTTTCAACGACATGCAGTATCACCGTGCCGTAGAACGCCAGAACGATGCAGAAAACATCAGCCGCGTCCTCTATCCAAACGACAACGGTCCAATGGGTAAGGAACTCCGCCTTCGCCAGCAGTACTTCTTCTCAAGTGCTTCTCTCCAGGACCTCATCCATCACTATGTAAATACAGTTGGAACAGACTTCTCTAAGTTCCATGAATACCATGTAATCCAGCTCAACGACACACATCCTGTTGTTGCTATCCCTGAACTCATGCGCATTCTCCTTGATGAATACAATGTAGGCTGGGATGATGCTTGGAATGTTGTTACAAAGACATTCGCATACACAAACCACACAATTCTTGCAGAAGCTCTTGAAAAGTGGCCTATCGATGTATTCCAGAGACTCCTTCCACGTGTTTACCAGATCATCGAAGAAATCAACCGCCGCCTCGTAATCGAACTTCGCCAGAAGTTCCCGGAGGACTACTACAACCAGAACCACATGGCAATCATCCATGACGGAAAGGTTTACATGGCATGGCTCGCAATCCACGCAGGTTTCAGCGTAAACGGTGTTGCTGCCCTCCATACAGAACTCCTCAAGACACAGGAACTCAAGAACTGGTACACATTGTATCCGGAAAAGTTCAACAACAAGACAAACGGTGTTACACAGCGCCGCTGGCTCCTTTCTTCAAACCCAGAACTTGCAGAATTCATCACTAAGAGAATCGGTCACGGTTGGGAAAAGGAACTTTCACTCCTCAAGGGTCTCGAAAAGTTTGCAGACGATGAAGCTTCAATCAACGAACTCATTGCAATCAAGAGACACAACAAGGAAAAGCTTGCTGAATACCTGAAGCACACACAGAATGAATTCCTTGATCCAGAAAGCATCTTTGATACACAGGTTAAGCGCCTCCACGAATACAAGAGACAGCTTTTGAATGTTCTCCACATCATGTATGAATACAACAGAATTGTTGAAGATCCAAACTACAACCCTCCTGCACACACATACATCTTTGGTGCTAAGGCTGCTTCTGGTTACCGCCGTGCAAAGGCAATCATCAAGTTGATCAATGCAGTTGCAGACCGCGTTAACAACGACCGCCGTGTTCGCGGCAAGCTCCGTGTAGTATTCGTAGAAAACTACCGCGTATCCGTTGCAGAAAAGATCATTCCAGCTTCTGATGTTTCAGAACAGATTTCTACAGCAGGTTACGAAGCATCTGGTACTTCAAACATGAAGTTCATGATGAACGGTGCCCTTACAATCGGTACACTCGACGGTGCAAACATTGAAATCGTTGAAGAAGCTGGTGAAGAAAACGCATTCATCTTCGGTCTTAAGGCTGATGAAATCATCAAGATGAAGAGCGAACATTCTTACAACCCACAGAAGTACCTTGACCGCAATCCTCAGCTTGCAAAGGTTGTTAACCAGCTTGTTGACGGAACATACGATCCAAGCGGAATGCTCTTCAAGGAAATCCATGACTCTATCGTTTATGGTGTTGAAGGACAGCCAGCAGACGTATTCTTCCTCCTTGCAGACTTTGATTCTTACTGTCAGGCACAGGAACAGATTGCAAAGGAATATGCAGACCAGAAGACATGGGCACGCAAGTGTCTCCTCAACATTGCAAACTCAGGCAAGTTCTCTTCTGACCGCACAATCGAAGATTATGTAAAGGATATTTGGAAGCTCAAGAAGGTTACTGTAAAGTAATTGAAGGATTGTCATCCCGAACTATTTTCGGGATCCTGAAATAAAAAAGGACTGTCGTAAAACTACGGCAGTCCTTTTTGCTTTTGAGTGTTTAAGTAAAGTCATTAATATTTCCAGGGTTAATTTCGAGCATTTGTCACACGGATTTGATTTTGCTGACGCAAAATCTTATTTTTCTCAATCTCATAAAATTGACTCGTATATTATCATGCTTCATGTTTTTCCTGAAAATCTTCAATCAGTCGAGTCTCTTCTTCTATTGAAAAATCGTTAGATTTTTCGAATCCGTGTGACAATTAATGGATTTGCAGGATTCCTTCTGCTTAAACTGTACGTTCAGATTGCATAATTCTGCTGCGTTATAATGCTATAATTTTTTTCAATAAAATCTGCGGCGGCTTTTGCCATGGCTTTGTAGGCTTCCTTGCTTGGATGCAGGTGGTCTCCAGAATCAAAGCCTTCTGCGAATTTTACAGGCATGGAAGAATCTCGGACTGCCTGGTCAAAATCAATGCAGCCGTCAAAGCTTTTGCTTGTCCTTAGCCATTCATTGAACTGCACACGCAGTTCTTCGCGGAATTCCGCATATGTCCTCCAGCCGTAAATAGGGAGGAGGGTGCCGCTGTAAACTTTAAGGCTGTGTTTCCTGCAGTAGTCAAGGTAAAGCATTTCCACGCCGCCTTTAAGGTCGTCAAAGGTAGGCATGTCCGTCATTGGGCGGAACTTGTTCACTTCTTCGCCAACCGGGTGGATGATGTCGTTTATTCCGTGCTGGATGATAACCGCTTCAAGTCCTGCAATGTTTGTTTCTATTGGGAATCTGGTTTCTCCCTTAAGCCCATAAGCCTGGTATGTGATGCAGTCGTACTGGCGGAGGATTCTTGTTCCGCAAACTGCACGGCGGATTACGGCAATGTCTTTGATTCCGCGGCTTTCAAGTTCCTGCCGAAGGTAGTCGGGCCAGTCCTGGGCTGTTATGGAATCTCCGTAGCAGCAGATCGCCCTGTTTTTTTCTTCCGTATAAATGTCTACCGTATTAAGGAAATAGTACCAGGAAGTAGGGCGGCTTAAATCTTCCGGGAATGCTTCTGATTCTGCAAAATCACCGTAGGCGTAGGTTCCCCCTGAAAGTGGTCCCGTAACAAGGGTTCCTGCGTTCATCTGGGTGCAATCTTTTAAGTAGAATGAAATGTTTATTGTCTGGCCGGCCTTTGCCTCAAAGTCGATTTCGTCGGTGGTGATTTCTTTTCCTGCTGGAATTGTAATAGGGGTCTGTCCCCCCAGTGTCAAAGGAGTCCTGTCTGCAAAGGCTTTTTCAATTTTAACTTCTTCTGTTCCAGTAAGGTTTGAAAATCTTACGCGGATTTTGCTTCCGTCAAAGGAAAGCCGTATAGGGTAGCGTAATGTAAGGTCCTTTGCGTAGACTGATTCGCGCCTGTCTGATATTGATGTGGCGGTTCCCCAAGTGGAAACCCATTTTGTATGTCTGTTCATTATTGCAACTCCTGGATTTGGCTAGTATACAGAAAAGAAAATCAACTTTCAATTTTCTTCCATAATTGTTTGAAATTTGCTAGAATCGGCCCATGCTGACTAAATATCTCATAGTATTTTTTATCTCCATGGTACCGTTAATTGAACTTCGTGGTGCCATTCCGGTTTCCCAGGGATTTGACCTTCCGATAATTCGTTCCTATATTATTTGTATCGTCGGAAACATGCTCCCGGTACCAATTATCTATCTTTTTGCAAGAAAGTTCCTTGAATGGGGGCAGGACAAGAGATTTATTTCCGGCATATGCAGTTTTTTCCTTGTAAAGGGCAAGAAGGCAGGCGAAAAGCTTGAGGCAAAGGCCGGCAAGGGTCTTTTTGTGGCTCTTTTCCTTTTTGTAGGCATTCCTTTGCCTGGAACAGGGGCCTGGACCGGAACTTTGGCTGCAAGTCTCCTGGACATGAAGTTCAAGGACACCATAATTGCGGTTATGGCAGGGGTTCTTTTTGCGGGGCTCATCATGATGGCGTTGAGCATGGGCGTTTTCTCGTTTGCAGGCTGAATTTAACGGGATTTTGTAAAAATAACAAAAAATTTATCAGAATTTATTGACGATTTGGCATTATTTTTTTATTTTTTTATTACCGAATAGATTAGGAAGTTAAGATGTCTAAAGAAGAAATGAAAGACCAGGAAGCGGAAAAGGCTCCTGAAACACAGAACGAAACTGCAGAAGCACAGGATGCAGTTGAAAATCAGGCGGAAACAGCCGAAGAACCGGCAGCAGAAAAGGAGCTTACTCCAGAAGAAAAAATCGCTGCCCTTGAAGCTGAAAATGCCCAGCTTAAGGAAGAAGTTCTCCGCCGCGTAGCAGACTTTGAAAACTACAGAAAGCGTGCCATCCAGGAAAAGCAGGATGCCTTTGATTATGCAAACACAAGCCTTCTCAAGGATCTCCTTGAAAGCCTTGATAACTTTGACCGCACAGTGGAAGCTGCCGCAACGGCAACTGACCCAAAGGCAATTGCAGACGGCGTTTCAATGATCAGCAAGTCCCTCATCAGCATGCTTGAAAACAAGTACAGCCTGGTTTCTTACGGGGCAGCAGGCGAAGCTTTCGATCCTGACATCCACGAAGCAATCGGAAAGGCTGACGAAGATGTGGCAGAACCAACACTTAAGGCCGTTTACCTCAAGGGGTACAAGCTTAAGGACCGCGTCATCCGCCACGCAAAGGTAATGGTATCAATGCCTAAAGAAGGCAACTAATATAGTTTTTTATAGAACAAGAGGTATATAAGATGGGAAAGATTATCGGTATTGACTTAGGTACAACAAACTCATGTGTTGCAGTTATGGAAGGCGGAAAGCCAGTTGTTATTCAGAACTCAGAAGGTGGACGCACAACTCCATCTATCGTTGGTTTCACAGCAAAGGGTGACAGAATCGTAGGTCTTCCTGCAAAGAACCAGATGGTTACAAACCCAAAGAACACAATTTACTCAATCAAACGATTCATCGGACACCGCTACGGTGAACTTACAGGCGAAGCAAAGCTTGTTCCATATACAGTAAAGGATCACGGCGAAGATGTTCGCGTTGAAGTTATGGAAAACGGCGTTGCAAAGGAATATTCTCCACAGGAAATCTCTGCATTCACTCTCCAGAAGATGAAGAAGACAGCAGAAGACTACCTTGGCGAAACAGTTACAGAAGCTGTCATCACGGTTCCTGCATACTTCAACGATGCACAGCGTCAGGCAACAAAGGATGCAGGTAAGATTGCAGGCCTCGATGTTAAGCGCATCATCAACGAACCAACAGCAGCTTCCCTTGCTTTCGGTTTCGACAAGGACCAGAAGCAGGACAAGACAATCGCAGTATACGACCTTGGTGGCGGTACATTCGATATTTCCATCCTCGAACTCGGTGACGGTGTTTTCGAAGTAAAGGCTACAACGGGTGACACACACGTTGGTGGTGAGGAGTGGGCCGGTGAAATCGTAAACTGGCTCATCAGCGAATTCAAGAACGACTCTGGAATCGACCTTTCAAACGATTCAATGGCTCTCCAGCGTCTCCGCGAAGCAGCAGAAAATGCAAAGATCAGCCTTTCTAACCAGGCTACAGCAGACATCAACCTTCCATTCATCACGGCTGATGCAACAGGTCCAAAGCACCTCCAGAAGTCACTTTCACGCGCTCAGTTCGAACAGATGACAGACCCACTCTTCGAAAGAACTCGCGAACCATGTATGAAGGCTATGAAGGATGCTGAAATCACTCCTGATAAGATTGACGAAGTTATCCTCGTTGGTGGTTCTTCACGCATGCCAAAGGTTCAGGAAATCGTTAAGAGCATCTTCGGAAAGGAAGGTAGCCGTGCAGTAAACCCAGACGAAGCAGTTGCCATCGGTGCTGCAATCCAGGGCGGTATCCTTGCCGGTGATGTTAAGGATGTTCTCCTCCTTGATGTTACACCACTTTCACTCGGTATTGAAACACTCGGTGGAGTATGCACAAAGCTTATTCCTGCAAATACAACAATTCCTACAAAGAAGAGCCAGATTTTCTCTACAGCAGCAGACGGTCAGACAGCAGTTACAATCCATGTTCTCCAGGGTGAACGCGAAATGGCTGCAGACAACCGCACACTCGGAAACTTCAACCTTGAAGGAATCCCTTCTGCACCACGCGGTGTACCACAGATTGAAGTTACATTCGACATCGACTCTAACGGTATCGTTCATGTTTCTGCAAAGGACCTTGGTACTGGAAAGGAACAGCACATCCAGATCACATCTTCAAGCGGTCTTTCAGAAGAAGAAATCGAACGCATGAAGAAGGATGCTGAAGCAAACGCAGAAGCAGACAAGAAGAAGCGCGAAGGCATCGATGCAAAGAACGAAGCTGACGGTCTCGTGTTTGCAACTGAAAAGTCACTTAAGGAAATCGGCGACAAAATCAGCGCAGACGACAAGTCTAAGATTGAAGCTGCCCTTAACGAACTTAAGGAAGCCCTCAAGACTGACAATATCGAAGACATCAAGGCAAAGGCAGAAGCCCTCAAGCAGGCATCTTACAAGATGGCAGAAGAACTCTACAAGGCACAGGCTGCCCAGCAGGGTGCTGCAGGAGCACAGGGTGCTGGTCCTGACATGGGTGCAGGTGCCGGAGCAAATCCTGGTGCAAACGCAGGTTCTGGCTTCAAGGGTGCTTCAAGCGCAGACGATGTTGAATACGAAGTAAAGAACTGATTTTACTGCGGTTTTTCTGTCGAAAGGCCGCAATATAATTCTTTTTCGCAGGACCTGAAAGAGTAGAGGCTTTTTCAGGTTTTGTGGTTTATGGAAAAGACGATGGCAAACAAACGCGATTATTATGAAGTGCTCGGTGTAGACAAGGGTGCTGACAAAGATGCAATTAAAAAGGCTTACCGCAAGGTAGCCATGAAGTATCATCCGGACCGCAATCCTGGAGACAAGGAAGCTGAAGAAAAATTCAAGGAAGCTACTGAAGCCTACGAAGTTCTTAGCGACGACCAGAAGAAATCTGTTTACGACCAGTACGGTTTTGCAGGCCTTGACGGAATGGGCGGAGCTGGAGCTGGCGGTTATTCCCATGCCTTCCACGATTTCAGCGATATTTTCGGTGGAATGGGTGGCGGTGGCTTCAGCGACATCTTTGAAAGCATTTTTGGCGGCGGCGGTGGCTTCGGCGGTTTTGGCGGCGGAAGGCGTTCTTCCAGAACCAATAATGACGGCGCAAGCCTTCGCTATGACCTTCACATTGACTTTAAGGAAGCCGTTTACGGCTGCAAGAAGGACATTTCCTATAATCGCGACGAACAGTGCCCTGAATGTAAGGGAACTGGAGGGGCTGCAGGCTCTTCAAGAAAAACCTGTCCATCATGTAAGGGACGCGGTCAGGTCGGCAGATCGCAAGGATTCTTTGTTGTTCAGCAGACTTGTCCAAACTGTCACGGCGCAGGTACTGTAATTGATAATCCTTGCCATTCTTGCCGTGGAACAGGCGTTTATTCAAAGCATACAACCCTGAATGTCAAGATTCCTTGCGGCGTGGACATGGGTAAGGAACTTTGCATCCATGGCATGGGTAATGCAGGAACCAATGGCGGAAATCCTGGAGACCTTCATATCGTAATCAATGTTCGTTCGGACAGGTTCTTTGAACGCGAAGACCACGACCTTTACTGTGCAGTGCCAATCAGCATTTCACAGGCAGTGCTTGGTGCAAGCGTTGAAATTGAAAATCTTGACGGAAAGAAGATTACAATCAAGGTTCCAGCCGGCATTCAGCACGGAAAGTTCCTCCGCGTAAAGGGTGAAGGGGTTCCTTATGACGGTTCAAGCAGGAAGGGTGATCTCCTCGTAAAGATAATGGTTCAGATTCCTTCAAAGCTTAGCCGACAGCAGGCAGCCGCCATGGAAGAATTCCAGAAGGTTGAAAAGCCGGAAACTTCCCCTGAATTGCTTTCCCGCGAATCGCTTTTCTAATTTTAATTATACATAATTATAGTACTGTCATTCGTGAAAATGAATGACAGTTTTTTTTTTACTTTTTATCTCTATTTTCTAAAATTTGTGATATAATGGAAAAGGATAATTGTCAACTTACGAGGTTTATTCATGTATAAGACAAAAAAACGCATTGTAAAGACCATTAAGGCATTCATACTTCTTGCTCTGATTGCAGCTCTTATTGTTGTTCTTACACCATATGTGAACGATAACAGGATAAGTGCAAACCTGTTCAGGTTTGCGACAGCCTGTGTTGTTTTTACTGTTTTCTCAGTTGTATTGAAAAAACTTCAGAGCAACACTCTTTTCTTCATAAGAAAGAAGGAACTCTTTACTAAGGAAACCGGCATCCTGAATCAGTTCATCGACAAGATGCGCTTCTGCTATTCCCTTGATGATTTTTACGAAGCCATAGGTTCCATTCTTGAAATGAAGGGTGACTGTTCAGTTCTTCTCGTTGACCGTGAAAAGAACTATGTACTCTACAACAGCCCTGACCGTCTTTCATGTTCTGCACAGACAATGAGAACCCTTGAACTTAACTATCCTGCAGACTGGCGCGACGGTTACTGTTTCATCGGTGATGAATTGGGTATCGTTACAAAATATTCCCAGTCCCGCGGTTTCATCCTTTCAAAGAACAAGATTCACCTTTATGTGTTCTGCCGCTATACAAGACTTATCGACCTTGAAATATACAAGACTCTCGTAGAAGAATTCGAGCGCTTCCTTGAAAGATCAAAGACAATTTCCGATCTTTCGGAAATCGCTTCCCTCTCCCGTGAATGGAAGCAGCTTGCAGATACACAGCAGTCATTCCTTCCGCTCAACATGCCGAAGATTGACAAGCTTTCCATCGCCGCATATTACCGTCCGCTGGTTAATGTTTCCGGTGACTATTATTCTGTCCTTCCTATTTCGCCAACAAAGACTCTCCTTATGCTTGGTGATGTTTCCGGTAAAGGTCTTGCAGCCGCCCTCGTCATGGGTCTCGTTATGAACACTGCAAAAATCCTTGAAGACAAGGAAGACCTTCCGGGTATGATCATGGCAATCCATAAGGCCATTAAGGGAATGAAACTTCAGGATAAATATACCGTTCTTTTCCTTGGTGTTGTTGATACGGAAAAGATGGTCATCCGCTATGTAAATGCTTCCATGTCGGATCCGCTGATCATTACAAACTCTCCGAGCGGATACAGAATCAAGCCTTTGACATCCAACTGTTCGCTTGTCGGTATCATTGACATTGATGAAGTTGAAGTTGCCGAACAGAGGCTCTTCCGCGACGATGTGATTCTCATGGCTTCCGACGGTGTTTCTGAAGTTATGAATGATGAAGGCGTAGAACTTGGTGACACCGAACTCTATGAAAATACAATCAAGAAGAGTGCTGCAAAGTCGCCTAAGGAATTCATCGACGATGTTGTAAACCTCATCATGGAATACAACGGCGGAAAGAAACTTAGGGACGATGTCACCATGATGGTAGCCAAGGTAGAACGATAGGAGTGAAGGGGTAACATATGGTATATGCTTTAATTAATTTTCTGATTGGTGTTATTCTTGTCTTCCAGTCTTTTAAGGTAGACCGACAGTCAACAAAGTATCAGAGTTCTTCATCGCTTGTTAACCTGGTTCTTTTTGCCAGCGCCAACTTTTTCTCAATGGCACTTACAGTATTCCTCACATTGAAGGGTACAAAGCAGTTTGCCCTCATCAGTGGACGCGTTACATATTTCCTTTTTGGATGGCTTGCAGTTGCTTCCTGCGACTACATCCTGAAATATCCGGAATACAAGAGGACAGGCTTCATGAAGGTGATGAGGACAATCCTTATCATTGGTGCAGGCTATTTTGCTTTCTTTGCTCCTAATGGACTTACCGCCTTCTACTATAACAACAACGGCTTTGAAATTGTTTCTGGACTTCTTGTAATTTCTAAACTCGGAAATTCCCTTTGGATTACAAAGCTTGATGCTTTCTATCTTTTGTACACAGTGCTTTTCCCAGCCTTTGTTTCCATCATGGTTCTTGTTCGTGCAGAACATGCAAAGGCAAAGCTCATCAGGCAGAACATGATCAACGCCGTCATCGGTTTTGTCCTCTCATGGGCTGCTTTCTGGTTCATCAGGGAAGCTTCAAACTATATGTATCACCTTCCTGCACTTACCCAGGTAGGATTCCTTCCACAGCTTTTCATGTTCATCAGATCGAACGAAAATGACGAGGTTGTAGACTTCCATGGAGTTGTCCGCGGATTCCTCCGCTTCCTCATTGAGTTCCTCATTCCTGTATGCATCATCTGTGGAGCTTACATCCTTCTTGCACCATACAATGAGATTTATGTTTACCTTTACCCAGTGCTTCTTTTTGTAATCGTAACGGTTGTTGTTGGAATTGGTGTTGTCTGCAGGAAGATGTTCGGTAATTCTGAATTGTTCCGCAAGAAGCGCTATGAACAGAGCTTTGAAAGCGACATTTCTTCACTGAACTTTGCGAAGAATCCTCAGGAAATCACTGACGAAGTTTATAAGATTTTCAAGAAGTACCTTGGTACATCTTCAATGAGAATCATCATGGACGACGGTTCCGGAAACAATTCTGTCGTATATTCTTCTGACGGAAACACTTCCATTACAATTCCTTTTGACCGCGGTACAGGCGATGTCATCATGAATGCCCACCGCCAGGTTATTTTCCGCGAGCAGGTTACAAGGCACGGTGCCCTTTCTTCCATCAAGAGCAAGCTTGAGATTCTCTTCAAGGAAACAAATTCGGATGCCTTGATCATGCTTAACGAAGGCCGTAACTTCATCGGTCTCATTCTTCTTGGTCCTAAGTCGTCTGGTAACATTTACTCAGACTACGACTTTGAAGTTTTCAACAAGTACTATTCAAACCTCTTCGTTGTCGGATATTACATCAAGAACATCATGAACGAATCTGTTGTTGGTACCGTTAACCGCGAAATCCGCATGTCTGGACAGATCATCACTTCCATTCAGGAAAACATGGACCTTATCCAGAGCAAGAAGGTTGATGCCGGCTACCTCATGATTCCTGCCCACAACATTGGTGGTGAATTCGTAGATATGATCCGCCTTACCGATACCCGTCACATCTTCATCATCGGTGCCCTTTCCGGTAAGGGTATTGCGGCTTCCATGAGCATGGTCATCCTTAAGTCCATCATCCGTACTTACCTTGCTGAAACAACCGACTTTAAGAAACTTGTTGCAAAGGTAAACGGCTTTATCCGTGACTCTCTGCCAAAGGGAACCTTCTTTGCTGGTATCTTCGGACTTCTTGATTTTACAAACGACACTTTGTATTACATCAACTGTGGTTCTCCAGCCCTTTATGTTTATACCCGTGCCTATAACAACGTAATCGAAGTTCAGGGTGAAGGACATATCCTTGGATTCGTTAAGGACATTTTTCCTTTGCTCAAGGTTAAGAAAGTTAAGCTTGCAGAAGGCGATATCATCATGTCTGTTACAGACGGTATCCTTGATACAAAGTCCCTCCGCGGTGATATCTTCGGAAAGCAGAGGACTCAGAATGCCTTCATGGACAACTCCACATATCCGGCAGAAAAGATGACTAAGTTTGCCTACGAGGTTCTTGTAGACTTTGCGTCAAAGGAACTTGAAAATGATGTTACCATGCTTGTAATAAAGTATTTCGGTAACAAGGCTTAGGCCAATTATAGGAGACAGTGCTAAATGGACCAGTTAACGATTCGCGAAAAAGTCGGCGTAAACTATATGCTTCTTGAGCTTTCTGGAACCATGAATTCCAACACTTGTGTTGAACTTCAGCAGAAGGTTTTCCAGTACATCATTGATTCCAATGTTGTTCTTGATATGGAACAGGTTCAGGTAATCGATTCTACAGGTGTAGGTATTGTCATTGCCGGTCATAATGACGGTGAAGACAATGATACAAAACTCTTCATCATGAATCCGTCTGAACCTGCAAGAATCGCCCTTGTAAAGACAGGATTCATTGATACATTCAATGTGATTCATTCGGTTACTGAGGTTGCAGATGCATAGCATCAGAAAAGCTGCCGCATTGTTTCTTGGACTTTGCGGCATCAGTCTTATAGTTTCAGGCTGCACAAAAAAAGCCTATGCAGAATCAAAGCCAGTAAAGGTGCAGGAAGTTAAGCCGGAAGTTGATGAGAATGCAGTTAAGCTTGATTCCGTCCTTTTAAAGATGAATCCAAGAGCTTCTGAATTCTGTTCTAAAATTTCTGCAAGTCGTGAAGAATTCCTTTCGGAACTTTCAGAGATTCTTCATGAAGAAAAGACTTTCCGCAGCGATGACAAAAGCCTCTATTTTTTAATCGACAAGACCCACAAGGTTTCAGGTGAATACGAACCGAAGGATTTAATTGAACTTAAGGCCAACGATTACTTTAACCTGAACAAGAAGAATATGAAGATTCGTCCTGAAGCCTACGAGGCGCTTAAGGAAATGGCACTTGCTTCAAAGAAAGACGGAATCACTCTCCTTGTCAGTTCAGTTTACCGTTCCTACCAGTACCAGGAAAACCTTTTCAATTACTGGGTTTCTGTAGATGGTCTTGAGGAAGCCGAAAGGGAAAGTGCCCGTCCAGGTACGAGCCAGCATCAGCTTGCAACTGCCGTAGATTTTGGCAGCATCAGCGATGACTTTGACAAGACGGAAATGGGGCAGTGGGTTTACAAAAATGCCGCAGACTACGGATGGTCCCTTTCATTTCCAAAAGGCTATGAAGATGTAACGGGCTACCGATGGGAATGCTGGCACTTCAGGTATGTTGGAAAAAAGGCCTGCCGCTTTCAGAAAAAATGGTTTGGTGATGTCCAGCAGTTCATGCTTGAATTCCTGAACGAGTGGAAAAATCTTTCCTAGCAATTACAGGGCACAGACTGAGGTTTGTGCCTTTTTTTTATTCCTTCTTATATATTCCAATTTGTTTTTTTTTTCATTATACTTTATCCCATTATGTCTAGAGATGTTAAGGAATTGTGCCACTGGGCTGACCAGCAGGCTGCTAAAATCATTAAGGAAAAGGGAGACCTTGATTCATATACATGTGCATCAGGTATTACTCCTTCAGGTACTGTTCACATCGGTAACTTCCGTGAAATCATTACAGTTGATCTCGTTGTTCGTGCTATGCGCGATCGCGGTAAGAATGTTCGATTCATCTATTCATGGGATGACTACGATGTATTCCGCAAGGTTCCAGGCAACATGCCAAAGCCTGAAGAACTTGAAAAATACCTTCGCTATCCAATTACTTCCGTTCCAGATACATTTGGCCGTGACGAAAACTATGCACGCCACCACGAAGTTGACATTGAAAAGCAGCTTCCACGCGTTGGAATCCATCCGGAATTCCTCTACCAGTCACAGCGCTATCGTGCAAACCGCTATGCAGAAGGCATGAAGAATGCTCTCCAGAACCGCGAACTCATCAAGGAATGCTTGAACCATTACCGTGATGACGACCACAAGATGAAGCCGGAAGATGTTTACTGGCCAACAGCAATTTTCTGCGGAAAGTGTAACAAGGATACAACAGAAATCACTGGTTACGACGGAGAATACGGCGTTAGCTACAAGTGTGAATGTGGCTGCGAAGAAACTGTAGACATCCGCAAGTTCGGCGGCATTAAGCTCGGTTGGCGTGTTGACTGGCCAATGAGATGGGCAGAAGAAAAAGTATGCTTTGAGCCAGGCGGAAAGGATCACATTTCTCCAGGTGGATCTTACGATACAGCAAAACTCGTTTCAAAGAAAATCTACAACTGGGACGCACCTGTTACAATGAAGTACGACTTCGTTAAGCTTAAGGGTGTTCCAGGAAAGATGTCTTCTTCTAAGGGTAAGGTTATTTCCCTTGTTGATGCCCTTGAAGTTTATCAGCCAGAAGTTCTCCGCTATATCTTTGCACAGAACAAGGTTGACCACGAATTCTCAATCAGCTTTGACCTTGATGTTGTTACTGTTTATGAAGCATACGATAAGACAGAACGCATCGTATGGGGCCTTGAAGAACCAAAGGAAAAGGATCCTGCAAAGAAGGAATCAATCATTCTCCGCGAAAAGAGAATCTATGAACTTTCACAGATTGAAAGCGGAATGCCAAAGGTTCAGCCATATCAGGTTCCATTCAGACTTTTGACAACTTTGCTCCAGACATATGACGGTGATGTTGATGCAGTAATCGCTTCCCTCGGTGATGTAAAGCCTGAACAGGAAGAATGCCTCCGCCGTCGCTGTGCCTGTGCATGGTACTGGGTAAACGAAAGCGCTCCAGACTGCGCACCTGACTTCTGCTTCAAGCTCCGCAAGGACGGATCAAAGGCTGAAGACATTACAGGCGACATGCTCAAGGCTGTTATCCGCGTTCGCGATGAAGTTGTTCCTAAGGTTGGAACTTATGCCCTTGATAAGGAATGCCAGCAGGCAATGTATGACATTGCAACTGAACTCGGTCTTGAATCAAAGGCTTTGTTTACAGCCCTTTACCATGCACTCATCGGTAAGGACCAGGGACCACGCCTTGCTAACTTCATGAAGATCATCGGAAAAGAAAAGCTTGCAAAAATTTTGAGCGTATACTAAAAAAACAAGGCTATGTCCGGAAATAGTGTTGATACACTGTATGCGGTGGTTGAAATGGCAGCGTGGCTTCCAGCCGCCTGTCGAAACTACCGCATGTTTAGTAGATTTTGCTTGATTTCGACATAAGCCCATAGCAGGTGCGTATGGGTGCAGCGTAGCGCTCAATCGGCGCAGCAACGCTTTCTACGGACATAGCCAAAAACAAAAACTCATAAAAAAAGACCTCCTTGAAAAAGGAGGCCTTTTCATTTTAAAGCAGCGGGTTTCCTTTTGAAAACCCGCAGTTGGTTTTATTTAAGCCTGAAGTGCTGTAACTGCTACTGTAGCTACGATGTCGTCTACATTGCAGCCGCGGCTAAGGTCGTTGAGAGGCTTAGCAAATCCCTGGCAAACAGGACCGATAGCCATCCATCCGCCCATGCGCTGGCAGATCTTGTAACCGATGTTTCCTGCGTTGATGTTAGGGAAGATGAATGTGTTTGCGTGACCTGCAACCTTTGAACCTGGTGCCTTGAGTTCTCCAACTTCCGGTGCGATTGCTGCGTCAAACTGGAATTCACCGTCCAATGCAAGTTCCGGTGCCTTTTCCTGTGCAATCTTTGTTGCTTCCTGAACCTTTGTTACGCTGTCTGTGAATTTCTTGTCGTTTCCAGATCCCTTAGTAGAGAATGAAAGCATTGCAACGCGTGGTTCGATGCCTGCAATCTTCTTTGCTGTGTCAGCAGATGCGATTGCGATGTCTGCCATTTCTTCTGCTGTTGGTTCAATGTTGATTGCGCAGTCGCCGAATACAGATACGCCTTCCTTAAGGTATGGGTTTCCGTTTTCTGGGGCAACCATGATGAAGCATGAAGAAACTGTCTTGATGCCAGGTGCTGTCTTGATAACCTGAAGTCCAGGGCGGAGTGTGTTTGCTGTTGAGTGGCATGCACCTGAAACGAAACCGTCTGCATCTCCTGCCTTGAGGATGAGCGCACCGTACATTGTTCTGTCCTTGAGGATGTAATCCTTTGCTGCTGCTACATCAGCATATTCTGGAGCATTTGTCTTCTTGTTGATTTTGCCTTCGCGTGCCTTGAACAAAAGTTCCGCATACTTGTCTGCATTTGTATCTGTTGCTGGATCAATGAGTGTAACGCCTGAAAGATCTACACCAGGAGCAACCTTTGAACATTCTTCTGCATTTCCCAAAAGAATGATTTTTGCGATTCCTTCTTTTACAATGATGGAAGCTGCTTCAACAACGCGCTTGTCTTCTCCTTCGCAGAGAACGATTGTCTTTCCAGCTTTCTTTGCCTTTTCCTTTAATTCTGTTACAAAATCCATAATTAGCCTTCTTGTAT
>JAUNCR010000161.1 GCA_030526505.1 Spirochaetales bacterium
TTTGTTGAGTTTCGTTAGTTTTTCATTTTCGACTGAAAGATAAACCACATGGGGAATTTCAGCCTGACATTTTTTGAAAGAAACATCAATTTTACAATCCGTAACAATTGCGTTTTCAAAAGCGGAAATTATTTTTTTTGCATCAGCCTTACTGTGAAACTGCAGCAAAGTTAAATGAGGAGGAATATGATTGGCAGTCATGAAATCATTTCCTGTGAATTCCGCAGTATCATCAATAATCCTGCCCAATGCAAGAGAAGTTTGATTGTCAAAATAAGCAGTCACCAGATACATCATTTGCAAAATCCGAAATTTTCCATTTAATAAAAATGAATTCTAAATTACAAAACAAAAAACCAATTTTATATTATAATATAAATATGAAAGATTCATTTGTAAATGTAAGATGTGACGAGAATAATCCAAAGTGGGAACAGGCCATAAAACGCGAACATTCCCTCTACAACAGAAATGGAATCCGTTCAGAATTTGAACGAGACTACACCCGCATCCTCCACTGCGAAGCCTACAGAAGATTGAAGCACAAGACTCAGGTTTTCTACGCACCGCAGAACGATCACATCTGTACAAGAATCGAACATGTTAACCATGTTGCAAGCGTAAGCACTACAATTTCAAAGCATCTTGGCCTCAATGCTGAACTTACTGAAGCAATCGCCATTGGCCACGATATAGGCCATGCACCTTTCGGGCATACAGGTGAAGACATCCTGAACAAATTAATTTCAAACCAGAAGGAAGGTAAAAATGCACCTAAGAAATTTTGGCATGAAAGAAACAGCCTTTTCTTTGCAGACTACATAGAAACACTTCAGGATCCGGACGGCTACGGAACAAACCTTGATTTGACCTATGCAGTTCGCGACGGACTCATCTGCCACTGCGGAGAAGTTGACCAGCAGGGACTTAAGCCTAGGGACGAAGCCATGGAACTTTACAACATCAAAAGGCCTGGTGTTGTTTCCCCCTACACATGGGAAGGCTGCATCGTAAAGGTTGCCGACAAGGTTTCCTTCCTTGGCCGTGACATAGAAGACGCAAGAAGCTACCACATACTGGACATGGCAGCTTACCGTCAGCTTAGGGAAATCGTTGGCGCAACCCTTGGCTTTGGGCCAAACAAAAAATATTCAAACCACACGACCAACGGTGTCTATCGATCAGGCCGTGCAGTAAACACTACAGTTCTCATTAACGACATGATAGTTGACCTTTGTGACCAGAGTTCTCCAGAAAAAGGCCTTTGCTTCAGCGAACCGTACTACAAGTTCATTTCTGAACTCAAAAGGTTCAGCTATGCAAACATCTACAAGAACTGGAGACTTGAAGAATTTGCCCGCTATGCAGATAACATACTGAGCACAATATTCAGAACTTTGATGAAGCTTCAGGTGTATGCACAGAATGGAAGAGTTGAACAGGCATTAAGATATATGCCAAGCCTTCAGAAAACCTTCTGCAACTGGCTTGTAAAATATTCAAACTATGATGCCCAGAAAAAGAACATCCTTCATGTAAAGACAATACAGGTATTCGACATCAACGACAACGAAAGCTGGGAAAAATGCATCATTGAATTCATCAGCGGAATGAGCGACCAATTCGCAATCCAGGCTTTCAATGAAATCGTAGGATTCTAATTTTTTGAAGACGCTTCCAGTAAAAGCACGGCAATTCGACACGCTGAAGGTAAAATGTATCGGACTCCACGATTTTGCAATGCAAAATCGTTTGCCAACCTTCAGAATGTCTCGGTTGCCGCTTTCTTTTACTTCGCGCATCTTCAAAACATCACTATAAAATATTTATTTCATTAAATTAACAACACGAGGAAAAGAGTGGAAGAAGTTAAATTTTCCTGCAACGGCTGTTCCCTTTGCTGCAGGTTCAAGGGCGGCGTTGTAATGCTTTCTAAAGATGATTTGTCGCGTCTTGCTTCTTGGGCAGAACTTACGGAAGAACAGTTCATAAAGGTGTATTGCCAGTGGCTTGAAAATGCTGACGGAAAGGAATACCTGTGCTTGAAGACCATGCACAAATCAAAAGAAACCGACGACTGCATTTTCTGGGATGCTTCTATTCCAGGATGTCAGTGCTACTCTGCCCGCCCCGTTCAATGCAGTACCTACCCTTTCTGGACAAAGCTTATAGCAAGCAAGGATTCCTGGGATGCAGAAAAAAAACACTGTCCTGGAATCAATGAAGGAGAATTTCATTCAAGTAAAGAAATCGAATCTGAACTAAAAAAGTACGAAGGAAGAATTCCGATTACAAGGTAGTTTTTTGAATTCCTATGGAATTCTGTAACACATAATGAGGAATTAATTCAAAATTCTACCTAAACCATAAGACCTATTTTATCACTTCACTCCAGGTAGGAATCATTTCCCTTCCTT
>JAUNCR010000064.1 GCA_030526505.1 Spirochaetales bacterium
TCCCATGATTACATAGGTGATGTACTTGATGAACTGTGTGTCAAGACCGTTGAGTCTTGAAGAATTGCTGTTGATACCTACTGACTGTGTGTAAAGGCCAAGATTCGTGAACTTGAGCACAACCATGGTGATTATTATACACAGGATTGCAATGAACACCGGAGTAGGAATTGCAATTCCAGGAATGAAGTTTCCAAAGTAGCCGAACACTGGGTCCACAACGATTGGAAGCGCATTGTCATTGATCCAGGCAGCGATTGAACGGCCTGCAGTAAAGAGAATCAAGGTTGCAACCATAGGCTGAATCTTAAAGTAAGAAACGAGGATGCCGTTGAAACCACCGAAAGACATGCTTACGACACATCCCACGAGGAAGGCAACAAAGATAGGTGCCTGGAGTTCATCCGGGCGAACTTCCGAACCACAGAGAATGCGGAGGATTACGGAACCCGCAATGGCAATTCCTGCACCTACGGAAATATCCTGTCCACCGGAAGCAGCAGTTACCAAAGTCATACCGATTGCAAGGATTGCAAGCTCGGAAGCATTGTCAAGAATCGTGATGAGGTATCCTGAAAGAACAGGGAAGCCTTCGCTATTCTGCCCGAGGGTAATCTTAAAGAAGGATGGGTCTGCAACAAGATTGAATACAATGAGGATCATTAATGCTGCAATCGGAATAAAAATCTGTTTCTTTACAAGACCAAGAAGGAGGTCCGCGATTTTTTTAGAGTTCATTATTTTTCTCCTCCTGCAATAGTTTCCATAATCTTTGTCTGGTTAAGGTCGTTTCCGGAAAGTTCCCCAACCTGCTTAAGGTCGCGCATGACAACAAGGCGTGAACAAGTGCGGATCATTTCGTCGATTTCAGATGAAATGAAGGTTACGCTCTTGCCTTCCTTTGCAAGCTTAAGGACAAGTTCCTGAATTTCTGTTTTTGTACCGATATCAATACCACGAGTTGGTTCATCAAGGATGAGGTACTGTGGATTTGAAAGCAAGGCACGGGCAAGAAGAACCTTCTGCTGGTTTCCACCGGACAGAGACTTGATTGGAGTTTCTGCAGATGCCGTCTTGATTTCAAGAAGCTTGATGTATTCGTCTGCAAACTTTTCCTGTTCTGCACGGCTGAAAGGCTTGAAGAATCCCTTCATTACCTGGAGGGCAAGGATAAGGTTTTCGCGAACCGAAAGATCACCGATGATACCGTCGCGCTTTCTGTCTTCAGGAAGATAGCTGATTCCGTTCTTCATGGCATGGATAGGTTTTGTAATGTTCACTTCCTTTCCATTAATCTTTACTTTTCCACCGAGAACCTTATCTGCACCGAATACGGCACGAACACTTTCACTGCGGCCAGAACCAAGGAGTCCTGTAAATCCGTTGACTTCACCCTTGTGGATCTTGAAGTCGAATGGCTTTACTCCGCCTGTGCTGGAAAGACCTTCAGCTTCGTATACGACATCAGATTCAGAGAAATTTGGAACTTCAGCAGACTTTGACGACTGGTCAAGGTTTTCGATTGATTTACCAAGCATCTTTGAAACCAGTTCAAGGCGAGGAAGATCGCGGATTTCATATTCACCCACAAGCTGTCCGTCACGAAGAACCGTGATTCTGTCACAGATTTCATAAACCTGTTCAAGGAAGTGGGTAACGAAGATGATTCCAACTCCCTTGGCACGAAGGTCGCGCATAAGGCGGAACAACTTCTGAACTTCCTGATCGTCAAGGGATGAAGTCGGTTCATCAAGAATAAGGATCTTGCAGTCCATGTCAACGGCACGGGCAATGGCAACCATCTGCTGCACTGCAATCGAACAGCTTGAAAGCTGCTGTTCTGCTTCACAAGGAATATCAAGTTCCTTGAGGATTTTTGCGGCACCTTCATTCATCTTCTTCCAGCTTGTGAAAGGTCTCTTTGTTCTTCCTATATACATATTCTCCGCAACAGTAAGGTTATTGCAGAGGGTGATTTCCTGGTAAACTGTAGAAATGCCGGCGTTCTGGGCATCCTGTGGGGAGCGGATGTTAACTGCTCCGATTCCTTTTACAAATACCTGGCCTTCATCTTTCTGATAAACACCAGTCAGAACCTTAATCAAAGTTGATTTACCGGCTCCGTTTTCTCCCATAAGTGCGTGAATTTCACCTTCACGCAAAGTAAAATCAATATTCTGCAATGCATACACACCTGGGAATCTCTTGTGTATTCCACGCATTTCAAGAACTGATTTATCCTGCATGGTTTGCCTCCAAAAAAAAAACACGAGGTTCGGATTTTTAGACAATCCGCCCCTCGTGTCCAAGGTATTGGATTCTCCAACAATTTTATGCTTAATTTTTATCGAAGAATCCGATCATAAACTAGATTAGATGCCGTACTTGTTTACATCAGCCTTTGTGATCTTTGATGCATCAAATCCCTTTTCTACCATGATAACAGTCTTCTGCTTTACACCATTCTGGATGATGTCGTTGATGTAAGAAGCCTGGAATGGGTTGCACTGACCATCATAGTTCCATCTCTTAGCAAGGAGTTCTTCAAGAGCCCACTTGTTGCAGTCGAATCCCATGATGATTACATCTTTTCCAACACCGTGTGAAATACCAGCCTTGTCGAGAGCTGCAGCAGCACCCTTAGCCATATCGTCGTTTTCAGCGTAGATTACATTGAACTTCTTCTTTGAGTCGATTACAGACTGTACGATCTGCTGTGCGTTTTCTGCGTTCCATTCAGCTGTCTGCTGAGCAACAATGTTCCAGTTTGCTTCTGCATTTGCCTTTGCATCGAGAGCGCCTGAACGTCCGATCTGAGCAGCAGAACCCATAACACCCTGGATGTGGATTACATTGTATTCCTTGAGGTTCTGTGAAGCGAGCCAGTCTACAGCTGTCTTTCCTTCCTGAGCCATGTCAGAAACGATGGATGCTTCGTAAAGGCTTGGATCTGCATCGATTGTGCGGTCAAAAAGGATAACCTTAACACCTGCGTCCTTTGCATCCTTGAGAACTGATGTCCATCCAGATGTACCGGCGGCAGAGATGAGGAGGTAGTCTACTTCATCCTGTACCATTTTGCGGGCTGCAGCGATCTGTTCGTCATTCTTAAGGCTGTAAAAGAATGTTGGCTTGTAGCCGTTCTTCTTTGTGAATGTGTTCTTCATGTCGTTAACATTAGCTGTACGATAACCCGATTCGTTAGGGTCGTTGTTGATGATACCAACCTTGATCAACTTAGCAGCGAAAGTTGGAAGAACTGCCATAGCCATTGCAGCAGCAAAAACTAAAATCTTTTTCATAGTTACACCTCTAAAAAAAGTTTAAATTCAGGAATGTCCTCTACATCCCTGTGATTATGATTATCATCCGGAATTTTTCATAAAGGAATAGTTTTTTTGTTCCCGATTTTAGAACAAACCTATCATTATGTTCGAAATTTCATATTAGATGATAGTTTTGACCTGTTTTCGTGATAAATCAACACTTGTTTTTTTTTTAATGTCGGTTAGTATGATGAGCAGAGGTAAAACTATGACAAAAGAAGCAATTGCTAAAGAAATTGAAAATGGTTTGGCTGCCCTTGGAATCGAATTCGGTTCAACACGCATTAAGGCGGTTCTTATAGATTCAGAAAAAAATCCTGTGGCAGGCGGTGGTTTTACATGGGAAAATTCCCTTGCAGACGGAATCTGGACCTACAGCCTTGAAGAAGTTCACGAAGGAATCGTGACTGCCTATGCAGAATTGAAGAAAGATGTCCAGGATAAATACGGCGTAAAGCTTACAAAACTCAAGGCACTTGGAATCAGCGCCATGATGCACGGCTACCTTGCCTTTGACAAGGACAACAAGCTTCTTGTTCCATTCAGAACCTGGAGAAACACAATTACAGGACAGGCTTCAAAGGAACTTACCGAACTTTTTGGCTATCCATGCCCAGAACGATGGAGCATTTCCCACTATTATCAGGCAATCTTAAAGAAGGAACCCCACATCCCTCAGGTAGACTTCTTCACTACCCTTGCAGGCTATGCACATTTCATGCTTACAGGCAAAAAAGTCCTTGGCGTAGGCGATGCAAGCGGAATGTTCCCTATTGATGCAAATACAGGCGACTACGACAAGGCAATGGTTGCAAAATTTGATGAAATTGCAACTTCAAAGGGCGCACCTAAAAAACTCCTTGAACTTTTGCCAAAGGCAATTCCAGCAGGAGCAGACGCAGGCGTACTTACAAAGGAAGGTGCAAAGTGGCTTGATCCAACAGGAGAACTTTCAGACGGAATCCTCTGCGCACCACCGGAAGGAGATGCAGGAACCGGTATGGTAGCGACAAATGCTGTTGCTCCAAGAACAGGAAACATTTCTGCGGGAACTTCAGTTTTCGCAATGGTTGTTCTTGAGAAAGCACTTTCAAAGGCATACCCTGGTGTAATCGACATCGTCACGACTCCAGACGGAAAACCAACTGCAATGGTTCATGTGAACACCTGTACTGCAGAATTCAACAAATGGGTCGGAATCATCGGCGAAGCTGCAAAGCTTCTTGGCGCAGACTTTGACACAGGAAAACTCTACGACACAATCCTTGGCAGCGCAAAGGACGGAGACAAGGACTGTGGCGGCGTTTACACAATCAACTACATTTCAGGCGAAGGCGTAACAGACTTCAGCGAAGGCCGCCCAATGGTTGTTCGCTCACAGGATGCAAAATTCAATCTTGCAAACTTCATGAGAAGCCAGTTCTACTCTGCCGTAGGAACACTTCGTCTTGGAATGGATGTGCTCTTCAACGAAAATGTAAAGATCGATTCCATGACAGGACACGGCGGATACTTCAAGACAGAAGGCGTTGGACTTGAAACAATGGCAGCTGCAATGCATACACCTATCAGCGCAATGGCAACGGCTGGTGAAGGAGGTCCATGGGGAATGGCACTTCTTGCAGCATATGCAGCAGATACAAAGGGAAAGAACCTAGGCGACTGGCTTGAGAGCGAAGTGTTTGCAAGCGCACAGAAAAAGACAGTTGCTCCGGCAGCCGATGACGTTGCAGGATTTGACAAGTGGCTCGAAGGATACAAACAGTCCCTTACCGCAGAACGCACAGCTGTTGAAAATCTTAAATAATTTATACAAATCACCTCCTCGTTCAGAGGATAGGAGAAAAACAATATGGGAAAATACACAGAATTACAGAGAGAAGCATACGAAGCAAACATGGAAATTCCGGCACAGCATCTTGCCCTTTACACATGGGGAAACGTAAGTACCTTTGACAAGGATGCGGGAGTATTTGCCATCAAGCCTTCGGGAGTTCCATACCCAGACCTTACTGCAGACAGCATGGTCATCGTAGACATCGAGGGAAATGTTGTTGAAGGAAAGTTAAGGCCATCAAGCGATACACCTACACACGCAGTTTTGTACAAGGAATTTGCAGTTGCAGACGGAGCAAAAATCGGTGGCATCATCCACACTCATTCGACTTATGCTGTAAGCTGGGCACAGGCAGTAAAGGCAGTTCCACTTTTCGGAACAACTCATGCAGACCACATTCAGACAGAAGTTCCATGCACTCCATACTTGAGCCGCGAAGCAGTTCAGAACGACTATGAAAAGGAAACGGGAAACCTTATCGTTAGCCACTTCCGCTCACTCAAGCTTAATCCAGATGAAGTAAACATGGTTTTGGTTGGTGGTCACGGTCCATTCGCATGGGGAGCAACAGCAGCAAAATCGGTATACAACGCAGCTGTTCTTGAAGAAGTAAGCCACATGGCAATGAACACGCTCCAGATTAATCCATCACAGCAGACCTTGCCTGACTACATAATCGACAAGCACTACATGAGAAAGCACGGTCCTAATGCCTACTACGGACAGAAGTAGACAATTTAGAATATGGATTGCCGCGCCGTTCCGGCTCGCAATGACGGATGTGTCATCGCGAGGAGCGTAGCAACGTGGCGATCCATGCAACGGAAAGATTACTATTCCTTGGCCCAGTCAAAAGCACAGCGAACAGCCTTGTTCCAGCCTTTGATAAGGGCCTTTCTTTTTTCCTCTTCCATTGACGGAGCAAAGGTCCTTTCAATCCTTGAATTGGCAATGACTTCGCTCTTGTCCTTCCAGAATCCAACAGCAAGGCCCGCAAGATAAGCCGCACCCACGGCTGTAGTTTCCACACATTCAGGGCGTTCAACTGGTGAATTGCATATGTCCGACTGGAACTGCATCAAGAAATTATTCGAACTTGCACCGCCGTCAACTTTAAGGGCTGCAAGCTTTATTCCTGAATCCGCCTGCATTGCCTGAAGAATATCGTTCACCTGATAGGCAAGGGATTCAAGGGTTGCACGGATGATATGGCACTTGTTTACGCCACGGGTAATTCCAACAATCGTTCCCCTTGCATACTGATCCCAATGAGGTGCGCCAAGTCCAGTGAAAGCCGGAACAACATAGCAGCCGTTGGTATCTTCAACTTTCTGTGCCATGTATTCTGAATCGCAGGAAGAATCAATCAAATGCATTTCATCACGGAGCCACTGAATTGCAGCCCCCGCAACAAAAACGGAACCTTCAAGAGCGTAATTAACCTTACCGTCCATACCCCAGGCGATTGTAGTTACAAGACCATTCTTGGAAAAGACAGGTCTGTCCCCTGTGTTCATCAAAAGGAAGGCGCCGGTTCCATATGTGTTCTTCGCATCGCCCGCATTAAAGCAGGTCTGTCCAAACAGGGCCGACTGCTGGTCTCCCGCAGCACCTGCAATTGGAATGTTGCCGCTTGCAGTATATCCGTAAACACAGCTTGAAGGCTTTGCTTCAGGAAGCATGGATTTTGGAATGTTCAGTTCTGCAAGAATCTCATCGTCCCACTGTAAGGTATTTATGTTGAACATCATGGTTCTTGATGCGTTGGAATAATCGGTTACATGAACTTTTTTATCCGTAAGTTTCCAGATAAGCCATGTTTCAACAGTACCGAAAAGAAGTTTTCCCTGCACTGCCTTTTCACGGGCACCCTCAACATTATCAAGGATCCATTTTAATTTAGTGGCAGAAAAATATGCATCAATTACAAGACCTGTCTTGCTTCTGATTTTTTCAACAAGGCCTCTGTTCTTAAGTTCATCGCAGTATTCGCTGGTTCTTCGGCACTGCCAGACAATTGCATTGCATATAGGTTCGCCTGTCTCCTTGTCCCAGACAATTGTAGTCTCGCGCTGATTTGTAATTCCTATGGCGGCAATGTCGCTTTCAGCACACTTTACCTTAGCCATGGCTTCGGCAACGACACCGATCATTGTAGACCAGATTTCATTGGCATCGTGCTCAACCCAACCCGGCTTTGGGAAAATCTGGGTAAATTCTTTCTGTGCCACACTGCAGATTTTTCCGTTGTGACCAAAGAGAATGCATCGGTTGCTTGTAGTTCCGGCATCAAGTGCCATTATGTATTTTGCCATGGAAACACTCCTGAACCAAAATGATTTTTTATGCCTCAAGTTCGAGGGAGACAGGACAGTGATCGCTGCCCATTACATCGCTGTTGATTACACAAGATTTTACTTTTGGAAGAAGGCGTTCGTTTACATTTGCGTAGTCAATGCGCCACCCTACGTTCTTTTCGCGTGCATGGAAACGGTAACTCCACCAGGAATACATTTTTGGTTCCTGACAGAAATGGCGGAAGGTATCTACATAGCCGCTGGTAGTAAACTTGTCCATCCAGGCTCTTTCTTCAGGAAGATATCCCGCATTGCCTTCATTTGTTTTTGGATTTGCAAGATCGATTGCCTTATGGGCAATGTTGTAGTCTCCGCAGAGAACGATGTCAAAACCGTCTGCAACAAGGGAATCGAGTTTCTGAAGCATTGCATCGCAAAAGGCAAGCTTGTAGTCCAGGCGGGCACCCTTGTCCTGGCTGTTTGGAAAATATGCGCTTATTACGACAATCTTTCCAAAATATGCCATTAGGACACGGCCTTCGCTGTCAAAACGATCGTCTCCAAGAAATTCAACCTTGTCTGGCTCTGATTTTGAATAGATGGCGGTTCCAGAATATCCGGCTTTTACGGCACTTGCCCAATATACCTTGTAGCCTTCAGGCGCCGTAAGGTTTTCGCTCAGCTGTTCAGGCTTTGCTTTTGTTTCCTGTATGCAAACCACATCTGCCCCGCAATTGCTGAGCCAACGACAGAAATCTTTTTTTTCTACGGCACGAATGCCGTTAACATTCCAAGTAATGATTTTCATAGGGAATATTATAGCAGTAGAATTGCTGCTATTGCAATTTTCATTCGGACGAAAGTTTCATTTGGGGAATTATCTGCTGCAATTCAGGATTCTTTATTTTTCATAAGCTGACGGATTTCTTCCAAAGGAAGTCCCGAAATATCAGAAACCTGTTGTTCAGTAAGTCCCAGAGAAATGGCACTATTGGCAGCTTCCACGGCTTTCTGATGACGGCCACATTCCAATCCTTCAGCACGACCTTCTGCAAGTCCTTCAGCACCCGTCCCTCTTCAATTCCTTTAGCCAGTCCTTCAGCCAATCCGATTTCACGGGCCTCTTCCTTTTCGTCTTCCAATATGTCACTGAAATACATGTATTCGTCCTCCAGATCGGATTTCTGTTTTGCAAGGGAAGCGGCTTCGTCCATTTCAAGTGCTAGACCTGAATCAGGTTTGAGTCCATAGATGAATTTCAATACTCCGCGGACTTCGGGATTTTTTTCCTTTTCCCATGCACTGCAATTGTAAAAGACATTGCGGCTTTTGTCATCATATGAAATTCTATCCGTCTCAAGGAACTTTGAAATTTTTGTGTATTTCGGGATCCCTTCCCCGAAAGGATCGTCCTTGCATATAAAGAGAATGTAAGTTTCCTTTATGTCCTTGAATTTAGTACGCCTTCTGGTAGTTGCCACATCTGAAGAGGAAAGATAGTACCGCGCCCTAAGAAGTATGTCATCGTAGTTTCCGGTCTGCATCTCGATATTAAAAATCCTGGCGGAATCTTTTACATAGACATCAAGCCTGATCCCACGAGAGTCATAGAAATTTTCAAGAGGATTTTCCGTCCGAAGATATTCTATGCTTTCAATCTTGATTCCAAGAAGTGTTTCAAGAACTCCCCTGCATATCCTTTCATTTTCCATCACCTTGCAGAAAATGAAGTTATCGGCAATGGTTAACTCGCCCCATGGTTTTGAAAACTGGCCCATATTTTTCTCCTGGCAATTATTTTGACACTGTCGTCATATATTAATAACCGGAGAAAAATAAAATCGTGCAGTTTTTCAGATAGTTATTTATTTTTATTGAAAAAAAATCCGCCTGCCCGAAAGCAAGCGGATGATTTTTTTTAATGTAGATAGAAAACAACCATCGAGAATGCGTTAAGCCGAGCGTCGTTTTGCGAGGTAGCATTCTCGAGTTCAATTAATCCCTCTTGGGATTAATTGAACCATTAGTTAAATGGATTTTCTGTTGGGTACAATGTTCCCTTTGGCTGGTTGTATGCAACATCAGCAATCTTGAGGTACTGGAACAATGTGAACAATGCCTTTCCGTGGTGTCCGAAAGCAACTGCACCGTGGTGTGGGTAGTTCTTCTGGATGAGAACGTGGCGGTAGAAGCGTCCCATTTCTGGAATTGCGAATACACCGATACCACCGAATGAGCGTGTTGCAACTGGGAGGATTTCACCCTGTGCAATGTATGCCTGGAGCTTTGTATCTGGTGTTGTCTGCAATCTGAAGAATGTGATTGGACCTGGCATGATGTCTCCTTCGAGAGTACCACGTGTGAAGTCTGGTGTACCACCGTTTTCGAGGAGGCGGTTCTGGATAAGCTGGAACTTAACGCCAGGGTTGCAAGCCTTGTTCATGCAGCAGAATGGTGTGTTACCACAGTGGAATGCCATGAATGTGTCATTGAGAACATATGGGTAAGAGAACTTGCCCTTGATGCTTTCGTCGTACATATCCTGTGGAACAGAGTTGTTGATGTCGAGGAGAGTAACTGGGCTACCTGAGATACATGTACCGATGTATTCAGAGAGGGCACCGAAGATATCTACTTCACAAGCAACAGGGATTCCGCGTGATGCGAGACGGCTGTTTACATAGCAAGGTTCGAAACCGAATTCCTTAGGGAATGCCGGCCAACACTTGTCTGCGAATACAACGTACTTCTTGCAGCCCTTGTTTGCTTCTGCCCAGTCAAGGAGAGTAAGTTCAAACTGAGCCATGCGTGGAAGAAGGTCAGGGAAGTTGTTTCCGCTTGAACCGAGTTCTGCTTCCATTTCCTTTACAACGTCTGCAATGCGCTTGTCATCCTTGTGTGCGCGGTATGCAACGAGAAGGTCAAGTTCTGAGTTTTCCTGGATTTCAACACCGATGTCGTAAAGACCCTTGATTGGTGCGTTACATGCAAAGAAGTCCTGTGGGCGTGGTCCGAATGTGATGATCTTGAGGCTTGCAAGACCGATGATTGCGCGTGCAACAGGGATGAATTCTTCAATCATCTTTACGATGTCATCAGCTGTTCCAACTGGGTATTCTGGAATGATTCCAGGAATCTTGCGGAGGTTGAGGTTGTATGAGCAGTTGAGCATACCACAATATGCGTCACCGCGTCCGTTGATAAGGTCATTCTGTGTTTCTTCTGCAGCTGCAACGAACATGCATGGTCCGTCGAACTTCTGTGCAATCTGTGTTTCAGGTGTTTCTGGACCGAAGTTTCCGAGGAATACAACAAGAGCGTTACAACCAGCGTTCTTTACTTCATCAACAGCCTTGAGCATGTCCTTTTCATTCTCTACTGTAGTCTTTGCTTCATAGAGTTCGCCTTTGCCTGCAAAAGCCTTTACGATAGCTGCCCTTCTCTTTTCTGAAAGAGAGATTACGAAACAGTCGCGGCTTACTGCGATGATACCAAGTTTTACATCTGGGATGTTTTCAAACTTTGCCATAGTGTGTTTGCTCCTTAATTGGATATATTTTTTTCTGTTCCCCTGAACAGAGTCCTAAGAGTTCCGGAATTTTATTTTTGGCAACCGGTTGCCATCTTGATACTAATACCACTAGGATTATTTGTCAAGGAAATATCTTGTTCTATTTGCAATTACAAACAAAATGATAACAAAACTCATATATGTTGAACAAAATGATAGATTTATGCCATACTTGAATTGGGTGAGGTTATGAAACTTAGGCTGGGGAATCATTTTTATCTAAAAGCTTTCATTGCAATCGTTTTTTTTACACAGGTCTTCATGCTCGTTGATGCCGCATTTCAGGGAATACATGAGTGCGTGATACAGAATTCCATCGGCTGCATTATAAACGCTTTACTGCTCGTCACAAAAAAAATCAGGAGCAACCTTTTCCTCCTCATATTTTTCATCCTTTTGCACCTTGAACTGCAAGTTTTCACAGGAATATTAATCGTAGGCTGGGAACTTCAGTTCCAGTACTACTACCTTGGAATCATGGTTTTCTCCGTATTGATGTCTTTTTCCATTGAATCGAAGCACCTTTCAAGCAAGCAAAAAGTTCTTGGAATCTCATCAACGCTCCTTTTCTTTGCCAGCTACACCATCTCGCAAAAAATGCCTCCCCTTCACCAGCTTCCGGAAGCAACCATAAAGAAGGTGTCCCTCATCAATTACATCTGCGTATTTACTGGGCTCGCCGTTCTTTCAAATCTGTTCAGAATCAACGCATACCGTTTTGCATACAAGATTAAAAGCCAGTCTTTCAGGGATGAACTTACAAAGCTCTACAACCGCCGCGGAATACGAAGCGAACTTGACAGGGCAATGGATGCATTGAAACACGAAGGGATTCCATATTCCATAGCTATTTTTGACATTGACGACTTCAAGCAGATAAACGACACCTACGGTCATGACACGGGTGATGTCGTGCTCAAGGAAATAGGAAAAATCCTGCTTGGATTTGAAAACGAACTGATTACAGCCTGCCGCTGGGGCGGGGAAGAATTCCTTATTCTCCGTCAGAATTCTATATACAAGGACACCATGGCAGAACTTGCAAAGAAGATTGCCGCCAAGATTTCGCAGATAGCATTTGAATCCGAAGGCCAGAGTTTTAAAATCACCATAACAGCAGGATGCTCGAATTCAGAAAGCGAACTTTCCCTGAACGAAGTCCTGAAGATTGCCGACAACCGCCTTTACAAGGGTAAAAACACAGGAAAGAACAAGATTGTAGACAGCGACATTTAATCTGCAACTAGCTATAATCGTAGACATGGGCGCTGTATTTTTTCTTGCATTTGCTTTGTTTATTGGGTTCATAGGATGTATTTTACTAGTCATTGGATTGCTGTGCTTAATAAATCACAAGGATGTTTCCATAAAAACCTTTATATTTACAGGGATCTGCTTTCTTCACACCCTTTCACTCATCGTCATAGTATCTTCAGGGATTTTCGATTCCATTAAATACGACAGGGAATACCTTAAGGGAAACGGCCAGTTGAACTATGAGATTTACAAAGGGCACGAAAAGAAAGCCATCAGCCTTGTGGAAAATGGGGCTGACATCAATAGGATTACAGCCAACGGCTTAACTCCCCTCATGGAAGCTTGCAGCCATAATCAGAAAAAGCTTGTGGAAAAACTTCTGGAGAAGGGTTCCGACCCAAACATGTTTACTGAACAACAGGCCCCTGCAATTTTTCATACATACATGAACGATGAAATAACCCTGCTGCTCATAGAACACGGAGCTGATGTAAACGCAAGGGACAAATATGGAAGAACCCCACTGATTATTAAATGCATGGCCACGAATACTCTAAAACTGCTTATTGAGAACGGAGCCGTGATAAACGCAAAGGATGATTCCGGATGGACGGCACTTCATAAAGCCTGCGATTTTAATCCTAAAAAAGAAACGGTGGCATTCCTGATTGCGAATGGAGCAGACTTGAATGCCACTACCAGCGACGGGGACACTCCCCTTATGATCTGTGTAAAAACCAACAGGTACATAGATAATGAAAGAAAAGATGTGGCATTATCCCTTTTGGAAAACAAAGCTGATGTCAAAATGAAAAACAAAGATGGCAAAACCTTCATCGACTATCTGAAAGAACACTTGAAGTCCAATGAAGGAAAGCCAGATTACGAATGGAGCCGCAAGAACATTTCCGAAATAATGGAGAAGCTCCCAAAAGAATAGTTCAATTTTCAGGGAATACATAACCTTGCAAACATTAAACATTTGCAGGGTTATAACTTTTATTAGTTGACCTTATAGCCGGCACCTTCAATGGCAGGCTTGATGATTGAATAGAAAAAGCGCTTGGCAAGGCTATAGGCTCCTGCATCATCCGTCGACTTTAATTTTTTTCCGCAAATGCATTTTCTTCAGATTGGACAGATGCCCCATAACCTGCCTTAACGACAGCATCGATGATTTCATCTTTTGTGGCAGAACCATCTACGGTCATGGTTGCGGCATGAAGATTTACGACGCAACTATCCACACCAGGTATTTTTGACACAGCATTTTCAACTATGGCAGAGCAGGTTTCCCAGGACATCTCGGTCACATTGAATTTCTGCATAAAACTCTCCTACAGTCAGTTAGATGTAGTTGACTATTAAAATATACAAAATATCCCTGCATAGATCAAATTTCAAAAATAAAAAAGGTACTGCCAGACCACCCGGACAGTACCTTTAAGGTTTAGGAGATGAAATTCATTTCCAGATTATAAATTCACTTTTGTATTAACAAAGGCTCTTGAAGAAATCCGCCTGACAGTTTTTAGGGAGGAACTATTGCCAAAGTCAGGCCATTTTTCAAGGAACACCTTTGCACCCTTTTCAAGTGAATCCAATTCCAAAATTAATTCGTGGCTGTTTTTTCCATAGCGCTTAAGCCCAATGGACCATGGATAGTCATCACCTGCATAGATTACATCATCTATAAGTTTGCCATTTTCATAAAGTCGTGCACAGTTTGCAGTAAAGGAAATGTCTACGAAAGCGTCATCAAGGCAGTTCCATGAATCAACATTGATTCTGTAAGTTGCAGTTTTTTCATCCTCAGATATTTTTTCATATTTAACTGCAGGACCAGATTTACCGCAACCTTCCTTTGCATAAACCGCAAAACCATTTGCATCTGCTTTCCTTTCAAATCCTTCAGGAACCTTTTCAAGCGGAGGGAAAATCTTGAACTCAACGTTTCCATCAGTCTGGAAATTCAGGATTGTTTTTCCGCCTGCAGTTTCCTGATACATTACATCATCAGTGATGAGTACATGCTGATTTTTACCGGCAATAATTTTATGGGCCTTTTCTGCATCTGACCTTGTCAAAGTTACGATGTCTTCGCCACCTGTTGGATTTCCAACAAACTGATAGTAAACTACATCAGCCTTGTCTGAAGGGGCGATGTTGCTTTCCTTTACAAAAGTTCCGCCTGTTGGACGTGCATTGCTGTAGAAAACAAAAGCCTTGCGTTCATTATCAAGCCTGCACAAAGGAGTACAAAGGGAAGTTGCAATTTCACTTTCACCGCACTTCATATTAAACGGAATAAAGAAAAAATCTCCGTCAAGAACATCAACAGCAGGGAACTTAACATCATATTCCTTGTTTTCAAGCACTATGTTTTTATGGTCAGCCATTATATAGCGTCTCTGAAAGCTGCTTGCAAAAGTCCATCCGCGCTTTTTACCGCATTTGCAGTTGTACGACCTCCAGCTTTCACGGAGATCCGTAAAGTTTGCCGCCGTTACAGGATTGCTTTCAGGAAGGAAAGTGTCGGTCTCAGCAAATTTTTCTCCAAAGTCATGCACGAACATTGAATAGAGTTTTATTTCGTTGTAAGTGCCGTTTGGCATTCCGTACTGCCCAAGAGGTGCACGGAAGTCATAGTTCTTTACGCTCATGTCGTTGAGAGAACCTGTAGCAATGTTTTCTTCAAGGGTCGTGAGTTTTCCTTCAGGGTTCTGTCCGCCGTGATACATGTAGTAGCCAAGGAGATTGCAGCCGCTTCCCATTTTTGCAAGGCTCATTCCGCCTATGTCCTTAGACTGTGCAACCGGACGGCGCTTAAGCGTTACCTGAAGCCCGCCGCCAAGTTCTGCAGTAAGGTACGGGAATTTTGTCATGTCGAAGGTAATTGTTTCGCCGATTCCAAAGTCACAACCAATGGCATGGTCGTTTCTTTCATGGGTGAACACATAGTTTCCGCTTGGTTCAATTTCAGTGATGCGTGGATCCCAAGGAGATTCGCAATAGCCACCCATTACAGGAAGCATTCCGGCAGTAACCGCTCCACCCCAGCCTGTAGCAGTATAGAGAGGTGCATCAAATCCGATTTCGCGGGCCATCTTTTCAAGGCGCTTCATGTGTGCTTCGCCTTCCGCTCCGGAAAGTCCGCCGCAGTGTCCGTATTCATTTTCAATCTGAACGCCGATGATTGGACCGCCCTCTTTTACAAACAGACCTTCAACCTGTTCATAGATTGCCTTGTACCATTTTTCAACTTCTGCAAAATATTTTTCGTCGTTTGTAGAACGGGCATCAGGGCACTTTGCCAAAAGCCAGTCAGGGAATCCACCGTGGCGAACTTCCGCATGGCTCCAAGGTCCAATGCGGATAACCATTGTAAGTCCGCATTCCTTAATGGTCTCTACAAACTTGCGAAGGTTTCTCCACCCGCTCCAGTCAAATTCATTTTCAATTTCTTCATGATGAATCCAGATAACATAGGAAGAAACGATATCGACTCCGCCTTCCTTCATTTTAAGAAGGGCTTCCTTCCAGTCGCAATCTGGATATCGGGAATAATGGATTTCTCCCATTACAGGGAACCATCTTTTACCGTCCTTCAAAAGGCTTTTATTGTCAAAAGAATAAGTTGTCATAGAATCTCCATGTCAGAGGGGACAGA
>JAUNCR010000065.1 GCA_030526505.1 Spirochaetales bacterium
ATCTTTCTCCACCGTAAACAATTATTCTTTTCAATTATCGGTTTTTTAGTCTTTAAGTTAAGAAAAATATTGAGTTTTAAAAATTAGTTAAAATAGTCTGAAAAATTGAATTCCCGTCCTTTGGTGTTATAATGAATTTTGGCTTATCAGTTTTTTTACTTTCAAGGAGTTTTTATGGCAAACAAAAATAAGAGATCGTCGGTTTCTACAATCATGATTGCAACCATTGTCATGGGACTTGCAGTTTTCTCTGTAGTATTGTTCATGATGATTTCCAGGCTTTTGAACAGGGGGCTTGAAGAATATTTCCAGAGTGAACTGGAAGAGTATTCGGAACTGTTCCTTAGGGAAATAAAGACAGAGGAAAATAATCTTGTTAAAGTTCAGACCAATCTTCTTGGAACCTTGGATTCATTGTACAGTGCCCTTGGCGAATTCACTGTTGAATCTGTGGATCCTGTAATAGACAGCGCCTGCAGAAGCTTTGCCGTGGATGACCTTACCGTTTACGATGAGAACCTGAAGCTTTGCTCTTCAAGCAAGGTTGCCCAGAACATCAATAAGACAGAAATCCTTACTAAGGCCCTTAACGGTGAAACTGTTCTTAAAGTTGAAAAAATGGGGCAGGATGTAAAGATTTTCCGTGCAGTTCCAATCAAGCACGGTTTCTATGTAACCGGTGTACTTGTCGGAATGGCTACAGCAACTTCCCAGAAATTCGTTGATAAAATGAAAGCCCTTACTGGCTGCGACAGCACTATTTTTGACGGCACAACCCGTGCATACACAACCCTTGCAAACATGCGCGGCTCCGTAATTGCAGACCCAACACCAATTACCATGGCAGAAGAGGGAAAGATTTTTTCCGGCGTTGCTTCAATCGGTGGAAAGAAATATGTCGTTTACTATTTCCCTATGAAAAACCATGAGGGTAGATTCCTTACAACCCTTTGGGTCGGAAAGGAACTTGGAATCATCGACCATGTTTCCGGAGTTATTTTCAAGCCTCTCGTTGGAGTTACAATCCTGCTTGTTTTGGGACTCCTTGCAATCCTCATCCTCATCATCTACCTGAGGGTCATCAGGCCTCTCAATAGTGTAGGCGGTGCAATGAGAAGGCTTGCTTCCGGCGATGCGGACCTTACAATTCGCCTTCCTGTTAATGGCAATGATGAATTTGCCGACATCTCGAAGAATGTAAATACCTTCATCATCATGCTTCAGACAATTGTAGAAGAACTTACAATGGCACAAAAGTCCCTTACCGAAATCGGACAGAGCCTCAGCGCCAATTCACAGCAGTCTGCAAGTGCTACGGCACAGATCATGGCAAACATTCAGGGTGTAAGAAAGCAGTCCGAAAACCAGGCTGAAGCCGTAGCAAATACAACAGCCGTTCTCGGAAAATCTTCTACAAGCATGAATTCCCTTTCTGAACTGGTCGAAAACCAGTCTGCAGGCATTACAGAATCATCCGCAGCCATCGAGGAAATGCTCGGAAACATTACTTCGGTTACAAATTCCGTTCACAGAATGGCCGACAGTTTCAATGAGCTTGGCGGTACGGTTTCTGACGGAAAGAACAAGCTTGCAAATGTTGACGGAAAGGTTAATGAAATTGCAGAACAGTCAAAGATGCTCATTCAGGCAAACCAGATCATTGCCCAGATTGCATCGGAAACAAACCTCCTTGCCATGAACGCTGCCATCGAAGCAGCTCACGCAGGAAAGGCCGGCGAAGGCTTCTCTGTTGTTGCAAACGAAATCCGTAAGCTTGCCGAAACTTCAAGTACCCAGTCTAAGAACATCAATGCAGAGCTCAAGCAGATTTCTACATCAATCAAGGATGTTGTTTCCCTTTCAAAAGACAGCCAGGCTGCCTTTGCACAGATTGTTACTCATCTTGATTCGACCGATACCATCATCCGTGAAATCGACAATGCAATGAACGAGCAGGAAAATGCTTCCCGCCAGATTTTCAGCGCATTGAGCGACATGAGGAATCAGGCTATCGATGTAAGCGAAATGTCCCGCGAAGTTAATGACGGCATCATAGCCGTTGCTAAGGACATGGATTCTGTTTCCCAGATTTCATCCATCATTCTCGGAAGCATGGATGAAATGACAGCCGGTGCACAGGAAATCAGTACCGCTTCACAGAGCGTTGCCGACCATGCATCGGAGACAAGGGAGAACATCAATGTAATGCAGGATAAGCTTGGCAAGTTCAAGATTTAGTCCGGTATTGCACCATAAAATTAAAAGGCAGCAGTCAGAATCTGAAAAACATCGGAATCTGGCAGCTGCCCTTTTTATTTTGGAAAACTATTTAAGTGATTTTGCAATTTCCTTTGCCTTGCCCGAAGGAACCCTCAGGACCCAGGTTTCCTTTGGAGGAGTGCAGCCCTTTATGAGTGCAGGGTTCAGCCGTTTTAGGGTTGCAAGGTCAACACCGGACTTTTCCGATATGGTTTCAAGCTTAAGGCTTCCCGTAATCTTGATTTTGCCGAATTTTTCGGGAGTCATAAGTTCTATCCATTTGTCTGCGACGCCAAGGTCTATGGCACCGTAGTATTCTGCATTTTCTATGGCTTCGGTAATCGCTATGAGTTTTGGAACATAGAGGATGGACTGTTCCGAAAGGAGTTCAAGGTCTGCAAGCATCCAGAAGTCGGCCTTGCTCTGTTTCCTGACCCTCTTTACGGCTCCTGCCCCCATGTTGTAGGCGGCAAGGGCAAGCTCCCAGTTTCCAAGCATGCTGTAATTGTCCTTTAGCTTTGACAGGGCGGCGTCCGTTTCAATCCACGGGTCAAGCCTTTCGTCGTACCATTCTGATTTTTTCAGGAAAGGCTCCATGCTGTTTTCCATGAACTGCCACATTCCTGTGGCCCCTGAAACAGAAACCGCATTGGGTTTGTATTCCGATTCTACGATCGGAAGGTACTGGAGGAACATTGGGAGATTTTTTTTCTTGAGCTGTTCCCTTACATAGACCCTGTATTCAGCGGAATCGATGAGGAGTTCAGCAAGGTATTTCCTTCCTTCTGCAGAAAGATAGTAGTCGAGGAATTTCTTAGTCCTCTTGTCTTCCAGGCCCGTAAGCCCTATGTCCCTGTGCACCGGTTCCTTAACCGTGTAGCTTTTCTTTTTTTCAGCTTTCCTTTCGCCTTCAAGGGCTTTCAGTTCGTCAAGGCCATCGATCATGGTCTCGTCAAGGGTAATTGATTTTGACGGAATGAGAAAATCTGCAACAGGTTCAGCAAAAAGACTGAATGCGGTGAGAGCAAGGAATGCCTGTGTTGTCCTTTTGATCACAGCTTTTCACCGTAATAGATGCCAGCCCATTCCCATCGGCCGTGGATTTCCGGGTCTGCAGGAAAGTTCACCTTTCTGAAGTAGAGGTACCAGACATTAACATAGTTGCTCCATCCGGTGGTTCTCAGGTAGGCCTCTGTAGGTGATGAAGAAGGGTCAAGGTCCGCACTGTAGCGGATTCTGTTTCCGCGCATGAAGGAACGCATGGAAAAGCTTTCCTGTGCGTTGACATCAGTTTCAACCTGACGCCAAGACATGGCAAAGAAATTAACCTTGGACTTGTATTTGTCCAAAGCCCTGTAGTTGTAGCTTGAGATTCCCTTCTTGACTGCGGAAACAAGGGCGTCAAGGGATTCGAATGTCCAGTCCTTTGAGGAGTTGGAAAAGTCGATGAGCTGCTTTGTGCTCAGGTAGGCGTTTGGGTATCCTGTAATTTGAAGGGTAGCCGCATCGTCCTGGTCAAGGTACTGGGTGAAGGAACGGATGGCCTGCTTCCATTCGCCTTCCTTTTCGTATTCAAGGGCAAGCCTGTAGAAAAGTTCCGTGGTGCTTACATTGTTAGGGAACCTTGAAATCAGCTGGTTGAAATAGGTGATTCTGTTGGCAGGGCTTTCGCTGATCTGGATCAGGTGCTGGAGGCATACGAAGTGAATGGACTTTCCCTGCACCATCAGGTCGTTGTAGTTGTTTATTATTCGTTCAAAGTAGTATTCGGCAACAGGTTCCGCATCGTTTTCAAGATAGGCGTAGGCGGTCATGAGCAGCCAGTAGGCGTTGTAGGGGTCGTCCCCGTGCTTTTCAACCCAGTCAGTAAGGAAGCAGATGAGGGAAGCGTAGTCCTTTACGGAAAGCATGTTGTTTGCAATCCTGTTTACTACGGCGTATCGGGTTTCGCTATTTAAATCCGGTTTTTCAAGGAGATGCTCAAGCTGATTCTGTGTGGTCCTGTAGGATTTTGTAAAGGCACCAGGAAGAATCTTTCCCCTGTAGGAACGGCCGCAGCCAGAAAAAACCGTAATAATTGCAAGAATAATCAGTGATTTCCCGATTTTTTTTAACATGTGCTAGATTTTAGCATACAATTATTGTATTGTAAACGAAAGGAAAAAAGGATGGAAGACAAGAAATTTTCACCAGAAGTAATGAGGAAGCAGGGATTCCTGCTCGGAATGGGCCTTACATCGTTCATTGACGGAATCATAATCTGCCTTGTTAATTTTAACCTTCTCAACAATATCACTCTAAAGCAGATATGGCCTCTTTTTGTAGTCATTGCAGGCTTTTGCTTCCTTGGTGCCGACCTTTTCATCTACAGAAGGCTCAGGACGGCTTTCCTTTTTCCTTCAGTGATGCTTATTTTCCTTGGGGGTGCATTTCTGGTGTTTTCCTCAGATGCATTCCACATATCCTTCAGGCAGTTCATTTCTGTCTGCTGGCCTATAGTCCTTGTTGCATTCGGCATTCTCCTCCTTTCCGTATATGGAATCCAGAGAATAAACAACAAGCAGTTTCAATTCCCATACATGCAGGATGATACACTGGAAGAAGACAACTACTAGGGGAGTTGCTTTTTTGGCAAGAGTAAGATTTTCAAACCAGGTTTGCCTTGCATCCCTGGTTGTTTTCATATTTTCCATTTTCTCATGCGGAAGCGCACCTGAGGCAAGGCCGGAACCTGTTGCCGAGGATGTAGTGATTGATGAATCCAGCGCTGTGTCCGTAGCGGTCTTGCCAGCCGTAAAAAAATCGTTTTTTTCTTCCATTAAAAAAGAAGATATGGAAGCCGTGGAAATCGGTTCTCCACAGAGCCTGAAACAGGCATACAACAGCCTTCACAAAAGTGTCGACGAAAAATATTCCGATGCTGAAAGAACCCTCCTGAACATCATCTGTGCCCTGATGGATGTGGTTTGGCCTTCGGAGCGGGGAAACATGTCCGCCCCAAAGGTTAATTCCCCTGACCGGTACACGGGAATCATTGACAGTGTAAGAAACGGCATCTATGACCTGAGTTCCTCTTCTTCGGACTTTTTCTCCATCCTTCTGCCTACAATCGTCATCCTTTCGTCGGACAGCATGAGCGAATATTACGGTGCAGTGGAAGAATCCCTGAACAAAGCCCTTGAAATGAAGCCCGGTTCTGTGGTTGCAAACTACATCATGGGCGTCCTGTGCCTTAGGACAGGTCGTGCGGAAGAGGCCCTCAAGTTCCTTAATGCCGCCAACGGAAAATACTCTTCCTCTACAAAAGAAATCCTCCTTGCCATTTCCCAGGCCTGCTTTGCAACGGACAACAAGGAGCTTGCCCTTACTGTAGGGGAACAGCTTCTTTCAAGGTATCCTCAGGACACGGCTATTCTTGATCTCTGCGCAAGGTCTGCCTATGCCCTTGGGGACCTTGATAAGACTGAATCCTATATCGTCAGGATTCTTCTCCTTGAACCGGACAATGCTGGCTATGTTCTTTTCAGGGCAAGCATCCTCATGCAGAAACAGGACTTTATTCGTGCCTCATCCCTTCTTGATGTCTGTGCCCGAAAGAATCAGACTCCCAGGGAATACTACATCCTGAGGACAAGGCTTCAGTGTGACTGGAACAAAAACTATACTGCCGCTGCGGAAGTTGCATCCAAGGCCCTTACGCTTTATCCTGACGACATTGAAATACTGGTTCTTGCCGCAGAAATGGCGTCCCTGACCGGAAAACCTGTTGAAGGCATGTCGGCAATGGAAATCGCCGGTAAGGCTCTGGAAAAAGATCCTTCCAATGCAAAGGCAAAGGAAATCTGCATCAGCGAAATGTACAGGAAGGGCGAGTACCAGCAGGCATATTCCCTCAGCAGCAGCCTTATTTCCGACAGGAATGTCCAGAGGTCGGTCCTATACACCCACATTGACATTTGCCTTGCACTCAGAAGGACTACTGAAGCCGGAAACCTTGCGGGGCGCATCTATAAGGAAACTCCGGAGGATGAAGAGGCTCAGACTGCCTACATCAAGGTTCTTGCCTCTTCAGGGCAGGCTGCCGCCGCAAACCAGCTCATTGCAAAACTTCTTCCCGAAGCAAATTCAAAGATGAAGAGTTTCCTCTATTACGAAAGGAGTTTCCTTCAGGGGGCGGAAGACCAGGTGCTTTCCGACCTTCGCTCAAGCCTTACGGCAAACCCTAGGAACAAGGATTCCCTGTACCGCCTTTACCAGATTTACTACAATAAAAAGGACTGGCGCCGTGCACAGTATTACCTGAAGCAGGTAGTTGCCCTTGACCCTGCCAATTCCATTTACATCCGCCAGAATTCAGAGCTGGACAGGCTGCTTAAACGCTAGCGGATGACGCTGGAATCGGGGATTTTTCACCGTTCCGTACCTTAATTCAGCCCTTTTCCTCCCCATTAAAAAATCTTGAAATTGTCATTGAATCGTGTTATCCTATGTTACTATTTTTAAATAAAACAATAAAAAGGTAGGAATTTAATATGTTCAATGCACTTTTATTGCAGGCTGCACCACAGCCAGCACCAGGCGGATTCGGAATGATTATGCCTCTCGTTCTCATCGTGGGAATCATGTATCTCTTTATGATCCGTCCACAGCAGAAGAAACAGAAGGAAACACAGAAGATGATCAATGCCCTCAAGAAGGGTGACAAGGTTGTTACTATCGGTGGCATCCACGGTACAGTTGCATCTACAAAGGAAAATACAGTGGTTGTTAAGGTTGATGACAATACAAAGATCGAATTCAACCGCACTGCTATTGCTACAGTTGTTGTAGACAAGCCAGCTGAAGAACCAAAGGCAGAAAAGAAGTCTCTTTTTGGAAAAAAAGATAAAAAAACTGAAGAAACAGCTTCGGCTGCAGCTTCAGAGACTGAGGAAAAATAAATGAACAAGAAAAGTCGTTTAATCACAATTATTGCCGTGCTTGCAGTATGCTTTGCATTCCTGTGGCCAACTATCAGCTGGTATGCACGCACTCCAAAGGAAGACCAGGCTTTGGCATTGAGCACACTTGAAAACATCAAGGATTACTCAAGTTTCAAGGCTGCTTCTGATGTAAAGGCAATGGTTGCCGCTGCAAAGGCAGATCCAGAAACACTTGTTCCAGCCGATCAGGAATGGTTCAAGGAACAGGTAAAGAAGAACTATAAGCTTGAAAACAAGAAGTGTTCTGAACCACTCAAGCTTGTTGATGCTCTCAACTCATTCTCTACAAAGACAGAACTCGGAAATTTCGTTGAAGGCGTATACCGCAAGAAAATCCTTAAGAACAAGGATTACTACAAGAACTCTGTAAAGCTTGGTCTTGACCTTTCGGGCGGTATGAATGTTATCGTTAAGGCTGACCTTGATGCAGTAATCGCAAACCAGGGCGACACACCTTTCGTTGAAGAAACACTCAAGGCTGAAGCTATGGCTCAGGCTGTTGAAACACTTTCAAACCGCATCGACCGCTTCGGTCTTTCTTCACCTACAATCAGACAGCAGGGTGAAGACCGCATCTACATTGAACTTCCAGGTTCTGCAGAAGCAGACCAGATCAGCTCGATCATCCAGGGTCGCGGTATCCTTAACTTCCGCCTCGTAGACAATGAAGCTACACAGGCATTCACAACTTACTACTACAACCACATGGACAGCACATTCGACAGCAAGGGTCGTCTTATCGACGCTTCCGTAATTCCTGAAGACTGTGTTGTAATGGGTTACTATACAACAGACGCTTACGGTCTTGACCAGAGGGAAGGCTACCTCGTTGTAAAGAAGGAAGTTGCCCTTGACGGTAAGCACATCAAGTCTGCAGAAGTTGGAGCAGAAGACCTTACTGGAAAGCCACAGGTTAACTTCGTGCTCGACAGCGAAGGTTCAGAAATCTTCGGTGAATTCACAGGCAAGCATGTTGGTGAGAACCTCTGTATCGTAAGCGACGACAAGGTTAAGTCAAATGCAAGAATCCAGACAGCAATCACTGGCGGCCGCGTTGCAATCACAGGTTTCGGCATCCAGGAAGCTCAGAACCTCCGCAAGGTTCTCCAGACAGCCTGGCTTGATGTTCCACTTTCTGTAGAAAGCCAGCAGGTTATCGGTGCTTCACTTGGTGACCAGGCAATCAAGCAGGGTATCCTTGCCATTGCTGTTGGTCTCATCGCCATCATGGTGTTCATGCTCATCTGGTACCAGGGTGCAGGTGTAAACGCATGTGTAGCACAGGTACTCAACCTTTACATCATGTTCTCTATCCTCAGTGCCCTTAACCTTACAGTTACACTTCCAATGATTGCAGGTATGATCCTTACAATCGGTATGGCAGTTGACGCAAATGTAATCATCTTTGAACGCATCAAGGAAGAACGCCGTCTTGGAAAGGACAGGGCTTCTTCAATGAACACAGGTTTCAACAATGCATTCTGGGCAATCATGGACTCTAACATCACAACATTCATTGCTGCCATCTTCATGTCTCAGCTTGGTACAGGTTCTGTACAGGGCTTCGCATACAGCTTGGCAATCGGTGTTGTTTCAACATTGTTCACAACATTGTTCGTTTCTCGCCTTATGTTCGACTTCCAGACAGAAGTTGTAGGCAAGAAAAACATCAGCATTGGCTGGGGGATTAAATAATGAAAACAGTAAAGCAGTTCAGTAAAGCATTTCCTGCCTGTGCTATTGTAAGTGCCGTTCTCATCGCATTCGGCGTTGCAGGAATCTTAGTTCGCGGAATCAACTTCGGTATTGATTTCGTTCCAGGTCTTGTAGAAGAAGTTCGCATTGCTCCATCTGCAATTGAACTTACATACAAGGGCTCTGCAAATGTAAGTGTAGAAACTTCTAATGTTGCGCTTTCTCTCGTTATCTCGGGAACAGGTGCAGAAAACGAAACAAAGACATTCACATACGGACAGAACCCAACTATCCGTGACATGGCTAATGCCCTTAACGGTGTAGAAGGCGTTACAGCTACAGTTGTAAATTCTGCTTCGGCAGATTCTTATGGAATCTATACAGACAGCGCTTCTACAGCACGCCTTTCATTCGACAAGGCTGTAAAGCTCTATGTATCGGATCCTTCAAACAATGTTTCGATTGATGCAGTTCGCGAAAGCCTTTCTTCACAGAACGTTGCAGTAAAGGAACTTGGAGATGCTTCAAACCGCAGTTTCCAGATTCGCGCAGCAATGGGAAAGGGAAACGAAACTTCCGTAGAAACATTGCAGGATGGAATCACAGGTGCCCTCAAGGCTAAGTTTGGTGAAGACAACATTGCCATCGTAAAGACAGACTTCGTTGGTTCAAGCTTCTCTTCAAGCAACGCATGGAAATCAGTTGTTCTTGCATTGGTAACACTCTTTGCAATCTGGTTCTATGCAACAATCCGCTTCCACTGGGACTTTGCCCTCGGTTCAATCATCGCCCTTATCCACGACTGTATGATCATGTTTGCATTCATCTCATGGACACAGGTAGAATTCTCGACAACATCATTCGCTGCTGTTCTCACAATCTTCGGTTACTCAATCAACGCAACAGTTGTTATCCTTGACCGCGTTCGTGAAAACATCAAGCTTGTTGATACAAAGGATTTCAAGGTTATCCTTGATACTTCTATCAGCGGAACATTGAGCCGTTCCATCATCACAACAGTTACAACATTGTTTGCTTCTTGCACACTCCTCGTATTTACATCAGGAAGCATCCGTGACTTTGCACAGATCCTCACAGTTGGTCTCATCTCTGGATGTTACTCATCTATGTTCATCAGCTCTGGTTTCATTTCATGGGCACGCCGCAACTGGCAGCCTGGTGAATGGGCAAACCATGTAAAGCCACACAATAAATAATCCAATCCATTTGTTGGGATGAACAGATCCTTCGGCAGCTTGTGTTGCCGGAGGATTTTTTTTTGCCCTTCCGAAAATTGCAATTTTAACGCTTAATCATTATAGTTTATTCCTATGGAAATAATTCGTGCACGGGTCCTTGGCTTTTGCTTTGGGGTTCGCCGTGCTGTGGAGACTGCGGAAAAAGCGGTTGCCGGCAACGCAGGTTCTTCAAAAAAGATTTTTACACTTGGTCCCCTTGTTCATAATCCGGTTGTAATGGATTCCCTTTGCAAATGCGGTGTACAGGTCATTGACGGTTCTTCTTTTGAGATGGTGGACAGGGATTCTGTAGTTGTAATCCGTGCCCATGGAACAACTCCTGCCGTAATAGAAGCGCTTAAGGAAAAGGAAGCAGAAATACTGGACGCCACCTGTCCTAAAGTCCACTTGAGCCAGAAACGGGCAAAGGAATGGTCCGAAAAAGGCTATTCGGTGATAATTGCCGGCGACAGGAATCATGGGGAGGTTGTAAGCATTTCATCCTATGCCCAGAAAAAGTGCAGGGTTATTGAAAGTGCCGAAGAAGCTTCCGGCATGGAAATCCCTGAAAACACAATCCTGATTGCCCAGACAACTTTCAGTCCCGTTGAGTTTGAAAAAATTAAGGAAGTGCTTCTTGCAAAAAACAAGGATCTTGTGGTTTTCAATTCCATCTGCTCGGCTACAATGGAGCGGCAGGAAGCCCTTGCTGAATTGAACGGTAAGGCGGACGGCATAATCGTCATAGGCGGAAAAAATTCCGCCAATACAAAAAGGCTTTACGAAGCAGCACTTGCCATCTGTCCAAAATCAATACTTATAGAAGACGCCGAAGAAATTCCTGAGGAGTTCCTGTCGCTTTCTAAGGTTGCCTTGACGGCTGGGGCCAGTACCCCGGACTCAACAATAGAAAAGGTGGAGTTGTTCCTTAAAAATGAAAAATAAGTTATAATTTCACCGATTTAATCAGAATAATTTTAGAGGAGATAAATATGAAAAAAATTATTATGGCAGCTGTCCTTGCAGCTTCTACAGCAGCTTTGTTTGCCTATAACCCACCAATGGGAGGTGAAGAATTCCTTAGGCTCTCAAATCCAGAAATGCTTAGCGGTGCTGCATCATCTGCAGCAGGCGGACCATCAGGTAATGTAATCCCTGCTTCCATTACTTATAACCCAGCTCTTCCTTCCGGAAATGAAATCATTACTTTTGACTTGAGCGGAACAGCCTTGATCAACTACGACAAGGAAGATTTCGATAAGTCTACTGGTTATGCTTTTGAAACTGGCGTAATCGTTCCTACAAAGTTTGCAGCTTTTGCATTTACAACAAGCTACACTTGCTCTGAAATGAATGGAATGCCATTGGGAAAAATCTGGGACATGCATACAGGCGCATCAAAGGATGTTCTTGACTGGCTTTCAGTTGGTGCAAATGTTTACTTCCGTTCATACAGTAAAACTGGTTTTGGCAAGAAGTATGGTTTTGGTACTGATGTTGGTGCAGTCGCCAAGGTAGGTGACTTTGCATTCCTTAAGAATGTTCGCCTCGGTGCATCCCTCCTTAATGTCGGTAAGCCTGCAAAATTCACAACTCGCGGAATTGACCCAGTGAAGGCTTGCTCTAAGTATCCAACAATCATGACTCCACGCGCTGGTGTGGCAGCTCAGGTTTTTGAATCTGGAAAGTGGAAGGGATTTTTCAGCGCTGACCTTTGCATGCCAACATTCCTTACAAATGCAATTTCTGACATTGCATTGGAATTTGCTTACGGAGAAAACCTCAAGCTCAATACAAGCTGGCAGTACAACATCAGGGAATGGGCAAAGGGTGGTAGCGACGGTATCTGTACAGTATCACTCGGCGTTTCATACAGGTTTGGAACAAAGCTCGGCAAGAAGGACAGCAGCGTCATTCCTTCTTTCGCAACACAGTCCCTCTACAGCGGAATCCTTGCCCTTAGTGCAGGTGCAAGAGTTGACTTCGGACAGAGAGATACTTCTGGTGCAGAAATCGAAATGTGGTAATTCCACAATCGATTGAAATTTTATAGAAAAATAAGGTAAGAATACCTTGGAAAAATACCCCGGTGCGTGCATCGGGGTTTCGTTCTTTTTTGTAACGAATGCAAGTATTTGATTGTTTTATTTGATAGAATAAAGTTATGGTTCCGAAGATGCTTTAACGGGTTTCCTGTTTTTAGTGCACCGGAATATGTGACGGGCCATTTTTCAGTGGCGGTTTATTTTGAAAGATAAGGAATATATCAGATGAAAAAGACAGTTATTAGATTTGTTGAAGTTTCGGCTCTTGCGGCTTTTGTTTTTGCCGGAACTCAGATGTTTGCTGTACCGAATGCCGGTTCAAAGAAAGGTCCTGCAGTAAAATACATTTCTCCAAATAATGACGGCATAATGGATGAACTTGTAGTCAATTTCAACATTGACTCAAAGGCCAAGAATTCTACTACAGGCATCATCACTGCATGGAATCTTCGCGTATATGACAAGAACAATAAGCTTGTAAGGACCATCGGTAACAAGATAAAGTTCCCGGAGGAAATCAATGCAAAGGCTTTTGCCAAGCAGCTTTTGAAATCAAAGGAAAGCGTTGAAATTCCTCCTAGCGTAAGCTGGAACGGTTATCTTGATGACGGATCCCTTGCAGCAGACGGCATTTACTACTATTCAATCTGGACAAGAAAGGGTAATGGTCAGGAAACTGAATCCGGAAAGGCAACTGTAATAGTTGACAATACTCCTCCATCAATTGAACTTGCAAAGCTTTCAGGCGATGAAAAGAATTTTGGTGAAGGCGTTAAGGCAGTTCTTCCTGTAAATCAGACTGGTTCAGTTGAAGAGCTGTGGACTGCAAAAATTACAGACATCAACGGCAATGCCGTAAGAACCTTCAGATGGGAAAAGGCCGCTCCGGACAAGATAGTATGGAACGGAACAAACGACAGCAAGGCCATCGTTCCGGATGGAGTTTACCAGTATGAAATTACATCTACTGACCTTGCAGGAAACACTTCTGAAAAGGCAGTGATTTCAAACATCATCTTCTCTGCTGAAAAACCTGAAATTGCAATTTCCATTGCAGGCAATACATTGGATTCAAGATTCTTTGCACCGGCTCCAAAGGGTGAAGTTGCAAAGGAACGCAAGACTGTAAACTTTGAAGTTTCAATTCCTTCTCCAAAGGCAAGCGTAAATTCACTTGTGTCATGGAAAATTGATGTTGTTGGAAAATCGGATGACAATGTCCTCTATTCAGTTTCCGGAAACAACAGTAAGGCTCCTGAAAAACTTGTATTTGACGGAAAGGGAAGCAACGGTGCACTTCTTGCTGAAGGCGAATACCGTGCTAAGGTAACAGCCCGCTATCTTAACGGCTATGAACCAAAGGCTGTGTATTCTCCAGTATTCGTTCTTGATAATGAAGCTCCAAGTGCTGTTGTAAATCTTCCTGCAAACAAAGTGTTTAACGGACAGAACCTCTTTGAAATTGCTCAGCAGGGAACAGCAGAAAGTTCCTATACAGGTCCAAAGAACTGGGTTGGTAAAATCGTAGACAAAAACGGAAAGGTTGCAAGACAGTACAACTTCGGTTCAATCCTTCCTTCGAAAGTTGAATGGAACGGTCTTGGTGAAAACGGACAGTTCAACGATAACACTTATACTTACATCCTTGAAGTTACAGAACTTGCAGGTAACAAAAGGACAATCAAGACTTCGGAATTCACACTTGATACAAGCAAGACTGAACTTGCCGTGTCTGTGGCACCTAAGGCATTCTCCCTTAATGCAGAAAGCAAGGTGCAGAAAGTTTCAATCAATCCTGTAGTCAATGCATCAAGCGGCATCAAGTCTTATGAAATTGTAGTTTCTACAAACGGCATTGTCGTAAAGAGATTCGCTGGTACAGGAAAGGTTCCTTCTGTTCTTCAGTGGGACGGTCTTTCTGATGCAGGCACAAGATGTGCTGACGGTGAATATGTTGCAAAGATCAAGACTGTTGCAAACAGCGGAACAGAAGCTACTGCTGAATCAGGAAAGTTCATTCTTGATTCAACTGCTCCTGTAATCAAGGTTTCGGTTCCTTATGTTGCATTCTCACCGGAAGAGACAAGTACAAAAAAGAATCTTCCTGTTGTAGTTGAAGAATCTTCTGTTGAAGATTTGTGGACGGCAGAAATCCGCGACAGCAAGAACTCTGTAGTTAAGACAGTTCGCTTTGTAAACAGCAAGGCTGCAAATTTTGCCTGGGACGGAACTGATGATAATGGAAACAAGGTTGGCAACGGAAACTATTCCCTCGTCGTATCTGCTGTGGATGCAGCAGGAAACAAGGGGCAGGCAACAATTGCCGGTATTGCTGTAGACGCAAGACCTGTTTCCGCTTATGTAACTGCAGAACACAAGGGATTCTCTCCAAACGGAGACAATGTGCTTGATGTTCAGGTATTCGACATCAAGACATCTGTAAAGGACGGAATTACTTCATGGAAGTTTGATGTTGTAAATGAAAAGGGTGCCATCGTAAAGCAGTTCTCTGAAAAAGACCAGAAAGATCTTCCTGCAAAAATCAATTGGGCGGGAGACACTGCTGACGGAAAACTTGCTGAAGGAATCTTCAAGGGTAAGCTCCATGTTGAATATGCAAAGGGTAATGTTGTGGACACTGAAACAGCATTGTTCCTCTGCACGACAAAGGCTCCTGAACTTGCTGTCAGAACAGCACCTGCATATTTCAGTCCTGATAACGACGGCAACGACGACGATCTCTTTGTTCAGCTTAAGTGCAAGGCAGTTGCAGGCCTCAAGAACTGGTCGTTCACAATCTACAATCCAATAAAGGATGAAAAGAAACCTTTGACTCCATTCTGGAAAACTGCAGGTAAGACTGTAATGACAGAACGCCTTGTTTGGGATGGCCGTGGAAACAACGGTGAAATCGTTCAGTCTGCAGAAGACTATCCATATGTTCTTGAAGCCTATGATGAACTTGGAATGCACTCAACTTACAAGGGAGTGATCAATGTTGATGTCCTCATCATCCAGGACGGAGACAAGCTCAAGATGCAGATTCCATCAATCATCTTCCGTGCAAATGCTGCTGACTTTGGCGTTCAGAAACTTGACGCAAAGGGCAATGTAAAGGAAAAGGGAATCACACAGGCACAGGCTGACAATAACCAGCGCATCCTCAGGCGTGTTGCAGAAATCCTCAACAAGTTCAAGGATTACAGGGTAACTGTTGTTGGACATGCCAACCGCGTAACAGACAATGCTGACGAAGAAACAAAGGAACTGATTCCGCTTTCTACAGAACGCGCCGAATATGTTAAGAACCAGCTTATCGGACTTAATGTTAAGGACGGTGAAAAGCGACTTTCATCTGAAGGTAAGGGTGGTACTGAACCTGTTGCAGACAGAAAGAATCCTGATGTCAACTGGAAGAACCGCCGCGTTGAATTCATCCTTCAGAAGTAGGATGTATGAAGAACGGATTGTCGGATCAAGTCCGACAATGACAGTTTATGTGTAAGCATTTTATCTGTCACCTTCGGGTTCGGCCCGGAGGTCTTTCCAGGGAAATAATGACGCGCCGTCCATGGTGCTACACAAAAGAAAAGCCCTTCGGTTTGATATGTACCCATAATTCTGGACACATATTATGAACTAGGCGGAACGAATGGA
>JAUNCR010000066.1:0-7633 GCA_030526505.1 Spirochaetales bacterium
CAGATGAAGCCCTTGTAAAGGAGGTATGATATGGAACTTAAGTATGTTGAGCCAGCATCTTATTTTACAAAGGAAATGCTGGAGATTCTTGAACGGACTGAAAACAATTCTTCAGGAGACAGTAAGAAGAAAGTAGAAAAAATGAAAGATGAAATTTTCTATTTAGTACTAAAAAATCAAAAGACCGGTGAATATTTCATAGAGAAACATACTGAATCAGAGATTCATGAATTGAAATTTACCGATGTGTCAGCTGTTGGAAAATGCTATACAGAAGAAGATGCGAAAGCTAGAAAACAGCAGTGCATTGAATTTGACGCTTCTCTAAAAAAGTCTGAATAAGAAGTAATTTATGATTGTACTACATGAAGACTTTAATAAGTATGCTATATGGGAAAACGGTACAGTAATCGGCCTTAAAGAAGGTGCAACAAAAGACGCTCAGGAAGCCTTTGAATTTTTCAAGAAAATGGAAAAGAAGCAGGCTAACGAAGACGAGAAGGCACTGAAAGAAGGCAGATGTTCAGTGCGTTATATTTAGGAAAAATCAAGGAGGATTTTATGTCTAATTTCAATTTAATTAAGGGCAACTGTGCCGTACAGAATGTTGATGCAGTAGTAAACGCTGCAAATCGCAACTTACGCGGTGGAAGTGGAATCTGTGGTGTAATATTCAAAGCTTGTGGTTGGAACACACTTCAAGCTGCCTGTGATGCCTTAAATCCTCCTGTAAAGGATGGTGAAGCTGTAATAACTCCAGCCTTCAACATGAAGAATGCAAGGCACATAATTCATGCAGTTGGCCCTGATTTTGGAAGTACACCAAAGGCATTCCTTGAACTTTTTAATGCCTACTACAATTCCCTTGTAGTCTTGAAGGACAACAACCTTCACAGCATTTCCTTTCCGCTTATAAGTGCAGGCATCTTTGGCGGTAATCTTCCAGATCCTGCAGGAGAATCTGCAAAACAGTGTAGCAGAGCCTACAAAAAGTTCATCCAGGATTATCCTGATTACAATGTAGATGTAATGCTCTGTGCCTATGCAGATGATGAATATAAGGCTGCTGCAAAAGAACTTGGCATTGAAATTGAAGAATCAAAGTTAAGTCCAAAAGACTGTGGGCGCTGGGATAATGTCGGTATTAAGATCATTGATGTTCCTGGCAATCTAAAATAAACGGAGGTCTATCATGGATTTTTATGAAGCAATGGAAGAACTTATTGAAATCATTGATTTCTTAAAGGAAAATAGAGATCAATCTATTTTGTATGACTACAATCCCTATCAGGATAAGGAATGCACCTGGACTGAAGAGCAGAAAAAAGATTTCATGAAGAAACTAGATGAACTGGATCCTTTATTATAAGGGAGATTTTTCTATGTATGCTGTTGTTGGAAATGAACCTGGTCTGATTTATCCTTCTGTAGTTTTCAATTGATAGATATACAAATATAAGGAGGCTTATATGGTATTGCTATTTGGAATTGCTTTAATAATAGGTGGTTACATTATCGAAGCTGCAGCAAAATCAATGAAGAAATCTGAAGAATTAAAAGAAAAAAGGCACCTTGATCTTATTCAGCAAATGGAACAACAGGAGAAAAGACAACTTGACCTCATTCAACAGATGGATTTGCAGAAACGTATTCATCAGGCAAGCCTTGAAACTGAAAGGGAAATGAGACATATGAAAAAACGTACTGTTTCTCATAGAAGTATTACAAAGTCACCTAATGGCTTTATAAAGGCAGAGGAAATAAAATATGAAGAGGAGGAGAAATTGGAAAACTATTAATTTATAAATTAATAATATATGTATTATTTTTACGACCTATGGCATTAAGAATTCCTCAAGCAAATCTTTATCGTCGTATATAACCACTATCTTGGAAGGGACTAAAGTTCGTATGTTCTTTTCTTTATTAAAATAATCCCCTAGTGATTCCCGGTATAAGATCTATTTTGCCAGTAAATAAGGGGTCTGTCCCCATGTGTCAGGGATTGGAGCACCTGCGTGGCAGTCCCGGAGCGGGGCGGAGGGATGAGCCGCGGTAGACGGCGAAGTGCGGAAAGCCCGGCGGCGTAAGCCGAGACACCCGTATGAAAAAATACCTTGCTTTGATTTTTTTCCATATATTTAGTATATTTATGACAACTAAAATATTAGGAAATTATTATGGCAGAACTTTTGACAATTCAGAATTTGTGTGCTGACATCGGAACTAAATCTATTCTTAAAGACATCAATCTTACAATCAATCCTGGTGAAACCCATGTTCTTATGGGACCTAATGGTGCCGGTAAATCGACTTTGGGCTATACACTCATGGGAAGCCCTGAATATACAATCACAGGCGGAAAAATCCTTTTCAATGGAAAGGACATTACTGAATTTACAGCAGACCTTCGCGCAAAGGAAGGAATTTTCCTGAGCTTCCAGGAACCACTTGAAGTTCCAGGCGTTTCATTGGAATCTTTCATCCGCTCAAGCATGCAGCAGGTTACAGGTCAGAAGATCAAGCTTATGCAGTTCTCCAAGGAACTTGAAAAGAACATGGACATCCTTAAGATGAACCATTCCTATGCTGAACGCGACCTTAACGTTGGTTTTTCCGGCGGTGAAAAGAAGAAGAGCGAAATCCTCCAGCTTTTGATGCTCAAGCCAAAATTTGCAATCCTTGATGAAACAGACAGCGGTCTTGATGTTGACGCATGCCGCACTGTAAGCAAGGGAATTGAAGAATACATGAAGAGTGTAGGCGGATCCCTTTTGATCATCACTCACTCTACAAGAATCCTTGAAAGCCTTAAGGTGGACAAGACCCACATCATGGTTAAGGGAAAGCTGGTTCATACTGGCGACGGTTCCCTTGTTCAGGAAATCAACGAACACGGCTTTGACAAATTCATTCCTCAGGAAGTTAAGGATGAAGAAAGAAAGGCGGCCCTTGCCGCAGCTGCAAAGGCCGCTATGGATGCCATCAAGAATACTGTAACAAAGGAAGAGTTGCAGGAACAGCTTAAGGACAATAAGTAATGTCAAACGAAAAGACAAAAGTTAATGAAATAGACAGAAGCCTCTACGATTTCCGCTACGAAGAAAAGGATGAAGAATTCTACAAGATTCGTGCGGGTCTTGATGATTCAATCGTGGAAAAGCTCAGTGCAGACAAGGAAGATCCTGAATGGATGAAGGAATTCCGCCTTAAGTCCCTTCATCTTTTCAACAGCATAAAAGAACCTGAATGGGGACCGGATATCCGTGACCTGGACATTCAGAAAATCGTCACTTATGTTAAGGCCAAGACAGACATGGCTACAACATGGGAAGATGTTCCTGAGGACATCAAGAATACTTTTGAAAAACTTGGAATTCCGGAAGCTGAACGAAAGAGCCTTGCAGGTGTAGGCGCTCAGTACGACAGTGAAGTTGTATACCACAATGTTCAGGAAGATGTTGCAGCCCAGGGTGTAATCTACACTGATTTTGAAAGTGCACTCAAGAGTCCTGAATGGGGACCAATGGTTAAGGAATACTTCATGCACCTGGTTCCTCCTACAGACCACAAATTTGCTGCCCTTCACGGTGCAGTCTGGTCGGGCGGTTCCTTCGTATATGTTCCAAAGAATGTAAAGGTAAAGATTCCCCTTCAGTCATACTTCCGTTTGAATGCGGCAGGTGCGGGGCAGTTCGAACATACACTGATCATCGTAGACGAAGGCGCAGACCTCCACTTCATCGAAGGCTGTTCTGCTCCAAAATATAATGTTGCAAACCTTCACGCAGGTTGTGTTGAACTTTATGTTAAGAAGAACGCTCGCCTTAGATATTCTACAATCGAAAACTGGTCAAAGAACATGTACAACCTTAACACCAAGCGTGCTATTGTTGAAGAAAACGGACGCATGGAATGGGTAAGCGGTTCTTTCGGTAGCCATATTTCGTATCTCTATCCAATGACAATCCTCAAGGGCGACAATGCAACCTGTGAATTCACTGGAATCACTTTTGCTGGAGCCGGACAGAACCTTGATACTGGTGCCAAGATGGTTCACATCGGAAAGAACACAAGCACGGTAATCAATACAAAGTCCATTTCAAAGAGCGGTGGAGCCTGTACTTACAGAAGCGCCATCGTTGTAAACGAAGGTGCAAAGCACGCCAAGGCAAGTGTTGACTGTTCAAGCCTTATGCTGGACAACGAAAGCCGCAGCGATACTGTTCCTGCAATGAACATCATGACCGACGATTGCGATGTTGGACACGAAGCAAAAATCGGTCGCATTTCAAACAAGGCCATCTTCTATTTGATGAGCCGAGGAATCAGCGAAGAGGATGCAAGGGCAATGATCGTAAGCGGTTTTGCAAATCCTGTAAGCAAGGAGCTTCCTCTTGAATATGCCGTTGAGATGAATAACTTGATTCAACTTGAGATGAAGGGCCAGGGCTAAGGTGGAGGAGTAAAAATGAAAGTAAATAATTTTCCATCACTTACATGGAATTTTCTTAAAATAAACAATACTTCTCTTGAAGCCGTGGACGGTTCTCAGTGTGAGCCTGTACTTTCTTTGGCTGATGGTGTTACTGCTGTTGAACCTGGCTGCCAGTGTTTCAATTCCATTGCTACAGGCATGGGCGCTGAATTCGATGCAGCTTTTGACGGCCTTAAGCTTAAGGCTAGAAGATTTTCTGTTGCAGCGGGAAAGAAGGCAGATACAGTCCGCATTGAATACAACGCAGACAAGGAAAACTGTTTTGATGAAATCCAGATTAAGGCAGGAGAGGGCAGTGAAAGCAACTTTACTGTTGTGTTCAAGTCTTCTGAAAATTTTGAAAATACTATGGGTGCAAGAATCCGTGTAATAGCCGATGAAAACGCAGTTGTTCGTGTAGGTCTTGTAAATCTTTGCGGAAAGAATGCAAAGACTTTTGTTTCCTTTGGAAGCAAGGCTGCGGACAATGACACAGTTGAAACTACAGAAATCATTCTTGGCGGAAAGGACAACATCTGGGGCAACCATAATCTCCTAGAAGGCTACAAGTCTCACTTTAACGGACACAATGCATATCTTGTTAATGACAAGGAAAGCCTTGATGTGAACTATGTTTCATTGCATACAGGCCGTGAAACTGAAAGCACAATGGCTGTAGACGGTGTCGTGGGTGGAACTGGAAAAAAGACCTGGCGCGGTACAATAAACTTCAAGAATGGATGTGCTGAAAGCAAGGGTGATGAACAGGAAAATGTTCTTCTCCTCGATCCTAAGGTTGAAAACAAGAGCCTTCCTGTAATCCTCTGTGATGAAGAAGCAGTTGAAGGCCGACATGGGGCATCCATCGGTCGCCTTGGAAAGGAAATCCTTTTCTACATGCAGAGCCGCGGTGTAGACGAAAAGACGGCACAGTCCCTCATGATCCGTGCTAAAATCAACACGGCAGCCCGCTGCTTAAACGATGAAAAGACAGCAGAAGAAGTCTTGAACTTTATTGGAAGCGAAGACTGATTTCTAGCTGAATAAAAAAAACTGCAAGCCATTCGGTTTGCAGTTTTTTTTATTCCTAACAACCTGATTTTTTATATAGCATTGAAGGGCGTCCACCGGTTTCGTAGTTTATGTCTTCAACAATGCTTTTCTGCTGGACAAGATAGTTGGTGTAGTGCCGTATGGTGACTACGGAGATTTTAAGTTTTTCAGCAATCATGTCCACGCTTTGCCATCCAGGGTTTTCATCAAAATATTCCAGTATTGAAGAAAGAGTCTTTTTGTTTATGCCCTTAGGATATTCAGTTGCCTTGCTTTTTCTATCGGGTTCACCATTGAGTGTCATCAGCCGGTCAATGGAGTTCTGGTCAACTGTGGTCTTTTGCCTTAAGGTTTCTTTCTGTGAAAGAAATTTTTCCAGTGCGATTAAAAATCTTTCCATGGTGAAGGGTTTTATAAGGTAATCCAGTACCCCAAGATGCATGGTCTGTTCAAGAGTGTTTGTGTCGTTGGCTGCCGTTACCATGATTACTTCTGAAGAAATTTTTCTGTCCCTTATTCTTTTCAGGGTTTCAACGCCATCCATGACGGGCATGTACACATCCAGGACAATCAGGTCAATTTCATTTTCATCAAGGTAATTGAGGGCTTCTTCTCCGTTTTTACAGATCGTACTAACAGTAAAGTTTTTATTTTGCCTTACATACTGCTCGTTGATCATTGCGACCATTGGATCATCTTCCACAATTAGGACTTTATATGCCATTATGCTTTCACCCCGCCAATTACTTGCTTAATTTTACCGTAAAACAGGAACCTTTCCCAACCTGGGATTCAACATAGATTTCACCGCCAAGGCTTTCGACAAGCTGCTTTGTGTGGAACAATCCGACGCCACGGCCTGTGCCCTTTGTTGAAAATCCGTTTTCGAAAATCTTTTCCATGAATCCTTCCGCTATTCCCGTGCCCGAATCCTGTACGATCAGCAGCATTTTGTCTGTGTCCGTAAAAATCCCGATGGAAAGTTCCTTTGTGTTGCCTGTTCTGGTATTCATTGAATCCAATGCATTGTCTATCAGGTTTCCAGTAATCGTAACCAAAGCCTCGGATGGAATGTCTATGTCGTTTTCCCTGTAGTGGGTGTTTTCCTGGAAAGAAATTTTCACATTGCATTCACTTGCCCTTGCAATTTTACCAATAAGGAGGGCGGCTAGGGAAGGGTTCTGTATGTTGCGCATTACGAAGGTAACTGTTTCCCTTTGGATTATTGAAATGTTCTGTATGTAGTTTTGCGCCTGTTCATATTGCCCTATCTGAATTAATCCAAGTATTACATGGAGCTTGTTTGTGAAATCGTGGTTGTTTGCCCTCATGGAATCAACAAGGAATTTTGTTCCTTCAAAATCTTCGGTAAAGTCAAGGAAAGATTTTTTTATTTCATGGGAAAGTTTTGCACAGATGACAAGTTCAATTGCAATGGCCGCAAGGGTTACAAGGGCAAAGAGAAGCACAGTGTTTCTTGTTACTGTGCGCATGGAAGTCTTCAGCCTGATTGTCATGATGAAGCCCTCGTAGTTTCCGTTTTCATCATAAAAGGCTGAGTAGGTTCTGCGCTGTGGACCAGAAGGACCATTGGAATCTTCCGTAAAATAGTTTGACGAATGTTTTGAAAAATCCGGATGGGTGCCGTCGTATTTAGTGTTAATAAGCTGATGGTGGCTGTGGTAAAGTCTGATGTTGTTTTTGTCTATAATTGAAAAAATATCTACTTCCGAAAGGTCCTCTGCAACTCCGTCAAAATACTGGCATAGGCTTGACTGACTCAAATCCCTTGTAAAACCATAAATCCGTGAAACCAAGGCTGTTGTATTCTGTAGGTTCTGATTGAAGGCCTTGTTGTTGGATTTAATGTTTATGATGAGTCCACCGGTGCTCAACAAAATCGTTACGGTTACAATCAGAGCAAGCTGGGTCCTTGTAATTATTTTCCTTAGGCTTGTAAGATTGCCCCTGTTTTTTTCAGATTCTTTTCTTCCTTTCATATGGTCATATTCTACCACATAAAAAACTTTGTGCAGAACTTTAGAAAGTAAAAAAAATGATGGAACAAGATTTATATGTTTTAATACTTTCAAAAAATTGAAA
>JAUNCR010000066.1:7662-15537 GCA_030526505.1 Spirochaetales bacterium
TGGTTTTTCATGGCCAATCAATGTTGTTAAGGCTTACAGAGCCGGAACTGCAAAAAGCACTAGCCTTGCTTTCATCTGTCTTATTATAACCGGTTATGTTGCAGGAATCGTTGCAAAACTTATCAACGGACAGTTCAATTATGTTCTTGCAGTGTATTTCCTTAACCTTGCAATTGTTTTTGCAAATGTGATTGTTTATTTCAGAAACAAAGCCTTGGACAGAAAGAACGAGGAACTGAACATGAGTGATGTTGATTTCAGAAAGTATGTTCCGCAGAAAGAAAACTTTTCATTTTCTAATGCAGAAGACTATGATTACATTCCAAACAGAATCCGCGAAGTTCCAGAAAAGAAATACAATGTGGTTCTCCTTGGTGGAGCCTATGACAGTACAATTCCGGTAAAGCAGCTTGAAGATGATTTTAGCCTTGATTTTGAATTGGTGAACAAAAGTGCTGCAGGCCTTTCAGTAAAGAACGCAGCCGAATTCTATCTTAGGGAAGTTGAAAAACTTAAGTCCGATGGAATCATAATCCGCCTTGGTGCAGAAGACATGGACCTATTCAAGGCAAGTCCCTCTGAGTTTGACAGCCTTTACCTCAAGTTGCTTTCTACAATCAAAATGTTCAACAGCAAGTGCCGCATAGCCCTTGTTTCCATGACTAATGCTGGAAAGGATGCTTCCGTAGATTCAATGAACAACCACATAAAGGCAATCGCTTCGTCTGAACAGGCTGTGTTCGTTGACCTTGCCTATGCAACCCTGTGGAATCCAGAGGCAACAAAGGCTTCCGTTGATTTTGCCCGCAACATGGGATTGACTGTAAAAAAGCCTATCTTTGATGTTGCAAAAATCCTTTACAGTTTTGCAGTTCAGAACATTGCAGAAGAAAAGAAAACAGAAAACTTTGCAGGCTGATTTCAGCTACAGTAAATAAAAGAAGCCCGAAAGGATTTGATTCCCTTCGGGCTTCTTTTGTTCAGGCTAAATCAATTAGAACTTGAATTCTGCCTTGAAGTTTTTCTTTGCGCTTGCGAATGGTCCTGGGAGAGGAACAACATCGCGCTTGTTACCGAAGATGTCGGCATTGAATACGATTTCGCTTCCGTCTGGATTTTCAAACTTCTGTTCGCTTTCAAATGCTTCTCCGAGAACTTCTGTAGAAATCATTCCGCACTTGCTGTCCTTGATGAAGTCGTATGCGTTTGTCTTGAATGTCCACTTTCCGTTCTTTTCTTCAAGAGAATATGTAACAGTGTTTGTCTTGTCTACAACAGGATCCTTTTCGTTCTTTGTAGGCTTTGCACCGTTGAAGTACCAGTTGCCCTTTGCCCAAACAGGAAGAGGGTTGTAGTAGCGGTCGCTTGGTGCGCTACCAAGACCACAGTATCCGTCAAACTGCTTTACCCATTCTTCGTAGGTTGGACACATGTCGTAAGTGTGTGTACCGGCAATGAGGTTTCCGTCTGTCCATTCATTGTCACTCATCATCTTTGACATTTCCTTAAGTCCCTTGCGCATTGGCTGCTGCATGAAGATGTTGTTGTAGATGCGGCAGTCGCCGTGAAGGATGCTCATGAAGCCCATGATTTCTGTTCTGTGTGGAACATGGTATGGAGTATAGCGAACAGCCTGGTTCTGCCTCTTTTCTGTAAGGGCTCCGTTAAGAACACCGTGTCCAACTGCTGTCCATGAACCTGCAAAGAAGTTGTGAACCATTGCAAGACCCTGTGTCGGGAGCTTGAGGTTTGCGTCCGAAAGGAAAATATTGTTGTCCAAAAGTGTTGGGCCGTGGCTAACTTCGATGAAGATGTCTTCGCCGAATGAAAGGTCAAGGTTATCCTTTGTCAGAAGGTAGTCGCGTGCAAGAGTGTTGTCGTGGAACAGGTTCTGGCTTACGCGTGTACCCTGAGCCTGCCAGTCAAGCCAGAGGCCGCGAGTACAGTGATGGAAATGGTTGCGGCGGATGATTACGTCGATTGCCGCATGCATCTTGATACCACCGATTTCAGCACCGGCAAGATTCTGCTTGTTGTTGATGTGATGGATGTGGTTGTCTTCAATGATTGAGAAAACTCCGCCAAGGTGTCCTACGATACCTGTCTGTCCGCAGTCGTGGATGTCGCAGCGGCGAACGATGTGGCTACCGATTCTTTCTTTTGTCCAGCCTTCAATCTGAGCCTGACAGATGTTGTCGCGTTCTGTCTGTGTTCCGTCCTTGAACTTGATCTTTGACCATTTGTTGTCGTTGTTAGGCTGCTTGTATTTACCCAGGGAAATGCCCGAACACTTTGAATGGCTTACTTCGCAGTCTTCGATGATCCAGCCCTTTGACCAGTGTGGACCAATCATGCCTTCCTGGTATGCTGTTGGAGGAGCCCACTGAGTTGCAGCCTTGCAAACTGTAAAGCCGCTCAATGTAATGTATCCGCGACCTTCTTCGCTAGGGTAGAAGCAGTTTTCGCGAACCGTGATTTCTACATTTTCCTTGTTAGGATCCTTACCCTGGAAGTTTGCATAGATTACTGTTTCGTCTGTCTTTTCATCCTGCTCGGTGTACCAGACATGCTTTGTGAATTCCTTGTCCCATGACTTGATGTTGTCTTCAACAGGCTTTTCAACAAGGGACATCTTTGTAACTTCATAGAGGGACTTGTTGTTGAGGAAAACTTCGCCTGTATGTGCAACAAAGTTTACATTGAACCAGTCGCCTGCAACCTGAACCTTGTATGGATTGTATGAACCGAAGATTCCGTTTGGAATGCGGGCAACCCAAACATCACCCTTTACCTTCTTCCAGTTCTTGATTTCTTCTGCACCAGTGATCACTGCCTTTCTGTATTCTGCAGAACGGTAAGTGATGCGCTTGTCTTCCGTACCGCCGTTAACAGGGTTAACATATTCGCGGTAAACGCCAGGAGCAACGATGATTTCATCCCCAGGCTTTGCAATTCTTGCAGCTTCATTGATCTGCTTGAAAGGATTTTCTTTAGTACCGCTACCACAAGTTGCGGCCTTAATATCTACATAATAAATCATAATTATTCCACCTTGCTGCCATAAAGCAACATTACTATTATATTCTAGCAGGTGGGAATATCAACTAATATTTTGTTAAGAGGGTGTGTCAGGTGGATTCAAAAAGCTCGGTTCCCTTTTCCTGGTCCAGAACGCTCTTTTCAATCTCTCTGGCTGTGTTCTCTATGCTCTGCTCATAGCCTGTAAGGGCGGCAAAGGGCATGAACTGGGCGGCCCTTTTTTCCGGTTCCATTCTGGTGTGGTTCACTGAATCCGGGTGGGGCAGGTTAAGCATGTCGTCATAGTTGTGCTGGTTTTTCATATATTCTTCCATTATATAGATGTTTTGGTGCTGTGGTAAACTCTTTTCCATATTTCCGTTTATAGCCTAAAAGAAAACATTCTTCTTTAATTTTTTACAGAATGACATTATAATTTTCTAATACATGTGGAATACGACAAAATTTAATAAGATGAAAAATCACCTGCTTGCTTATGTTTTTGTTGTTTTCGGCTTTGTTTGTGCTTCCTTAAGTGTTATTTGGGTGATCAAAGAAAATAAAAGGGTACATTCTCTTACTGTAAATGCTCAGCTGGGCCTAAATGAGGTAAGGTCCGGTAAAGACATTGAAATAGAATTTGAAATTCCTCTCCGTGCCGACGGCCAGTTGAACTGCTGGAAACAGAACAGGGGCGTGTGGGGAAGCCAGTACGATGTATACATATACAATAATTCCAGATACACCGTAAAGAATTGGGTTCTGAAAATCAAAAAACCGGCTTACTGTCATCTTGATTCCTTCTGGAACGGTTTTTTCACCGATTACGAAAGCGATGATTTCATAACCGTTGAACCTTCCGCTTCTGCAGTGAACCTTACGATCCCTTCCCATGACAAGACAAAGATAGGTTTCGTATTGCACACCCAGAACCTTATGGGCATTATGGACTTTACTCTGGCATTCAGCTATGACCACACCCTTGTAAAAAATCCCGGTTTCATCTTTGGAGTCCTGCTGTTCATACTTGGACTTTTGCAGCTGTTCATCGGCCTTATAGTCGATTACCATCTTAAAAAACAGGCAGCCCTTGCTGATGAAAAAATCAACAGCCTTGTTGGTATCTGTGCCCGCTTCATCGATATCCGCGACGAATACACAAAAATGCATTCATCCCATGTAGCGGAATATTCCATGAAGATAGCAAGGGAGATGGGGCTGGACGAAGAATTCCAGAAGAACATTTACTGTCTTGGAATGCTTCATGATACGGGAAAGGTTTTGATTCCAAGGGAAATCATCTGCAAGCCGGGAAAACTTACCGATGAAGAATGGAACGAAATGAAGAACCATACCATTTACGGTGGAAAGCTTCTGGATGACTTTGAAGGACTCAAAGGCCTTCAGACGGTTGCCCTCCATCACCATGAAAGGTATGACGGCAAAGGATATCCAAATGGACTTTCAGGCAGGGAGATTCCCCTTGAAGCAAGGATTGTCTGTGTTGCCGATTCCTTTGATGCCATGCATACAAACCGTTCCTACCGCAGCAGGCTTAAGGATGAAGAAATCATGAAGGAACTGGTTGAAAACAAGGGAAGCCAGTTTGACCCTAAGGTTGCCGATGCGTTGCTTTCCCTCATAAAAAAAGGGGAAATCCAGTAGTTGCCGTCAGGCCTGGTGACCGCCAATCTGACGGTTTCTGGTCATGGTCATGGCCGACTCCTGAAGGCTTAAACCCCTTACAAGGGTGTTCTTGCCGTATTTGCTTTTCATGGAAAGGACTGCTGCCTGAATCTTCCTGGCCTTGTCGTTTTCCAGCTTTTCATTCTGCCGGTGCTTTTCCTCATCTTCCGACTCAAAAAGGCTTGGAGTCCACCAGCCTTCGTTTTTTGAATGCTCTTCTTCCGTCGTGATCTCCGTAGCAACAAGGAACAGCCGCCTTATGGAAAACTTTGGGTTTGTAATGGAGCGGTACATCCTTTCAAAGGAATCGCAGATGTCGTCAATGTTCTGCGTAAAGGATTTGAAATTCATTCTTCCCTGAACCGGTGAAGGCATAAGCCGCCCGTACCCGTCCCTGCAAAGTTTCATCTCCTTAATTTCATCCTTCGTCATGAAATTTATTTTATCAGCGTTTTCAATGTCATATCCAATGTAAAGGCAGATCTGTTTCACTAGAAGCTTCTTCTGGACCAGATCCAGCGAAAGAAGTTCTGCCATCTCCCTTACGATAATGACGCCTTCTTCATATTCATAGGCCCTTGGAAGAACCTGCCCGTTGGTAAGGCTGTGGTCCTTTGGCTTGTATGCCTTTATCTGCCTGATGGTGCAGGGCTCGTACCCCCAGGCGTGATCGATCAAAAGTTCCGCGTTGATTCCGAATTCCTTGTAGAGAAGATTTTCATTCAGAAAGTCGTTCTGCTTTCCAATGGAACAGCGGGCAATGTCCCCCAAAGTGTGAAGACCGTATTTTGCAAGTCGTTTTGCGGTTCCAGTACCAATCCTCCAGATGTCGGTAATGGGCTGGTGGGACCAGAGTTTCTTTCTGAATGCAATTTCGTCAAGTTCTGCAATGCGGACTCCCTTTCTGTCCGGCGGAAGTTTTTTTGCAACCACATCCATGGCAACCTTTGCAATGAAAAGGTTTGGACCGATTCCTGCAGTGGCCGTAATTCCTGTGGTGTCAAAAACATCGTGGATCATCTTTACCGTAAGCTCGTGTGCCGTCATACCGTAAAGCTTAAGGTAGGGCGTTGCATCTATGAAAACTTCGTCAATTGAATAGACATGGATGTCTTCCGGGGCAATGTACTTAAGGTAGATGCCGTAGATTTTGCTGGAATATTCTATATATAAGGCCATCCTTGGCTTTGCAATCACATAGTCAATCTCGTAGTCGCCGCAGTCATTGAGCACATCCGCAAGATAGGATTTTGCAAAGAATTTTTTAGTCGGCAGTTTCATTCGCCTTTCATTGTTTGCCTGGTCTATTTTTTGCTTGGCCTCAAAAAGCCTTGGACGGCCTGGAACGCCAAAGGACTTGAGGGAAGGGGAAACGGCAAGGCAGATGGTTTTTTCGCTGCGGTCGGGGTCTGCCACAAGAAGGTTCGTCTTCAAAGGGTTCATTCCCCGCTCAACGCATTCAACAGAGGCGTAAAAGGATTTAAGGTCAATGGCAATGTAAGTTCTGTTCATCTGTTTACCAATTAAAAGTATACTATATTTTGTATACTATATAAAGGGGTTGCTTACTAAAAATTTGTATGGAGATAAATTTATTTTCAAAAATGGAGGGGAAAGCCTTCCCCTGCGCACCCACTTCGTCGGTCGCTACCCCTTCTGCGGGCTTCAAGCGCCAGCCCGCAACGCCCGGCTCGCCCCGTAGGTCTAAAAAAATTATATATAAATTACCCATTATCAATAATTGATATAGGGGTTGTTGTAAAATGATGTTCATAAGGGGAGTTTCGGATTCCCTTGTAATGGAGGTAACTATGAGTGATTTCCTTGGCTTTATTCTTGTTTTCACTTTTCTCATTCCTGTAATTCCATGTGTCCTTATAATTGTTTTGCATCTTTTACTGGGTGGAAGCTCCGACTATCATTCTTCCAGCTACAGAAGCAGCGGTAATTCATATGGTGGTTCGAGCAGTAGCAGTTCCCAGGGCAGCAGCTCTTCAGTCAATGGCGGTTACAGTTATTCCAGCAACGATTGCTATTGCGAATGCGACGATTGCTACTGATTCCCGCGGGAAATCATCAGTAAGTTAAAATTGTAAAAGATAAGTTTTTGCTGCATCAAATTGCAGCCGTCGATTTATTCCCACTTGCAGGACGATATCTGCTAAACAGGAAAAGCCAGGACATTCTTTCCATAGCCTGCTTTTTTTTGCCCAAAGTGGGAAAAGGAGTAAATTATGGCAAGAAAGATTCCGGTGGTATTTCATGTTCCCCACAGTTCAAGGAAGATTCCCTTCAGAATCAAAAAGCAATTCCTGTTGAAAGGAAGGGAACTTAAAAAGGAACTGGTTCTGATGACGGATTCCTTTACGGAGGACCTGTATGGAACAAGTCAAAATGCATTCAGGTGCGTTTCAAAAACAAGCCGTCTGATTGTCGATGTGGAACGGTTCCCAAATGACTCTGAGGAAGTCATGTCCAAAGTTGGAATGGGGGTGATATATCAAAAGACTTCCGATGGAAAAACTTTGCGCAAGGTTCCTGATGAAAGACAGCGGAAGGCCTTGCTAAAAAAATATTACTACAGGCATCACCGCAGGTTTGAAAAGCTGGTTGAAAAATGCCTTGGGGAAAAGGGTTTCTGCCTGATAATCGACTGCCACAGTTTTTCTTCCTTCAGGCAAAAATACGAAATCTCCGAAATAAAGCATCGACCTGAAATCTGCATAGGAACGGACCCCTTTCATACTGAAAAGTGGCTGGAAGATCTCTTTGTAAAATCCTTTTCCTGTGCCGGCTTTGAGGTTTCGCTGAACACCCCGTTTTCCGGAAGCATCGTTCCGATGAAATACTACGGGAAGGACAAAAGGGTTCAGTCTGTAATGATAGAAATCCGCCGGGATCTGTACATGAACGAAAAGACAGGTCGCCGCCTAAAAGAATATGGTGCACTGAAAAAAAGGCTCTCCCTGGTGCTGGACGAAATAATGAATAAAATGGTTAAGGCATTATAATTTAATAAACCTAGCACAAGGGGACAGACCCCTATGATACGGGTTTGCTGATTGACAGACTGAATGGATTCTGTTTTAAGCAAAAAAAAAGGCACAAGAATGATTCTTGTGCCTTATGTGAGCTATTGCAGACTCGAACTGCAGACAGCCGCCTTAAAAG
>JAUNCR010000067.1 GCA_030526505.1 Spirochaetales bacterium
AATTTAAAATACTGTAAGAATCTTTGTGAAAAAGAAAATACCGATCACAAAATATCAGAACTTCTTTCAAAATCACTGGCAGAAATTCGGTCTTTAAGTTATAACCTATCTCCTCCAGACATTACAAAAAATGATTTTTTCTTCTGCACCCGCAATCTTTGTGAAGAGTTTATAGGTCTGGAAAAAATTTCAATAAGACTTTCAATTCTGGAATCTACTGACGCATCGTTTTTAACAAAGAATGAAATACTCAATCTTTACCGCATAATACAGGAATCATTAACAAACATCATAAAACATGCAGATGCAGAAGAAGCCGTACTGATGATTCGTAATGAAAACAGTCATGAAGAAAAAGGACTATATATTTTCATCAGTGATGATGGAAAGGGATTTGATATTGAAAAAATTGACAAACGCAAACATTATGGAATCGAGGGAATGAAAAAAAGAGCAGGCTTAATTGGAGCAACATTCACAATTACATCAAATATTGAGGAAGGTACCCAAATATGTATTTTTAAATCATACAAAGCAACAAATAATATATAGATTATTTAATTATTAATAAACGAGAAACACAATGCAGGTCAAAACATTTTTTATAATAGAAGATCACACAATTACTAATATTGGGCTTCAGAAATTTATTCAGGAAAAAACAGGAGCGGTATGTTCGGGTTACGCCTTCTCAAAGTCTGAGGCAGAAGAAAAACTGACTTTTCTGTCATCACCGGATTCTACCGTTAAACTGCCCGACATAATCTTACTTGATCTATATCTTGGCAATGAAAATGGACTTGATTTATTAAAGACAATACGCAAAAAGTATCCTGAAATAAAAATTCTTATCTACTCAATGTATGCAAAACCTGGCATCATCTCAATTGCTCTTGAAGAAGGAGCAAACGGCTTCGTTGAAAAATCTGCAAGTGAAACAATCTTGATATCAGCCGTAAAAAGTATTTTAACTGGAGAAACATTTGTTCAACAAAAACTAATTTCGTCTATTTTTACATATAAAACAGTATTTGATGGGCTTACAAAGCAGGAACAAAAAATCCTTAAACTCATTCTCAATCAAAAAACTAAAAGCCAGATTTCAGCGGAACTTAACATCGTTCCACGTACTGTGGACAACTACTTATCTAGAATTTTTGATAAAACAGGTTGCCGCGGAATAAAGGAAATATTTGAAAAATTTGCAAAATAAACTCCGGAAAATCTTCCGGAGTCATTCTGCATCATGCAGGATAATTCAGATGTGCATCGTCAATGTTGTAGAGGGTGTTTTCAAGATAGCGCTTTGCTACAAACTTTGCCATCGGCAGATTCTGGTCAAGATAGTTGCCGCATTCTTCCGGCTTTGCGCCTGGAATGTCCCCTTCAAAATCACGGACAAATTCAAACATCTTTGTCATGAAAGGAACCATTTCCCTGCTGGAAAGTTTTCCTTCAACAAGAAGATAGCAACCGGTACGGCATCCCATCGGTCCAAAGTAAACGATCTTCTCTGCCCAATCCTTGTCGTTGCGGGCATAAGTTGCGCATAGGTGTTCGATTGTATGGAGTTCTGCAGTATTAAGAACAGGCTCATCGTTTGGTGATGTAATGCGGATGTCAAAAGTTGTGATGAAAGTTTCGCCGAACCTGTCGATGCGGGAAACATAAAGTCCAGGTTCAAGCTTGATGTGGTCGATTGTAAAACTTGCGATTTTATCCATTTAGAAAATCTCCTTTACCATGGACTTGAATTTATTGCCACGGTCAAATTCATTTGTAAACATGCCGAAAGAAGTTGCACCAGGGCTGAAAACAACAGGAAGCCTGTTGCCGCTGACATGCCTTCCGTAAACCCTTGAAGAATTTTCAGACATGAGGTTTGTCTTAACCATTCCAAGAAGAATCGAAAGGGAATCAAATGGTCCGTAATAACTTACATTGCGTTCCTTCAAAAGCGGAATGAGTTTGTCAGTACCGGTTCCAGCAAGAAGATAAATTTCATAAGGTTTGTAATGGGAACCGTCTTCCATGTTCAGGCATTTTGCAAGAGGCAGGAAATCAAGGCCTTTGTCAGTTCCGCCTGTAATAAGTACAACCTTCTGCTCAAAGGACTGGCTTGCAGCCGCTGCAGCTTCAGGAACTGTAGCACAGCTGTCGTTGAAGAAAGATATTTCCCTGCCGTCAACCGGACTTTCCCATTCATGGAATTTTTCAAGACGGTGTGTAATTCCTTTCCATTCACCAAGAATGTTTACGGCCTGCTCTGCGGCAACTCCCATAAGGTAAATTGCAAGACCTGCATTAAGGACATTTGTTTTCATATGATTTCCGGGAACCTGCAAAGTACCCATGATCTGTTCCACCTGAAGGCACTTGTTGCGTGCATGAGCGCTCATCAAATCGGTTGGAAGCCTTACATAACCTGCAGTGAATTCACGGCTTTCATTTTTCTGGTAAACTCCGGCAACATCTGCTGGAAGTTCATTCTTGCTGTAACGGAGGACACGGCCCTTTGTTTCGCTTGTAAAAAGATCACCCCAGCAGCGGCAACCTGCTTTTGGATTTGCACAGTCCCTAAGGTAGTCGTCATCGTCATAATCGAGGATTGTAAAATCCTTTTCATCCTGGTCTGCGTAGATAAGCTTCTTGTCTTCCACATAGCTGTCCATGTCGCCGTACCAGTTCTGATGGTCAGGAACAATTTTCGTGATGATGGCAATCTTTGGCTTGAGGGCCTTTCTTCCGCGAAGGTCTGCCAGCTGCCAGCTGGAAAGTTCAAGAACTACTGGAGTTGTTCCGTCAGTCTTAGAAAGGAATGTCAGAGGGCTTACAGTAATGTTTCCTCCAAGGAAACACTTGAAGCCGGCCTGGTTCAATGCGTATGACAAAGAACTTACAGTGCTTGATTTTCCCTTGCTTCCCGTTACGGCAATGATGGGTGCCTTTGTAAAATGAAGGAAGATGCTGATGTCGGTTTCAATTGCCTTTGCTGCGGCAAGATATTTGTTTCCCTGAATCTTTACGCCAGGATTCTTGATTACACAGTCGGCATTTTCAAAATCTTCAATCTTATGTTCACCAAGGACATAGCGGAGGCGAGACAAATCCAAGGTCGGATCAGTACCAAGGGAATTGATTGTAGGTGCAAGCTGTTCTGCAGTCTTCATGTCAGTTACGGTAACATAGGCCCCGTGATGAAGGAAAAACCTTACGCAGGCTTCACCGCCACCATTGAGACCAAGTCCCATGACGGTAACTTTCTTTCCGCGGATATCTTCAAGTGTATTAAAGGCACAGCCTTCAGGGTAAACATGTGGTGTCATATTAAACTCTTGTTGTGCAAAGCTGATTCTTTGCGTTGTATTCTGCTACTGCTTCATCAAAAAGATAGTCGATCAAATCCGAATATTTAAGCCCTGCACTTTCGCACATTTTTGGGAACATGCTGATGCTTGTAAATCCAGGAATTGTATTGATTTCATTGAGGTAGATTGAACCGTCATCGCGGTCGATGAAGAAGTCCACGCGGGAAAGGCCGCTTGCACTTACAGCAGCGTAAGCCTTCTTTGCAGTTTCGCGAATGTATTCAAGCTTGTCATTGTCAAGCAATGCTGGAATCTTAAGTTCTGCTCCATCAGGGTCATTGTACTTTGCATCGTAGTCGTAGAATTCATGCTTTGGAACGATTTCACCTGGTCCGTATGCCTTGAGCATTGAGCATGGAACATTTGCATCTGCAGTGATGCTGTTTCCTGTAACGGAACATTCAACTTCACGGGCATTGATTGCCTTTTCGATAAGAACCTTGTTGTCCCAGCTGAAAGCTTCCATAAGGGCAAAAGAAAGTTCCTTTGGATTAGATGCCTTTGAAGCACCGTCGCTTGAACCTGCAGAGCAAGGCTTTACAAAGAGAGGGAACTTGAGTGTTTCTACAGCTTTTGCAACAAGCTTGTCGTATTCAACGGAATTGTTGATGTCTGCCTTTGTAAGGCACATGTATGGAACAACAGGAAGGCCTGCCTTTTCCCAGATGATTTTTGTTGTCACCTTGTCCATTGTAACTGCAGAAGACATTACTCCGCAGCCAACGTAAGGAACGCCAACCATTTCAAAAAGTCCCTGAAGGGTTCCGTCTTCGCTGTAGGTTCCGTGCATTACAAAGAACACAACGTCTGCCGCGATTGTCTTTCCGCCGCAGCTAAAGGTGGCAGCAGTTCCGCCGCCAGGGATTACATTAACACGCTTTGATTCATCTGCATGAACCGAAAGTTTTGCTTCCGGATTTGCCTTGAGTTCTGCAATTACGGATGTATCTTCAAGATACCACTTGCCGTCCTTGCTTACTGAAATCAAAGTGATTTCGTGTTTGTCAGAAATATTCCTAAGAACGGATGCGCAGGAAATAAGTGAAATCTCGTGTTCACCGGAGCGTCCGCCATACATCAATGTTACTTTCATTTTAATTCTCCCAATGCTTTTTTTGCCTCGCTGATTTCATCGTAAGGCATTATACGGTCTTTGAATATGATTGAATTTTCATGGCTCTTTCCAAGAAGAAGAACGATGTCGTCTTTTCCGGCAAGGGCAAAGGCTTTTCTGATGGCTGCAGGTCTGTCCGGAATAAGGAACAGGTCCTTTCCTTCAACTTTTCCAGCTTCAAGGGAACCAACGGCAATATCCTTCAACAGTGCCATTTCATCTTCGCCTCTAGGGTCTTCGTTTGCAAGAATCACATAGTCGCAGTATTCGGCGGCAATCTTTCCCTGCAAAGGCCTTTTCTTTGTATCTCGTTCACCACCGGAACCAAATACGCTGATGATTTTTCCCTTGCAGCGTTTCTTAACCGGAGGGAAAATTGTTTCAAAGCTTGATGGTGTATGTGCATAGTCAACTATGACTTCAAATGGCTGCCCTTCATCAACAACGGTCATTCTGCCCTTTACGCTTTCAAGTTTTTCACAGGCTGCGGCAAGTTCTTCAACAGGCTTTCCAGTAGTTTCGCTTACAGCAAGGATTGCAGTCATGATGTTGTAGGCATTGAAGGCACCAGGAACAGGGGCTTTGACTGAAACAGTTTTTCCATTAACATTTAAATCAAAGGAAATGCCGGTACTTGTAGAAACAATGTTTTTTGCAGAAGCAACAGGCATTCCTGCAGGAACTGGAGGCAATTCAACGGAACCGCTTTCAACGGCGTGCTTTCCGGCCTTTCCTTCAGATGTAAATCCAATCACCCTGTTCTTTGTACATTCAGCAAAATAAACTGCCGCAGGATCTTCAAGATTAACGATTCCAACTGCAGGAACAACAGTTTCCTTTCCGGCAATTGTCTTTTTGTGGTCATGCTTGTCCAAAGCCCTGAAAAGGTTTGCCTTGTCGCTCTTGTACTGCTCGTAGGTTCCGTGGAATTCAAGGTGTTCCAAAGTAACGTTTATGAAGGCACCGCAGTCAAAAAGAACATCGCCAAGGCGATTTGTTTTTTTGCTCAACCCGTGGCTTGAACTTTCAACAACCGCATAGGTACAACCGTTTTCAAGCATTTCATAAAGTTCTCGCTGAACGATTGTGGCTTCAGGAGTTGTCTGATGTTCAGGATTTGCAATGGCATCTCCGCCAAGGGAATACTGGACTGTAGAAATAAAACCAGCCTTGAATCCAGAAAGGCGAAGCAACTGCCAGATAAAGGCAACAGTGGAACTTTTTCCTTCTGTTCCAGTTACGCCATATACAACCAGTTTTTTTGAAGGGTAATCATAGAAGGCGGCAGACAAAGGAGACATGGCAAATCGGCTTGATTCAACCTTAAGGAATGCAACATCACGTCCTGCGCAGGCATCTTCTATGGCAGTTTTTTCTTCTTCAGTAATCTCACCTTCAAAGACAACTGCAGCCGCACCGTTTTTTATGGCACTGGCAATGAACTTGTTTCCCGTAGTATGGGTTCCAGGCAAAGCAAAGAAAAGAGAACCTTCCTTTACTGCACGGCTGTCAAAAACAAGTGAATTAATTTCTATATTTGAGATGTCGTTTTTTGAAACGTTTGTATATTCAATTGTGTTTATAAATTGAGATAAAAACTTTTTCATGCAAATATTCTATACTTTTGCAGATAATTTAACAATTAGAGGATTAATGGTATAATTTTACTATGGAAGAAAACAAAAAGAAAAATAAACCATTCCCGTTGAAACTACTTTCGGGCGTATTGATAGTCATAATCACATTGGTTGCACTCCTTGGTATCTGGATTGTCTATTCTGCCTTTGACAGAACCTCTACACTTAAATTCATTCCGGAAAACTACACTGCAATAATTCACACCGACAAGATCTACTCTGCAGTTGAACCATTGGTCGGACTGAAAGCTGCAGAAACAATTCTTTCGGACCCGTCTCTTTCTGAAGCAAGAGAACCATACATGAAAACCAGGGCTTTCATAAACAACGCAAGCCCACTGATAACAAGGCTCATCAACAGAAGGCTTGATACGGCCCTTTACCTTGATGGAACACCAGGCTTCGTTGCAGTAGCCGATATTGGATGGCTTTCTTGCGCCACAAGACTTTCCTCTGTTGCAGCAGGGTTCCTTCATGTAAAGAACCTTTTCTGGAGCAACGGTCATTTTGAATACAAATCAGGCGAAGCAACAATCTACGCAAAACCATACAAAAATCTTGTAATGATAAGTTCTTCAAAAGAACTTTTTGAACTTTCCGAACAGATATTCGACAGCCGCATCATTACGGATTCAGAAAAGAAAGAAGTCGAAGGGAAAAAAATCAGCACCCTTAAGATTCTTGCCCCTTCAATGAAAATTGCCCAGATGAAGCCATTTGAAAAGATCTACAGTGAAAATGCAGAAAAGATTCTTGGCAAGGACAATCTTTCATCCATTACTTTTGACATCACAAATGAAATGATAAATGTGGAACTCAATGTTCCTGTAAACAAGGAAGAATGCAACACCGACCTTTCGGCTTTCCTTAAATCAAAGTCTACACAGCCAAAGCTCCCTTCCTTCCTTACAAGCGATACACAGTATTACACCCTCATAAACCTTGCACCACTAAAGGAAATGAAGGAAGCATTTTTCCCTGTACTTCAGAAAACAACGGATATTGAAGGAACCTGGAGAAAGGCAGACAGCCTTAGCAGAAGCTTTTTTTCACTTACCCTTGAAGACCTTTTGTTCTCGTGGACTGGAAATGAAATTGCGGCATTTGGAATAGAAGGTTCAAGCGACCCTGTCTTTGTCGTTCAGATTAAGGACGAGGCAAAGCGCGCAGAAGTTTTCGACAAGCTTGACGATTCAATTCTCCTCAACACAAACACAAGCCTTATCGTAAACGGAATGAGGCTTCCATGCCTTGAACTTCCAGGATTCATCTCCGGACTTCTTTCGGTGTTCAATGTAAATCTTCCAAGGCCTTTCTACCTTGTAAACAAGGGGTACATGTATTTCTCCATGTCTCCTCAGAACCTTTCTTCGGTTTTCACACACATAAACAAGAACTACATAATTTCAAGAAACTCAAACTGGAGGAATGTTTCGGCCTACGCAAATCCAAACACAAGCCTTGAACTTTACTACAACCTGAAAAGAAGCCTTCCTTTCTTCCTGGACAATGCTTCTCTTTCTGCAAAGATACTCAAACTCTATGGAATTGGCCGCTTTGATTTTGAAATCACTAAAGATTCAATCCAGGCAAGCCTCTATGCAACTGCAGGTACTCAGGAAGATTCACACATGCTTGCAGGCTTCCCAAAGCAGACCGGCAAGATAAGCGACTACAACCTTATTTCAGATAATGACGAGGATCCTGAAAACCTTTACTGGATAGAAGACGAAACAAAACTCAAGTGCCTTAACCTTAATTCCCTTGAACAGAAGGAAATGGATGATTTTGAAGGAAAAATCTACATTGCGTCAACAAAGGGAAAGGCAGGAAAAAACAACAGGCTTTGGGTAAGCACGGAAAGAGGCGACATCTATCTTGTGGACAATAACTTCAAGATCGCAAAGGAAATCCATACCGACACGATTTTCACTGCGGGCGGTGCAGCCTACAGGGATTCCTATGCAGTTCCTACAAAAGACGGAAACATTCTTTTTGCAGACAGCAAGGGCAATACGGAAGAAGTTTTCATAGGACCTGACCTTAACATCAAGGGCAGACCTTCAGTTTGCGACGAATACATTGCGGTATACAGCCGTGGATTTGAAGGCGAAATATACCTTCTGAAGAACAAGGAATGCATAAACAGAGACAATCCGATGATTGTTGACGGCATCGGTTTTGGTTCTCCTGCAATTGCAAAAATAAATGAAAGAGTAATCGTTGGATTCCTTACGCAAAAGGGTGAATTCTATCTTTTTGAAGATGGAATTCTTGCAGAGGGATTCCCTATTGAAACCGGAAAAGTATTCAATGCAAATGTTGTATTCGGAAAAAATGCTTTCTACTCACTTTCACAGGATGCCGTCATCTACAGGTTCAACCTGAACAGGACCTATTCCTGCGTAAAGATTCCGGACATTCAGAGTGCAAAGGAATCCTACATCTGTTCAAAGGTTCACGAAGGTTCCGAAGGAATCTATGCAAGCGGTGACAGCAACATAATTTACGGATTCAGTCCAGAACTGGAACTCCTCATGTCATTCCCGTTGGCAGGAAGAGGCGTTCCTGTATTTGCTGATGTAAACAAAGACAAAAACACAAACTGCCTTGTCCTTTCAATAAGCAGGGAAATAAATTCATGGAGGATCAAATGAAAAGATTTGTAATTTATGCGACAGCCCTTCTGTTTGCCTTTACCGGATGTGCTTCGCTTCAAAAAGATGTTTTCTTATCAGCCGAAGATACAGCAAATTCAGAAAGGGTTCAGGAACTTGAAAATCAGCTCATAACTCTTGACGGTTTATACATGCTCAATGGCCAGAAACTTTCAAAAGATGACAATGCAAAGGCAGAATTTCTCAGGATGGAAATTGACAGGGAACTCCAGCAGCCGCATATGGACAAGGTTGTAGAAAGCCGTCTTCTTGCCATGAAAGGAAGATGCATGCTGATGCAGGCAAAAAAAAGCGATGCCCTAAAATGCTGCAAGACTGCAAAAAGCAAATATGAAAATGATGTTCAGCTTTTGATTCTTCAAAGAAGACTCGGACTGATAACAGACATAAACACCTACAGAGTCAAGCTAGATTCAGAAGTTCTTACAATAGAAGAAGCCCTTGAACACTATGAAAAGGGAGAATATGACATTGCTTCTGGCCTTTTTGACCTTGTATTTGTAAATCCAGAAACAATATACAGGGAACCTTATGCGGCCGTCAGACAGAAGGCATGGAACCTAAGGAATGTTGATTCCGTAAACGCTGCAGTAAACTGGAATGAAAATTCCCTTACCGTAATGCAAATGATGACCATTGCAAATTCCAAGCAAGGGCTTCTGGATTACTACACAGCCGGAAAAAAATATGAAGGAAAAAAACTCTATCAGCTTCTTTCAAAGGCTGGCCTTATGAACAGCGTAAGCGGCACATCTTCTCAGACTTCTGAAAAAACAGAAGTCACCAGGGCAATTTCTGCAAGATTTCTCTGGAACCTTTACACTGCCAAAAACAGCATCAATCCTTCAAAGTATTCGACTAAATACAAAAGCCGTCAAAACGCAAAAAGTCCTGTAGCCGATGTTGCATTGGACAACCCGGACTTTGATGCCGTTTTAGGAACAGTTGAAAATGAAATCATGACTTTGAAAGACGGAAAGAATTTCAAGCCGGACGAATTGTTTTCACCTGCAGAATTTGACAGCAGTTTGAATAAAATAAAATAATTCTAATAAGGAGTATACAATGTTGGTTTCGATTTTAGTTTATGGATTAACACTTGCTGTTTTCCTGTGGGGATCATCCTTTGCCAAGGCAGGACAGATTAAGAGTGATTATCTTTCCCTTGAAAATTCCAATGCCACAAAAGGTTTGGCATGTATCGGTGTTTTCCTTCATCATGTTTCACAGAACCCTGCATTCCAGAACAGTGCAGACATTAAGTTTTTTGAGTTCATCGGATTCATTTTTGTTGGAATCTTCTTTTTCTACAGCGGAATCGGACTTTTGAAAAGCTGGAAGTCAAAGCCTGGTTATCTTGACACCTTCTTCAAGAAGAGGATGCTTCCAATTGTAATTGCAATCTATGTAATGAATGTTTTCTATGCAGTTTTCATTTACATTGCAAAATACAGGGAAATGGATGCACTCCGCTGGGTACTTGGACTTTTGAACATCATCATCCTCAACGACCAGAGCTGGTATCCAATCGTAATCCTCATCATGTATGCAGCCTTCCGCCTTGCTTTCAAAAAGTGCAAGACAACAGGAAAGGCAATTTTTGTTGTATTCCTTGTTGCCCTTGCCCAGCTTGTCCTTTTCTGTTCACTTGGACATTTTGCATGGTGGATCGACTACGGATGGTTCAAGGGACCTCAGAGTTTTGCAACAGCAAAATGGTATCAGGAAATCTGTGCACTATGGTTCCAGGGTGAATGGTGGGTTAACAGCACTCTATGTTTCGTAATGGGACTTCTGTGGGCTCACCATGAAGAAAAACTCATTGCTTTCTTCTCAAAGAATTACTGGCCTAAATTTATTGCCGTTACCTTATTGATGCTCGGTGGTATGTACCTTGGATTCTACGCAATGTTCAGCATCGGATATTGGACTGAATTTGCAGGTCACGGAGTAGGCAGACTTGATAAGACAGTCACCTTGATTGCACAGCAGGTTCAGCTTGCAACCTTCATCACCTTCATTACTGTGCTCAAGTTTAAGTGGACAAGGTCAAACAAAGTTCTTTCCTTCTTCTCAAGCATTTCCCTTGAATTCTACCTTATGCAGCGCATTGCCCTAAACAGCCTGCTGTTCATCACGGGAACAGACAGGGAAACAGCAATAATAAAGGAATGGCACTGGAACCTTATGGTTTACTTTGTGGCAGTTCTTGCAGCAAACCTTGTCCTTGCCTTCGTATACAAGTGGATCAACAAGAGAGTTTACAAACTGTTGGTAAAATAAAAATTAATCAGCAGGAAAAAGATTGATTACATCAGCCGCTTTTTTGTTCATGCAAAGTTCAAAGGAGTGGCTGATTTTATTTTCATCAAAGAAGTAAGATTTGATGATGTTCTTTCGTTTTGGGAAAAGAAAATCCAACGGATTTTTTTCAGGAACCCTAAAGCGGCATCTCCACTGGGAAAATGAAATGCACTGTGAATGAGGTTCATCAGCGCCAGAAGATTTTCTTACATAAAAGGACAGCATGTTTTCCTGAGGAAAACTGTAGAAATAGGTTTCGCTTTCGCAGAAGACAACAAGCCCCCACAAAAAATCCACATTTTCTTCATGCTTAAGTTTTAAAATATTAAAGACAACGGGAGAAGCGCGAAGTTCTGCCAGTTCAAAAGATATTACTTTGTCTTCATAATCTTCTTCAAAGGCCCTTATGAATTTCTGTCTTTCTTCTTCCGTTGTCTTCATAGGTTTACCCCTTATTATTTTGCAGGGAACATCTTTCTGAAGTCTACAAGAACTTCCTGAGAATCGCGTGCAGAGTCAATGTCTGTCATCTTGTTAAGATTGCGATAGAAGTCAATGAGAGGTTCAGTTTCCTTGCGGTATACTTCAAGGCGGTGTGTGATTGATTCAAGCTTGTCGTCTTCACGAGTAAAGAGTTCGCCACCACACTTGTCGCAAACGCCTTCTACCTTTGGTGGGAGGAATTTTACATTGAAGTTAGCCTTACAGCTCTTGCATACGCGGCGGTTTGAAAGGCGGGCAATGATAAGGTCGTTGTTAACTTCAAAGTTTACAACCTTAACATCGATGCCAAGCTTTTCAAAAGCTTCTGCCTGTGGAATTGTGCGTGGGAATCCATCAAGAATGAATCCGTTCTTGCAGTCATCCTTCTTAAGTCTGTCTTCTACAATTTCAAGAACAACATCGTCGCCAACGAGTCCGCCGGCATCCATGATTGCCTTTACCTTCTTTCCAAGTTCTGTCTGGTTCTTAATGTTCTCACGGAAAATATCACCAGTAGAAATCTGTGGAATCTTGTATTCTTCTGCAACCTGTGCAGCAAGTGTACCCTTTCCGGCTCCTGGTGGTCCTAAGAAAATAAAATTCATTGTTTTCTCCTAAAAATAATCTTATTCTGATTTTAATGCAGATTTTGTGATTTTGCAAATTATTAAAAAAGATCCAGGGTGTTATCCAGATAAATGTTTTCACGGACTTCCAGCTGATGTTCAGGTTTTGTCATGTAATGCAAAAGAAATTCAAGGATCAAGGCACTTCCAAGGCTTCTTCCCTCTATCTTGAATTCTGAAAATCCATTTTTAAGGTAAACCTTCTGAATGTCTTCAATGCCGATGAAAGAAGGATTTTTCATTGCAGAAGAAAATCTATAGCCATCGCCTTTATTCGATGCAATACAGACATGGCTGACTTCATCAATGCCAAGATTCTTGCGGCTAACATTTTCATAGCAGGTTTTTCTTGCAGAACAATTCGGGCTGCAGCATTCATTGCAAAGGAATTCAACTTTTGATTTTTGATGTTCATCCAGCAAAAACAGATTCTCAAAATCTTTGTTCAACCTGAAGTCCGGTACAACATACTTGAAGTCCAGACGATTCAATTCTTGTTCAAGCTGATTAAAATCTGAAAGCACCTTTGTGGTGGAAGAAACAAAATAAAGGCCTGGATATTTTGACTTGATGTAATTCAAAAGAAGGTCAGAATGAAGAATGATTCCGTTGCCTTCGCTTTTTGAAAACAATGAGCAAAGCCTGTTGCATTTTTCATCACCTAAATGCTTTTCTTCTATAAGGGAATTGCTGAAGGTAAGTCGGGCAGAAACATTGCATTCCCTGCACAATGAAAGAACTTCCTTTTCAATTCCGTTCTCGCCAAAGCCTACCCTGCCGCCACCCCAAAGGCAGTCTGCAGGTGCACCATAAATGGAACCTATCTCGCACCAGTCGTAAAACCAGTCCCTATGCCCATAAAAAAGAGGAAGGAAAATCTTATAAAGGTCGTAAAATTCAAAAAGACCCGGCAGATGATACCGGGCCTTGGTTTCTTTATTTTTCACTTAGAACTTAAGGATGTAATTCTTCTTTTTACCACGGCGAACAACAATTACCTTTTCTTCGATTGCCATTGCCTTTGTTACAGGTGTGTTTTCATCCGCAATCTTTTCACCGTTGCAGGTGATTGATCCCTGTGCAAAGAATTCGCGGGCTTCTCTCTTGCTTCCGCAGATCTTGTTTTCTACGAGAACATCGATGATTGCCTTTCCTTCTTCCTTGAGTTCAATTGTTGGAACATCACGGAAACCGATTTCAATGTCCTTGAGTGAAAGTGACTTAAGGTCGCCGCTAAAGAGCTTTGCGGAAATATCAACGGCCTTGTCGAATTCAGCAGCCCCGTGAAGGTCTGTAATGATTTCGCGTGCAAGAGCCTTGTGTGCTTCGCGAAGTTCTGGATGCTCCTTGTTCTTTGCTTCAAGTTCTTCAATCTGTTCCTTTGTAAGGAATGTAAAGATCTTGAGGTAGTCGATTACCATGCTGTCATCAACATTAACAAGGTACTGGTAAAGTTCGTAGCTTGATGTCTTGTTGATGTCGAGCCAGAGAGCATTTCCTGCAGACTTACCGAACTTGTTGCCGTACTTGTCAAGAACGAGAGGCATTGTAAAGCCATAAGCTTCCTTGCCTTCGATCTTGCGGATAAGTTCAAGACCTGTCGTGATGTTACCCCACTGGTCTGCACCTTCACACTGCATGATGCAGTTCTTTGTGCGGAAGAGATGGAGGAAGTCGTATCCCTGCAAAAGTGTGTATGAGAATTCTGCGAATGTGATTCCAGTCTCAAGACGACGGGCAATAATGTCCTTACCAAGCATGTAGCTTACGTTGATGTACTTGCCTATGTCACGGAGGAATTCAAGGAATGTGTAGTCCTTTGTCCAGTCGTAGTTGTTTACGATTTCTGCCTTGCCTTCAAAGATGCGGTCAACCTGTGCCTTGATGCCGGCAAGATTCTTTTCAAGACGGTCCTTTGCCATGATTTCGCGTTCTGCAGTTGGACGAGGATCACCGATGAGACCTGTAGATCCACCAACGAGAAGGATTGGATGATGGCCTGCCTTAGCAAGGCGCTTTGCTGTCACAAGTGAAGAATAGTGACCAAGATGAAGGCTGTCTGCAGTTGGGTCTGTTCCCCAATAGAAAGTTACCTGTTCTTTATTAAGCTTGTCTGCAATGTCTTCGCCGGCAACATCTTTTACAAGGCCGCGCCACTGAAGTTCTTCATAGAATGTCATAATGTCTTCCTTATACTGAAAATTGTTGGCAAATTATAGCAGAATTAAGGGTTTAAGTCGATTGTGCGGAAGTCAAAGTTTCACGCTTTCAAGAAACGCTTCCGGAGTAAGGGCTTTTACAATGGAACTTTCAAAATCCTTTGCGTTTCTTGTAATGATGTAATCGGCATTTATGGCGTATGCACATTCGTCCTGAAGGCAGTCTTCAAAATCCTTGAAATTGGAATTTTCCAAAGCTGCAACCAGACGATTTTTGTCTATTGAAACCACATCAAATAATTCAAAGAGGGAAAGGAGATAGTTTCTGCGCTCTTCATCAGAATGGGTTTTTCTCAAAATGTACCATAAGTTTGTAATGGAATGAGCAGCCACAGCACCTTTTATTTTTTTTCTGCGTTACAAGGCCTATCACAGCCTGTGAATTATCTGTAAAAGGAATCCTATCTTGAAGAACATCAATGAAAATATTTGTATCAACGAGTACTGTTATATTTTTCATCCAAAGCCTCCAGAAGTTCTTTTTTATAATCAAAATCATTGGGAACAGATTTTCTCATGCTTAAAATAGTCTCCCAAGCCTTCTGCCTGCGCTCTTCTTTTTCTTCTTCATTCTCTCTCCACATGATGATTTTCTGACCTTTCTTGAAATTATGATCGCGTATGTTTGCCGCGCCTGCTGCACAGGGGCCTTCATTACATATTCAGGGGAAGCAACTTCAAGATTTTTTTCTTCTGCCCTTTTGTATTCTGAATCATTCTGAAAGTTATCCTGAGGAGACGGTATTTCATTGCGTCGGATAAACTCTTCTGAAACTCCATAGATTGCGGCAAGATGATGAACCGTAGAATTGTTTGGAACCACAGAGCCGTTTTCATACTTGATGTAAGACTGACGGGAGATTCCAAGCTTCTGTGCTATCTGTTCTTGAGAAAATGAATTGACCTGCCTTAGGTATTTAAGAATTTCTTTCATTCCCAAAGTTTACATATTAATTTACAAAATGTAAAGTAAATTTACAATTCCATCTAAAAAAATTGCCTAACCTATAGTGACAAAGGGGACAGACCCTTAATTTACATAAACAAACTAATCTGTTAAAACTCTAATGAGTTACATATTTCATACTGCATTTGGA
>JAUNCR010000068.1 GCA_030526505.1 Spirochaetales bacterium
CATTCATCCAGTTTTTGCTGTAAACCTGGCATAATGCTATCTGATAATAGGCGGAGTCATGAAGGTCCTTGTTTTTAAGGGCAAGAGTATAATATTCAATGGCTTTCGTGTAATTGGACTGTCCTTTATAGGCTTCAGCAATTATGAAATATTCTTCGCTGATATTCCTTTCAATCACCTTGCTTTCACCTGGAACCGTAACTTCAAAAGTTCCGCAGGAAATCAAGGCAGTAGAGACAATGCCGATTGCAATGAAAACAGGAATCTTCATAAAATGCTATTTATTTCTCACTGATTCTTCAATAACTTCATCACCAACAACCCTGTAATGTTTGCCGGTAATAGGATCACGCATAAAAAGGTCCTTGATCTGCCTGTCACTTACTTCAACTCCGGAAAGGAAAAGGGTTTCAGCATCAGTCTGCTCAACATTACCCCCCATCATTGAAAACGAAAGGGAAAGAAGCCCACGCAAAGCAGTAGCAGCTTTTTTATTCGTAAGATGAATGTAGAAAGAAAGATTATAGGTTCCGGAATACTGACCTGGTCTTTTTGGATCCGGCTTATAGGAAAGGCTACCGTAAATCTTATCAGTGCCAATGGAAATGCTCTGGCCGATAAGGTTTCTAAGGTACTGTCCTGGTCTTGTAATGTAGAAAAGGATATCCTTTGATTCCCGGTTGATCCAATTGTTGTATTCAGTGTCTGCTATAGGTTCAAGCCTTGCAAACTTTTCAAGCATTGAATCAAGGGTTCTTGAAAAGCAAACGATCTTTGTCGATGGAAATGCAATTTCAAAACCGCTCTGGGCATTACTGTATTTTGCCATTGTAACTTCATCAAAATGAACGGTCTGTTTCTTAAAGCCGTTCTTTTCAGTCATCAGTGTGCTTACGGCAAGCTTAGGAACGGAAGTCCACGAAGCAGTTTCAAGATGAGACCTGTCCTTTACAGTTCCAAGACCTGAATACAAAGTTTCCGTGCGATCACAGATCTTTGCTGCGTTTTCTTCCGTCATTCCGTTCATCATGGAAGCAATGACATTTGTTACAAGTTCTTTGTGTTCCTTTACGGGAACGCTCATGTATATGCTCAAATCACTGGAGAGCATGGCAAGAGGATGCATGTAAGGTTCAGGTATTTCAGGTTCCTCTACTTTTGTAGATTTACAGCCTGCCATAAAGGCAAGAAGGAAAACCGAAACACAAGCCAAAACCTTAAATCTTTTCATGACACCCTCCTGTATATTAAAGGCCTTATGCCTTAACTACGCTCATTGTCCACTTTGCATCTTCACAGTCAACTTCAGTGCCCTTGAGGCCGTCAACCCACTGTGCGTCTGCAGAAAGTGTTTCACCTGCAATGAAGTCCTTGAACATTTCGAAGGCAGCCTTGAGGGAAGCATCACCACCAACAGAAAGGTTGATTCTGTCTGTGATTTCAAATCCGCTTTCCTTTCTAAGGTTCTGGATACCGCGAACCAAGTCACGGGCATATCCTTCCTTCTTGAGTTCATCAGTAATCTTTGTATCAAGACCAACTGTAAGTGTTCCTTCGTTGATTACCTTAAGGTCTTCCTTTTCCTTGCGTTCAACGATGAGGTTTTCTTCTGTAAGTTCTACATCAGTACCTGCAACATTGATTACAAGCTTTGAACCGTTGAGCATTGAAGCAATCTGATCGCCTGTAAGCTTTGTGATTTCAGCAGCGGCAAGCTTCATGTTTCCGCCAAGGAGTTTTCCAAGTACGCGGAAGTTTGCCTTTGCGCTGTATTCAACAAGTTCGTCTTCCTTTTCGTGGAAGATTACTTCCTTGACATTAAGTTCTTCTGCGATTGTGTCGCGCATGCTGTCAAGAACTTTCTTTTCTTCTGCATTGCGGGTAACGAGAGCTACGCTTGCAAGTGGCTGGCGGTTCTTGAGGTTGAATGTGTTGCGGAGTGAGCGACCCATTGAAACTGCCTTCTGAACCGAAGCCATCTGGAATTCCAATGTTTCGTCGCGGAACTTTTCGTTGTATACAGGATAGTCAGAAAGGTGAACTGAATCCTTGTCTTCTGCAGTCTTAAGGTTCTGCCAGATTTCTTCCGTAATGAATGGAACGAATGGAGCGGCAACAAGGGCAAATGTCTTGAGTGCGCTGTAAAGTGCTCCGTATGCTTCCATCTTGTCGTTGTCGCTTCCAGACTTCCAGAAACGGCGGCGGTTGCGGCGGATGTACCAGTTGTTGATTGAGTCAATGAACGAAAGCATTGGATCGATTGCGGCGCTAAGGTCGTAGTCGTCAAGGGCTTCCGTAACTTCCTTAACCATCTTCTGAGCAACTGAAAGAATCCAGCGGTCAAGAGGATTGTCTGGAAGCTTACTGTCAAATTCATGTCCTGTACAAGTAACGCCGTCAATGTTTGCATACTGTACGAAGAATGAATATGAATTCCACAATGGGAGAATGATTGACTTAATAACTTCGCGAACACCATCATCGCTGTACTTAAGGTCGTCTGCCTTAACAACTGCAGAGTGCATGAGGAACAAGCGAAGGGCATCGGCACCAAACATGTTGATTGCTTCCACAGGGTCTGTGTAGTTCTTGAGGGACTTAGACATCTTGCGTCCGTCTGAAGCAAGAACAAGTCCGTTTACGATACAGTTCTGGAATGCAGGCTTGTCAAAAAGGTGGCTTGCAAGAATTGTAAGTGTATAGAACCATCCGCGTGTCTGGTCGAGACCTTCTGAAATGAAGTTTGCAGGGAAATGGCTTTCAAAGAATTCCTTGTTTTCAAATGGATAGTGCTGCTGACCGTAAGGCATTGAACCGGATTCAAACCAGCAGTCGAAAACTTCTGGAATACGCTTCATTGTGCCCTTGCTACACTTTGGACACTTGAAAGTGATCTTGTCTACAAACTGCTTGTGGAGGTCTTCTGGGTATGTTCCGCTAAGGTCCTTGAGTTCCTGACGGCTGCCAACGCATACGCGGTGGTTACATTCAGGGTCGTCACACTTCCAGATTGGAATTGGGTTACCCCAGTAGCGGTTGCGGCTTACTGCCCAGTCACGGCTGCCTGCAAGCCACTTACCGAAGCGGCCTTCCTTGATGTGGCCTGGCTGCCACTTGATCTGGCTGTTTGCCTTGAGAAGCGCGTCGTGGTGGTCTGCAACCTTTACGAACCAAGATCCGATACCGCGGTAAATGAGAGGTGAACCACAGCGCCAGCAGTGTGGATACTGGTGGTTTACAGTTTCGCGCTTAACAAGCTTGCCTTCTTTCTTAAGGCGGTCCATGATGTCCTTGTCTGCGTCTTTAACGAAGATTCCCTGGTAATCTGGAACTTCCTTTGTAAACTTACATTCTGCATCCAATGGCTGAACATTTGGAACACCGCTGCCTGCGAACACCTTGTTGTCTTCTTCACCGAATGCCGGTGCGATATGAACGATACCTGTACCGTCTTCTGTAGAAACATAGGCTGCATTGAACATGCGGAAAGCACCTGCCGAGCAAGGCTGTCCAGACTTTTCCGAACATACCTTTTGATCTGCAAGTTCTGCAAAGTAAGGGAACAACGGTTCGTAAGTTGCACCTACGAATTCACTACCCTTGTGTGTCCAAATAATTTCATAGTCTTCTTCATTCTTGAAGTATGCCGAAACGCGAGCCTTTGCAAAGATGTATCTTGTTCCGTCCGACTTGTCCTTGAGTTTGACATATTCAACATCAGGTCCCATACAGAGGCCAAGGTTTGAAGGCAATGTCCATGGAGTTGTTGTCCATGCAATGAAATATGTGTTTTCAAGGTCGTTATCGCCGATTGCAGCTGGCAAAGACTTTACTGCAAACTTGATTGTAACTGCAGGGTCCTGCTTGTCCTTATATCCCTGTGCAAGTTCGTGAGATGAAAGAACTGTCGAGCAGCGTGGGCAGTATGGAAGGATGTACTGGCCTTCGTAAATGAGGTTCTTGTCCCAAAGCGACTTTGCAACCCACCAGATTGATTCCATGAAGTCTGGATTCATTGTCTTGTAGTCGCGGTCAAAGTCAACCCAACGGCCCATACGGGTAATAGTCTTGCGCCATTCTGCAGTGTATTTCAAAACTGAATCGCGGCACTTTTCGTTGAACTTGTCGATTCCGAATTCTTCGATTTCGTGCTTTGAGTTGATTCCAAGTTCCTTTTCAATGAGGTTTTCAACAGGAAGACCGTGACAGTCCCAACCGAAACGGCGGTCAACCTTCTTGCCCTTCATTGTCTGGTAGCGAGGAATAATATCTTTGATTGTTGATGGAATAAAGTGTCCGAAGTGTGGAAGACCAGTTGCAAATGGTGGGCCGTCAAAGAATACATATTCTTCACAGCCTTCCCTCTGGTCCAATGATTTCTTGAATGTGTTGTTCTGTTCCCAGAACTTTAAAACTTCTTCTTCCTGCTTAGGAAAATCTGCTTTTGGATCAACACTCTTGTACATAAAATCCTCTGAATATAATAAAAAAGTTGCCCTATATTATCACAATCGTGGTTTTTAGTATATAGAAGAATATAAATAAAAAACTAATAATTGGACCTGAAGTCACAATATAATAAGATGTTATCACTAAAAGTAACTACAACCATAAATTGTCTTTACTCAAGGGCATTGAAAAACAAATTTTGCACTGATATTAAAAATCAGGGGGATAATTACAATTGGTGAGGTTATATCATATCGGAGGAAGTGCTTCGCTTTTTAAATATGGTACGGTTTCCAGCCCCCTCACCTTAATTTGCTTTTTATTTCATTTAATCATAAAATGAAAACATGACTATAATTGCAGAAATTGGAACAGCACATTCAGGCGACCTTTCAAAGGCCTTTGAACTTATTGATGCTTCAAAAGAAGCGGGAGCCGACTGCGTAAAGTTCCAATGGGTTTATGCTGACGAAATACTTCACCCAGACACGGGCTTCGTAGATTTGCCAAACGGAAGAACAAGGCTTTACGACAATTTCAAGACACTGGAATGCAACCAGGATTTTTACGCCCAGTGCATGGAATATGCCCGCAAGAAAGACATTCTATTTGCCTGTTCCCCTTTTGGTTTGAAGTCATTGAAGGAACTTGCAGAACTGAACCCAGATGCAATCAAAATCGCAAGTCCGGAAGTAAACCATTATCCAATGCTGCAGGCCTGCTCAAAGTTCTACGGAAAGATTCCCCTCATACTTTCAAGCGGAGTTTCAAAACTTGGCGACATTGAAAAAGCCATGGACATCATAGACTGTCAGGATGAAGAAGATGCAGCAACAATGAAAATGCCTTCCCTAACCCTGCTTCACTGCCTTACCTTTTATCCGGCTCCGGAAGACGAATACAATGTCCGCTGCGTAAAAACCCTTGGACAGGTACTTGGAGTTCCAACGGGAATAAGCGACCACAGCATGGACCCGGTTCTTGTTCCGGTACTTTCCGTGGCTATGGGCGGAACAATGATAGAAAAGCACATTACCTTAAGCCGCAAGGACAGCGGTCTTGACGACCCTGTTGCCCTGGAACCTGAAATGTTCAAGGTGATGGTGCACAGCGTACACCAGGCGGAAGCAGTTTTGCGCCACAGCGGGGAAAATGAAATCTACCGCCAGCTTGCCTACGAATACCCAATGAAAAAAATAAATGCCATTCTTGGAACCGGCGTAAAGAAACTTGCACCTGCAGAAAAGGCAAACTACGGAAGAACCAACAGAAGCCTGCACTACATGCGCTCAATGAAAAAAGGTGAAAAAATCAATGCGGAAGACATTTCTGTTCTCCGCACCGAAAAGATACTTACACCTGGAATAAGTCCTGAATTTCTTGGGCTTGTAACCGGTGCCCTATTGTCAAAGGATGTTGAAAACGGTGCTGGCGTAAGGCTGGAAGATTTTATTCAAAAGTAAAATGATGGGGAATATTAATTTATTACCCCAGTCCCTACTCCAAACCATTCCTTTACCATGTCGGCCCAACCATTCTCCAGATTGCAGAAAGCAAGGGACGAAACCCCATCGCTAGGTTTATACCAGGAAGGAATTCCCATAGTAGTTTTATTGCTTCCAACCATGCCTCCACAAATTGTAATTCCAAGGCACTTATTTGACGCTGTATCAAAACTGTATACATTGCGTCTCCAGTTGTAGACAATTGAAGAGGAAAGGCTTTGATTTACTGCAGTGGCTTTGTCCTTAATCTCCTGAGTGCTTTCAGGATCCAGATAAACTTTATCAGCAAAACACCCAATGTCAAAAAGCCAGTTTACGCTTCCTTTATAAACCATATAGTAATTCCAGGATTCATAGTCAGACAAATTTCCATCGTACTTCAAATATTTAAAGTAAGTAGTTTTTTTGTCTTTGAGTTCTGAAGCAAGGGCATTTATTTTTTCCGCACAACCATCCATTTTAGAAAGATCAATTGCGGTTACTGTAGGATCCTTTCCATAAGCATCAAGCCCTTCATAATAACTCTGAAAAGTCTTTGCTACAGAATATGACAAAAGTCTTGAATTCCTCCCAGTAACAAAACACCTCATAATATCAGTGTAATTAAAACCAGATGCAGGAGTAGAATTAGGAGATGCAATTAAATATTCAGCGCAATTTCTGAACTGATAGGCATCTTCAAAGCTGGCTCCAAGGCAAACATCAAGCAAAAGAATTGAAAAAGTTTCCTTTGCGAAACCATACCCTGCATTATACAATGCAGTACTGAATTCCGAAGAAGACATTGGAACTGCTGCCGTAAGGGAACCTGTATAAGGAGTTTTGTCTTCACACATGGCCCTTTTCTGTTCACCTGGTCCAGAACCATGATCCGCAACATGAAGAATTTTTCCTATTCTAGGATTGTAATGTTTATCAACAAATTTAAGGAAAGATGTCAATGTAGATCCCTGGGACATATCCACTTCGTTTCCAGAAGAAGAAATGAAATCGACACCTGTGATACTGCATGTATTCTGACCTGCATAGTAATCAGTGGTATCAGGATATACCTCGAAAATCTTACTGTCTTTACTCTGCAATCCATCCCAAAGAACAACCACCCTAACGGAAGCATACCCAGAAGCTGCATCACCATTTGCATTTCTTATGGAAGCAAGTCCTTTTTCCACTTCGTTAAAGTCGGTTCTAATTGAGGATTCAAGGGAATTGTCAGCATCCATATACATGATAAAAAGCCAATCACAAGATTTCTTTCCCTGTGGATCATTCTTAAAATATTCATATTCAGAAACCTGCTTGCAACGGGCGGAAAAATCATCACTTAAAAGAGTGACAACAGTTTCAACAACCTGAACACAACTTGCAAAGAGAAAAAACAAAAATAAAACAGGAATCAAAAAAAGTTTCTTCATAAAATCTCCTTAGGCAAGATCTGCTATGAGCTTAAGTCCCTTTACGGTCAAATCCTTGTCCACGATTGTAAAGCAGTCGGTCAAAGGCTTCAGGACACTGTTAAGTCCACCAGTTGCAACCACCTTTATGTCGTCAATATTGTCACCGCTAAGTTCAGAAAGATTCTGCTTGCACTGGGCAACAAGACTTTCAACAAGGCCCTTGTACCCCAGGACGATTCCGCTCTGGATTGCTTCCTTAGTTGTGTTTCCAATAACTTTTCTTGGAGCTTCAAGAGGAACAAAAGGAAGCTGGGCTGTATTCATGGCAAGAGCCTTTACGGCAGTTCCAAGACCAGGAGAAATTGTTCCACCGTGAATAATTCCCTTTGAATCGGTACATGTAAGAGTAAGGGCAGTTCCAAAGTCAACTACAATATTTGCCCCGTGAAAAAGATTCCAGGCACTAACGGCATTACAAAGAAGGTCAGTACCAAGTTCCCTTGAGCTGTGTCCTGTAAGATGAACAGGAAGAATGGAACCTTCCCCTGCAAGGTTTGATTTAACGACAAATGGATGTTTTTTTACGATGCGCTGGCAGACGATAACGAATGGACCAATCAGGGCAGGAACAACAGAACTGATGATTCCCTTGCTGAAGCAATTGGTGTCAAGACCTGCGTCACGGCAAAGAGTCAGAATTGTCGAAGTATATTCATCACCAGTACGCTTCATGTCGGAACTGATCCTCCACTGCTGGATGATTTTATTTCCGTCAAAAACAGCGATTACTACATTTGTATTTCCAATGTCTACAGCAAAAAGCATATCCGTTTATATTCCCATAAATAAAGTTATTCGATAAAATAAGTTTACTATAAATTCATCATAAAGAAAATAAGGACATTTTTATGGATTTGATTCAGCCAAAAATTTTGAAAGGTTTCAGAGATTTTTTGCCACAGGACGAAATCTTGCGTTCTGATTTGATTGAAAAACTTACACATACATACCGCTCGTACGGATTCGTTCCTATTGACACACCAGTTCTTGAATATACAGAAATCCTCCTTCGTAAAAGCAACGGCGAAACAGAAAAGCAGATGTTCCGATTTGAAGACAACGGTGGCCGTGATGTTGCAATGCGCTTTGACCTTACAGTTCCATTCGCACGCTACACAGCACAGCACAAGGAAGAACTCTACTTCCCTTTCAAGCGCTACCACATCTCTAAGGTTTGGCGAGGAGAAAAACCACAGGCTGGCCGCTACAGGGAATTCATCCAGTGCGACTTTGACACAGTTGGAACAGACAGCGCAACAGCAGACTTTGAAGTCCTTGCATTGATGAAGGCTGCCCTTGCATCCATCGGCGTTGAAAAAATCACAATCCATGTAAACCACCGCGGAATCTTCAACCGCTTCCTTGAAAAAATCGGAGCAAAGGAAAAGTCTGACGATGTTCTCCGCATCGTTGACAAGCTTGCAAAGGTTGGAGAAGAAGAAGTAAAGAAGGAACTTACAGAAGTTACAGGAAATGCAGATGATGCGGACAAGATCCTTAACTACATCAAGCCATGCGGTTCTTTTGAAGAAACCCTTGCAAACATTGAAAATCTTGCAGGCGGCGAAGATGTTGACTCAAAGCGCATGAAGGACATCTACGCAATGATGAAGGCTGCAGGAATCGAAGCAACATATACTCTTGATCCAAGCATTACCCGTGGCCTCGACTACTACACAGGTGTTGTTTACGAAACATTCCTCAACGACCTTCCTTCAATCGGATCTGTCTGCTCAGGCGGAAGATACGATAACCTTGCAGGCCTTTACATGAAGGACAAACTTCCAGGCGTTGGTGCATCCATCGGTTTGGACCGCCTTATTGCAGGCCTTACAGAACTTGGAATCACAGAACCAAAGGGAAGCTACCTTGATGCAGAAATCTTTAATGGAGACGAAGAACTTGCCGCACACTACCAGGGTGTTGCAGGTGCACTCCGCGCAAAGGGCGTTGCAGTCGAAGTTTTCCCAGACTGCGTAAAGATGAACAAGCAGTACGCCGTTACAGAAAAGAAAGGCATGGTTTGGGGTGTCCTCATCAGCAAGGAACAGGCTGCCGCAAACAAGATTACACTTAAGAACCTTAAGACAAGGGAACAGTTTGCAGACATCACAGTTGAAGAAGCTGCTGCAAAAATCAAGAACGCCTAGCTTGAATCAGAAACGCCTTACCGGAGTTAACCGATAAGGCGTTTTTTTGTTACAAATAAAATAACTGTATTTTTTTCATTATTCTATTTCTAACGTTTGCAAATCCGTACAAAAGGGACACACCTATTCGTGTGAATCGCCACAAAGCTCTACACCCCCATACGGCTCCATATTAATATAAACCGGTCTGGCAGTCTATTTTGTTCCCAAAGATGAAGCCCGTAGGGCTGAACAAATCGACTGGCACAAATAAAAACAAATGGGGTGCGGTAAGGCACCCCAAATCCGTGTGACAAAACACATAATCCATTGCTAGATTTTATCACATAAAAGCATTCACAAAACAAAAGCAATCAGCAAATCAATAAAGTTCACAACAACGCAACGCTTATTTATCATTTTTCTGCAGCTTAATTGAAGCACTCTGTGCCTTAAGCTTGGTGTCGTATATGTCAACAAGGTGTCCAGCAAGACAACCTTCTTCGAATTTATACCAGGTTTCAAATTCTTCCACAGACTTCCTGCGTCCCCTTGAAGCATCATCATCGGAAACCTTCTTTACGAACTGCTTCCCCTTTACAAGAAAAATATCTCCGCTTCTTGCATGGGTCTTTACACCTGCTCCATAGTCGAAGTCTTCAAGAAATGCGGCATAAGGCACCTTTATTACAGCCCACTCCTGGTCAGGCGTGATGCTCAAGGAGTCTGCGGAATTAAGGGATATGGGTCTTTCCTTTGTGCACGAAGCAAAAAAAACAGAAAGTACAGAAACAAGCACAAGAATAATTTTATTCATTTAGATAGACTCCGCATATTTTTTTACTTCCGGATAAATGAGCAGGTCCGAGTCAACGAATTCAAGGGATGGAATCTCAGAAAGTTCCGCCCACCTGTATTCAGTATGTTCCGTAAGGACATATTTTGATTCCATGCCATCGTGCGGCACAAATATCCTGTAGGCGTGAAGCAACCTTTTTTTACCGTTGTGTTCGAATGATGCATCCGCAATGTGTGGACCAACCTCTACAGTTACACCGAATTCCTCTTCAAATTCACGGATGATGCCGGTTACTTCATCTTCCCCTTCTTCAACCTTGCCGCCTGGAAATTCCCAACGGTTTCCCATCTGTCCCGTAGGATTTCTGTGGGCAATGAGGACTTTTCCTTCAGCGTTGAAAGCAATGCAGGCAATGGAAACATTTGACATGAGTCACCTTCCTAAAGAAAGAGAACCTGAGGGAAAACAAAGTGAAGCAAGGCTGCAGCAAAACAGAAGTATCCGATTCCCTTGCGAGAATCAATGAAAACCTTCTGTACATTTTCGTTTATTCCAACTTCAGTATCTGTAGTTGAAATGTAGTATTCAAGGAGAATTGATGCACCGCCAGCAAAACCGGCAAGGGCTGGAATCAGGTCTCCAAGAACAGGAACATCATTTCTGAAGACAGAAAGTATTTTCATAATTGCAACAAAAACACAAAGGATTCCGATAACCATGCGGAAACTTGCACTGTCCAGACCAAGTTCTCCGAAAGTCTTCTTTACCTTTGATTCAGAAGAAGATTCTGGGGAAATTTCACCAAGGTCATCATCAAGAACATCAGCCTCTTCAAAATCCTCATCATACTTCTGTGATACAAGGTTGATTCCGAAAACAAGGACAAGGCCCGCAAGAATGTTCATTAAAACTGAAAGAAAGTAAAACTGTGCCATATAATCTCCTCCATATAGAATAGTTTATTTTAACTAAAAACGCAAATTACCTTTGTGAAATTGCAGCATCAAGAACCTTTTCAACTTCACCGCTTTTCACGGAAACCTTAAGTTTCTTCAAGTCGTAGTCGGGAAAAACTGTCCTTACATACTGCTTTTCCCCAGGAACAAAAATCACAGTCTCCGAATATTTGTCTGCAACTGATTTTTCAACATTGATGCATTCAAAAAGGACTTCCATTGTAACTGGAAGCTGGCTGCTGCTCTTAGTGGTGTCCTCCAGTTCCAAAGTGGCATACACCTTGCCGTCAAAAGAAAAGGCGGAAGCATTGCAGCGGACTCCGCAAACAACGTCTGATTCCGGTTGACGGAAAAGTCCAAGAAAAACTGTAACTCCTATGCAAATAAGCATTACAAAGAAAACAATCCTGTTCCCCTTTGTGGAAACCAAAGCCTTGAAGAAACCGGGCCTGAGGTTTATTTTTCCTGTGGCAAAATCCCTTGTATTCTGATCTTCCCTATTCCTGAAACTTCCCCGCTTGTAATGGAAAACCAGGTTCTCTTCTGCAGGATCCATTTCCTCAATAGGATTGCCGTCTACATATTCTCCCATTGAATCCACCGCCTAGTTCTTGATTACAGCCTGAATGAGGGAGTCTGCACGCCACCAGGCAACATTGGCCTTTTCCCTTTCAACAAGAAGAACCGATATGATTCCTTCCCTGCTTAAGTTGAAGGAATAGTAAAGGTTTGCTTCCCTGTTCAGATCAACATTCCTCTTAAGGATTCTTTGTCCGTCAGACTGAACCATCTGTACAGTAAATCCGTTCTGGGTGCTTACGATGAAATAAAGCCAGCCCGATTCAGTAACCCCAAGGAAATCGTAAGGAATGTCATAGGTTTCCTTATTGAATCCTTCGGAAACTTCTTCGCTGTAAGGAGGAATTGTGACAGGCATTTCATAGGCATTTTCTTCCACCTTGAATGGATGAATAAGGCTTGTAACATACTCGATGCCAGACTGAACCCTTGAAGATGCATCTACATAGCTTGAAAAATAATCTACCTTAAGGTAAATGGTCCTGCTGTTGTAGTCCGGAACAATATTGTCAAGGGAATAGAAATAGTCGTTGTTTTCCTCAACAAAAGGATTAGGTATGTTCTGCTTTTCAATAGGAATTGTATAAAGGAGGAATCCGTCTGCCGAATACCAGTAGACGGTCATTCCAGTTGGCATGGTGCAGACAACAACCAGTTCCTTTCTGTCAGTTGTATAAATGTTCTTTACATAAGAGAAAGGAGTTCCACCGGGACCTTGCTGCCCAATGTAGTTAACGAACTTTTTGTTTTCGTCAAAATGAAGGATAACCTGGCTAAGGGAAAGCTTTGCCTTGGCATCGTTTTCCTGCCTTTCAAGGGGAAGCCTTTCGACTACATAGAGATGCTTCCTTGAGTCTACCGTGATGAGTGAAATGTCATTGAAAGGATATGGAACCGCATTCCTTGTGGAATTGGCTGCATTCTCCTCCCCTGCAAAGGATGGAGGCGGATTTGTCTCGCTGTTGTAATAGAGGGTAAGGAGATTTCCGTAGCTGTTCATCTCCATGATTTTCTTTGCCTCGCCGTTCATGATGTAGAAGAAACCGTCGCGCATGCAGAGATTTGTATTTATTTCTCCAGAATGCCCAAAATCAAAAAGATTCAGTTCATCTTCAAAATTTCCATATTCAAGGGAAAAGAGATTTTCGCGGTCAACGCTGGATACTACACGGTTTCTTGCACAGCCTGAAAGAAATACAAGGGAAAGAGCAAAAACCGCAGATTTTACCATTATTTTCATAATAAAAAGATACATAAAGAGAAGATATTTTGCAATATTTGAATTTTATTCAATTATTGTGTATTATTATCCATTATGTTTGACAAAGTATTGACATTTGTATTTGGCTCGGCAAATGACCGTGCAGTTAAGGCACTTGAGCCTGTTGTTGCTAAAATTGAAGCCCGCGAAACCTGGGCACAGTCTTTTAGGGATGAAGATTTTCCTGAGCAGACAAAGATTTTGAAGGATCGCCTTGCAAAGGGCGAAACTCTTGATGATATTCTTGTAGATGCATTTGCACTTGCCCGTGAAGCAGCAAAGCGTGTTCTTGGTGAAAGAGCATACCCTTGCCAGCTTATGGGTTCCCTCGTCCTCAATTCGGGAAAAATCACTGAAATGAAGACAGGTGAAGGTAAGACTTTGATGTGCGTTTGTGCAGCTTACCTCAATTCCCTTTCGGGCAAAGGAGTTCACATCGTTACAGTAAACGAATACCTTGCAGAAAGAGACAGCAAATGGATGGGCCGCGTTTATAAATTCCTTGGACAGTCAGTTGGCTGCATCCTTTCAAACATGAGCAACGAAGCCCGCAAGGCCGCCTATAACTGTGACCTTACTTACGGTACAAACAGCGAATTCGGATTCGACTACCTCCGCGACAACATGCAGATTGAAATGTCCGCAAAGACACAGCGCGGATTCAACTTCTGTATCGTTGACGAAATCGACTCCATCCTCATTGATGAAGCAAGAACACCGCTCATCATTTCCGGACAGGCAGAAGACGACACATTCAAGTTCCATGAAGTCGACAAGTATGTAGGCCAGTTCAAGGAAGTTGAAAAGGATCCAAAGACAAACGACTATCCAGACGAAGTGGACATGTCTCCGGAACAGAGGGAAGCCCTTGAAGGCGACTACAAGCTTGATGAAAAGTCTAAGCGCGTTTCCTTCACAGACAAGGGTATGAACAAGATCAACGACATACTCCTTAAGCAGCACCTTATTGCAGAAGGAACAACAGTTTTCGACTCTGAAAACTTTGAATATGTACACTACTTCACTCAGGCTGTTCGCGCACACACCCTCTACCACAACGATGTTGACTATGTTGTTCAGGAAGGACAGGTTCAGATTGTCGATGAATTCACCGGCCGTATCCTTGAAGGCCGCCGCTACGGTGACGGACTCCACCAGGCAATCGAAGCAAAGGAACACCTTAAGATTGCACAGAAGAGCCGCACTCTTGCAACAATCACATACCAGAACTTCTTCCGCATGTACGACAAGCTTTCAGGCATGACCGGTACAGCAGAAACAGAAGCAGTTGAATTTTCTAAGATCTATGAACTTGATGTTGTTGCAATCCCTACACACAGACCCGTTGCCCGTAAGGACGAAGACGACGAAGTTTACCTTAACGAAGCAGACAAGTGGGTTGCCATCGCAAAGGAAGTAAAGGAAGCACACGCAAAGGGACAGCCGGTTCTTATCGGTACTGTTTCCGTTGAAAAGTCAGAGCACTTGAGTGCAATCCTTACCCGCAACGGCATTCCACACGAAGTTTTGAACGCAAAGAATCACGAGCGCGAAGCACATATCATTGAAAACGCAGGTGCCAAGGGTGCAGTTACTGTTGCAACAAACATGGCCGGCCGCGGTACAGACATTAAGCTTGGCGGTTCCCTTGAAAGCCGTGCTAAAAAGCGCGCAGGAACAGACGCTACGGAAGAAAAGCTTGAAGAAGCACGCAAGATGGAATACGACAAGTGGCTTGCAGACTGCAACGAAGTAAAGGCCCTGGGCGGTCTTTATGTAATCGGTTCTGAACGCCATGAAAGCCGCCGCATCGATAACCAGCTCCGTGGTCGTTCAGGCCGTCAGGGAGACCCAGGACGCTCAAAGTTCTACATATCTATGGACGATGACCTTATGAGGCTTTTCGGCGGCGAAAAGATGAAGGCAATCATGTCCAGAATCGGCATGCAGCCTGGTGAACCAATCAACCACCCTATGCTCAACCGCTCGATAGAAAAGGCACAGAAGAAGGTTGAAGAAAGAAACTTTGAAATCCGTAAGCACCTCCTTGACTACGATGATGTTCTCAACCAGCAGAGAAAGTTCATCTACGGCCAGAGAGACGACATCCTTGTAGATGAAAACTTGAGCACACGAGTACTCAACAATGCTCTTGAAACAGTAGACGACATTTTTGCTGAATACGGAAACTCAAAGGGCAATTCAAAGAGCCAGCTTGCAGACAAGATCCGCGGAACATTCGGACAGAATGTTGAATACGACCGCCTTACACCAGAGGGAGTAAAGGCAATCCTTCAGGATGACATTACCCAGAAGGAAATGCTTGTTGGAAAACAGCAGC
>JAUNCR010000162.1 GCA_030526505.1 Spirochaetales bacterium
CCCATCTTATGAAACCAGCACCTCTGAATCTTCATTTGTCCCCAGACTTTATCCATGTCAATGCCGGTGATAAATTTCCTGATTTTGCCGGTTTAAAATTTCCGGTTTCAGGCAAAAAAATATATTAATCGAAGCCGACGGCTCCGACCTTCATGCGGTCCTTCATTCTGTAGGAATCCGCCTGCAGGCTTATTATGTGGCAATGATGAAGAAGTCTGTCCAGACTTGCTGTTGCAACAGCTTCATCGTTGTTCATGAATTCAGTCCATTTTCCAAATGTCTTATTACTGGTCATAATCATAGCTCCGGTTTCGTAGCGAACATTAATCAGCTGAAACAATGCGTGTGTTTGTTCTGCTGTAAGCGGTTCATATCCTACTTCATCAACAAGAAGAAGATTTGGCTTTGCAAACCATTTTAGTTTTCTAGCCAGACGATTCTGTTCCTTTGCTTTTATTAATACCTCTACTAAATCATGACAGGAAATGTAATACGAGGAAAAACCAGAAATGCATGCCTTACAGCCAAGAGCTGTCATAAGATGCGTCTTTCCAACACCAGACGGACCTAGAAAAAATACATTTTCCTTTCGTTCTATAAATGACAAGGACGCAAGTTCGTTGAATTTTTCCCGTGTAAGTCCACCTTTTAGCCAGCTAAGGTCAAATGCTTCCAGTGTTTTGTACTGGGGAATTGCTGATATTTTCAGTCTTGTTTTTCCAGCTCGTTCATTTCGCGGTATAAGTTCTGTTTCAATAAGATCATATATCCGATCAAGAAGAGTATTGTCATTTCTGGACTGTTCTTCTAAAAATGAATCAAAACCGGCTGCCATGAAGTTTAATCCCAGTTGCTCCATGCGCTCTTTCAGAGTGATGAGTTTTACATTTTCCATCAAAGACCTCCTGCAAGAAACTGTTCATAGAACACTGGATTTCTTATTGCTACATATTCAGGATTGTTGAATTTTAGAGTTTTCTTTGCCTGACGTTTGATTGCATCCTTCTTAAGCCCCTTTTCCCAGGCCTGCATAATTGCTTCCTGGTCTTCAACTGATATGAATGATTGTCTACTGCCTGCAGGTGCACAGTCTATAACTCTTATTGAAACGCCATTTGAATCAAATAATTCCAATTTTTCAGCTTCAACAAATGGTTTTGCAGTAATGGTCTTTCCTATGAAAGCTGGCGGAACGCTATACTTGTTTGTTCTAAATGTGATGCAAGATTCCCTGCTAACAACGAGAGGAATGGAATCTCTGACGTCAAAACCTAAAGCAGGAAGTTTACGAAGATGTACTTTCTCAATGGCAAACCTTTCATTTCTTGTCTGATTAAACTGGACAAGTTTGTTGTTCGATATCTTTTTAATCCAAGAAACAGCATCCTCATTCAACTGAGAGATGTAAAGAGTTTTATTGTCGTAATCCACAAAAAAGTTGTTCTCAAAGTATTTGTTGAATCTTTCAACCTTGCCCTTTGTTTCTGGCCTGTGAATTTTACATCGTTTTGGCACAAATCCATAATGATATGCAAATCTGGCAAGTTGTCTATTTGTTTGCCAATGTTCACCGTCGTAATACCATGCTGTCTTCATATTGTCGTACAGAATTTCTTCAGGGACACCTCCGAAAAATTCGAAGGCTTTTATGTGACAATGCAACAAAGTCGCGCTATCCATTCTTGTAGTAAAGTGGACGAACGGCATCCGTGAAAATCCCATGACTATAACAAATGCGTATAACTTTTGAACTGTACCGTTTACATATTGTTTGCCGAATTCTATCCAGTCTACTTGCGCCTGATGCGCAGGTTCAGTTTCAAAACGGATGGTTGCCTTTTGAGTTTCCTCTTTTCTGATTTTTGTGATGAACTCCCGAACTATCGATGATTTTCCTGTAAATCCCATTTTCAGAAGCTTTTCATAAATTTTCGCACCGTTAACTTCTGGATTTTCCCTTACCAGTATTTCTATGAAAGGTTTGTATTCATCCAGAATACTTTTCCTGACCGGTAACTTTCTTTTTCTTGGCGTTTGTTTAAGCCAGGTCCTGATTGTCCTTTCTGACCGTCCAAGTTGTTCCGCAATTTGTTTTTGTGTAAAACCTTGTGCTTGCAATTCATGCGCCTTTAGCATAAATTTCTCCATGAGGCTCGATTCTCCTTTCTTTAGCTTGTTGGGGTAACAAACATTTTAAGGTTTTTCGAGCCTCTTTTTATATGCCTAAAAGCGGAAATTTCTCGCCGGCAATTAGCGGAAGTTTATCACCGGCAGTTACAATCCACTGCGTTCTGAAATCCCAGTGCACCATCACATATGGCAAGTTTTGGTGCT
>JAUNCR010000069.1:0-4929 GCA_030526505.1 Spirochaetales bacterium
AGGAGATTTTCCAGCCTTGATTTCAGGTCCTCATAGCGAAGTCTCTTCTCTTCCTTTGAAAAATGAACATCGCGAGTCTGAACCGGATTGTTTTCGTAATTCAACTTTTCATCGCCGAACTGTTCGCTGGTAAGGTCAAATACACAGTCGCCGATCACATTGTAGCAGTGGTAGTTTCCGCCTTCACGGAGAACCCCGTACACTTCCCCGCCAAAAATATCCTGGGCAAGGAAAGCAGTGATGGAACACTGGCCGTATGTTGGATGGGAATTCTTCCAGTTGTCGCGCATTCTTGGAGCACAGGTTTCCGCACACCAGATTTTCAAAAGAAGCTCATAAAGATGGCGTGGATCTTTTATGGAAGAATAGTGCTCGGTTACAGGAGCCACATCTGCAGTCCGCCAGCCGTAAAAATTGTATTCCATAATCAGTCTTTGCCTCCGAGTTCATCCACAAGTTCAAAACGCCATTTCTGCTTGACTTCAGGATATTTTACTTGGTCAACTTCGCTCAGGAACATCTGTTTTTCACGAATCCAGAGGGAATTGTCGTCATAGAGTCGGCGGTAAACAACATATTCTTCCTTAGTTTCGGAATGGTATGCCACATCTTCCACAATGTAGTATTTTTCCTTGAAATGCCGGTAAATTCCGTGGATTTTTATCTGTCTTTCATTCATGTCTACTATTTTTTCGCTTTTATGGGATTATTTCAAGGATTTTTTGATTTTTTAGCAGTCAGAGGGGACAGGGGACAGACCCCTAAGTTTTAAGTTTTTTTGACAATGGGGACAGACCCCCTACTCACTGCATTCTTATAAAGAAAAAAGGACTTACCGCGTATGGCAAGTCCTTTTGGTTGATTACAAGCTGATGTTTTTATTAGTTGGCACTACGACAAACACGGAAGCCCAGGTTAAAGTTCTGGATATCCGGGCTGATGCAGTTACGGAGAGAAACAGACGCGATGCGAGCGTTGAAATACCAACTACCGCCGCGGTAGACGCGGTAATCGCCAGAAGAGGCACCGGCAGGGTCGGTCACGGTCTCACTTGATGTGCTTCCATACCAGTCATAGCACCATTCCCAAACATTTCCACTCATGTCATAAATGCCAAGTCTGTTTGCTGCTTTCTGCCCTACTTCGTGTGTTCCACATCCGTCAGCAGAGTCTGTTACATCTGTATCTCCTGTTGTTCCAGAAATATTGTTGTAACAATACCAGCCTACACTGTCCAATCCGGCATTCTTTGAATCACTGTATGAAGTTCCGTCTGCTTTGTTTGCTCCGCTGAATGTATAGTTCCAGTCAGCTTTTGATGGGTCTCCGCCGCGGGCTGCATATTCCCATTCTGCTTCTGTCGGAAGTCTGTAGCCATTCTTTGCTTTTTCATATTCAACAGTTGCTGCAGTAATATGACCGCTGCTTACTGTTGTTACAGTAATTGTATAGCATGGCTCTAAGTTTTCTTTTACACTTAATGCATTGCAGTAATAAACTGCATCAAACCATGTTACATTTTCTACAGGATAATTTGCATGATCCTTGTCTGAATCAATTTTGTATCTTGTGCTTCCCTGAACACAATATGATGGAGAATCTGCAAGAGTATATTCTGTTCCGCCAACAGTTACTTTCTGCCCTTCCATTACAGACTTGTACTGTGCCTGTGTAACTTCATATTTTCCCATATAGAAAGGACTTAAAGTTACGTTTCTTCCTTCAGGGAACACACCTTCGTAATTGCCTGTGTATGCTGCACCTATTACTGTTCCGCCAGGTACTTTTACAAAACCTTCAGGAATCTGTTCTGCTGGTGGCAAAACAGGAACATCATTGCTGCCATTAGAACAGCTGAACATTCCCAATGCAAGAGTTGCTGTAATTGCAATTCCTGCGACTTTTTTCAAAATACTTTTCATCGTATTCCTCCGATTAGATTTAAAAACAAAAAAGGCACTTTGCCATACATTTAAAATGCATAGCAAAATGCCTCATTATTTCCGAAATATAATTTTGCTGACGAAAAACTATTTTCCCATGAGCAGATCAAATTATTCTTCACAATACTTTTTGTCAACATATTTGGTTTATACACTAATTTGAAGAAAAATTCGATAGTTCTATCTATAATAACTGGTAGTAAAGACTATGTTTCACCGGTTGGTTTGACGCTTACGAAATTAAAAAGAAATGGAAAAAGTTTTCAAAATTTAGGAAATTTTTTGCATGGAGAAGGTCATTCCTACAATTATTTTGAGGAAACATTAGGATTTTTTTTGACATAAAAAAAGTGAAGATTGAACGGACGGCTATTTTTCAGAGATTTCCTTAAGCCTGTCGTTCATTTTGTTGGCAATGTTCCTTGCGGAATACCAGCTGATAAATGTTATGGAACAGTACACCATGATGATCGTCACCTCAAAACCAATGATCATCTTCATGTCGTCTGCCGCAAACCATTCAAGGAGAAAACCTGTTATCACAACAATCACATTCACAAGGAGAAAGAAAAGGGCATTGATGGCAATGGAAACGCCTTTGGATATGTTCCATTCCTCAGACAGTTTTACAGGTATGTAGAGAATCGTAAACACAAAAGAAAGGCCAAGAACAGCAAAAACATAGGACAGTCCAAGATTTATGTCAAAGCCCCAGAAAACAGCGATGAAAATTCCGGAAAAAAGGAAAATAGCCGCAACTATCGATGAAAACATATTTACCATATTTATAACAAACTTCTTATCCATTTTAAGACTCTCCTAAAGACCAAGCATGCTTTTTAGAACAGGTACATACATTCTTGAGATTATGATCCTGCAGTCATTTTTCAATGTCGCCTCAAAACGGCTTCCAAAAGCAGGAGCAAGACTCTTCACTTGATTTATGTTGATTATGGTGGACTTGTTGGCACGCATAAAATTCTTTGGCGAAAGATTCTGCTCAAGCTGGTAAAGTTTTTCCTTTGATTCGAAAGCACCATTTTTTGTGTAGGCAAAAACCAGGTCGTCAATGCTTTCCACATAAAGAATCTCTTCCTGATCGATAAGGACTATATTATCATCCTTATGGAACACAAGCTTCTCACTGCCTGTCTTGAATGAATTGATGAGTTTCATAAGCTTGTCATCCAGGGCACAGCATTTGACGATGATTTCTTCTTCCTGCCCTTCCGGACAATCCAAAATGGTTACTTTCATAATCTATCCTTTTTTTCCATTATATCACAGGGACATAATTTTCTCACCTTTCTTAAGGACAAGAGCTGCCTCTGATTCTTTATTCAAGATCAGATAACACTCGGCGGCAGAAGCATAGCAGTAAGCTATGACCACTTTGTCTTCTTCTGAAATGATTGTACCTTCAGTTCTTCTTTCATATATTTCAGCACACCTAAGGAAGTCCAAGGCTCCCTGTTCCGCCTTTCCGAAAACGGCATTTGGAACAGACTCACTTACTTCCGCACGGTTCATAAGACAATCGACTTCGCAATCCTTTCCCTGTGAAAGCTGCACCCCCTTATCAAGATAGGTGTAGGATTTTTTTACAAGTCCCATGGCTGTGAATACATTTGACTTTCCGCCTCTGATGGCAAGACAGGAACCATAGTAGGCATTGGCAACAGGGTTCTTTTCATCTTTTTCAACCATGGCCTTGAACAAAGGTTCCGCCTTTTCAGGTTCATTTTCGTTGAAATAAAAATAGGCCTGATCGAATTCAGCATCACCGGTCTTCAAGTCATCAAAAGGAACCGAATCTCTCATTTCATTATATGCATTTTTGATTCTTTCAATGCTGTCTTTCATATTCTTTTTCATCTCCTTTGACTTCATATCCACATTCTGCGCCAACTGCAGTTCATCGCCGACATAGACGGTATGCACAGTATTAGGTGCTGTGTAGAGTTTCTGCAGTTTTTTTTCTTTAAGCGGAATCCTTGTCTTCACATGCTTGCCGTCTTCAAGAAAGTAGTTTTCGCAAGAACAGACGATTTTACCATCTCCATCCACAAGGACAGTCTTATCCTTTCCAATGTTCAGTACATAGTCTTCACCTGAGGCATACTTGATAACAACATCGACAGAAGAAAAACTTCTTGCATCCACATCATAACGCTGCTCAATCTGCCAGTAGTCAGGATTCTGCTGCCATACGGCATTATAGACAGGCTGATAAACCTTGTATTCCTTAAGGTTCTTGTCATCATCGATTTCATCAATAAAATCCTTTGCAAGAATTCCGCCTGTAAAACCAGGACTTACTTTCAGCTCCAGGGCTTTTGCTACAATATCTCCCATGAAATCCTCACCGATGAACATCATTGGAATTCCAACAAAACAGGAAATGCTCACAAAAGCGACGCTTAAATAAAACCTTACTCTTTTCATTTTTTTTCTCCATATTAGGCAGCGATAAAATTAACAATCAATTCCATTGACCTGACAGAAAAACTTCCTGACATTACGACAAAGAAACTGAAGGCCGCAAAACGGAACAGAAGGGCCGGATCAAGGAAGGCTTGTACAGCTTTTCCGATTTTTGTGACAGGAGCTGGCTTGCAGCATCCCTTGGTGAATCTGAAGTCATAGGAGATGGCATTTTCGCTGCAGACTCCCATACATTCACCGCATTTTGCGCAGGTGATTTCAGGCTTTCCTTTTTTTTCTTTTATCGTAGTGATGTCGATGGCTCCAAAAGGACAGACCTTTGCACACTTCATGCAACCCTTGCATCTGTCAACATCTATCTTCACGCGGAATGCGCTGAACCTGTCCGTAAGGGATGTAAAGGCCCCGAAAGGACATAGCATGCTGCACTGTGTCCTTCTTTTTGTAAGAATTGGAAGAACGACTACCAGAGCCACAAAAAGGCCAGCAAAAATGATTCCGCCGATTACAATGACGATCAAAAGCAGACACGGCAGAGCCT
>JAUNCR010000069.1:4939-6305 GCA_030526505.1 Spirochaetales bacterium
TGAAGGAATGGAATTCAAAGGCTGATATTCCGTAACAAGTTTAAAAGGACAAAACCATTCGCAATAGATTGCGGCCATTGCACCAAGTGATCCAAGGACGATGAAGGCAAAGAAACCAAACTGGAATTCCCTTATCTCACGGTTTTTTGAAAGAAGGTTTATCCTTGGCTTTTTTGAGATTGAAGAAAAACCCTGTTCCCATCCGCCGTAAAAGCAAACCCAGCTGCACCATCCACGACCCAATGTGACAGTGAACATGAACCAGATGCAGAGCATTCCGGCTACAGCTGCATAGTGGCCTGTAATGCGTGCAGGGAATACAATGTTCTTTGTGATCAGAAATGGTGTAAGGACCTGTGGAATCGTGATGTGGCAGAAAGGAAGTTCCGCGCTGGAAAAAGCTTCCGAAGTAATTGCCATGGAACCACGCTCAGCAATAAGGTCGTTTATGAAGCCTATTGAAAAGAACACTGCGTATAGAGTAAGGCAGATTCTTCTATACTTCATTCCACTGCCCTTTTTCTTCTGCTCAAGGGATGTCATTCTTACAAAGCAGAAAAGAAGGAAGGCAGCATAGATCAGGCTGTACACTGAAAAATTATTTCCCAGGACGACAAAAAACAAAATGACAAAAGACATCATTATGGACTGGATGATCAAAATCGATTTCATAGATGGAGTCTCCTAAAACACAAGGGGCATAAGTCCCATGAAGAACATGAAATAGAATGCAAGAAGTTTTTTTGTTATTCCTGCGATTCTTTTCAGAGCCGGAACTCTTACTGCCGCAAAAGGAATTCCAAGATAAGGAATAAAATACGGAAGGGATCCAATATAAAAGAAAATCATATAAAGGAATCCTGTCTTTCCGCCTGTCATTGTCCTGAACATGGCAGTCCATAAAGGAGGACAGATGTGAAGTCCAACAGAAAGACCTGTGAGGGCTGCAGTCACATAATCGTTGGAAGGCCTGTCAAACTTGCATCCATGTGAGCATCTGCTGTTGAAAAGGAGACTGAGGCCACAAAGAATGTAGGCATAATAGGAAAGTTTCCTTGCAAAAGAAGGATCAAAGAATTCCCCTGCAAGAAGTCCAAGGCATGAAAGAATTATGCCAAGGATAAAATATGTCAAAAGACGGCTGCCAAGGAAGATTCCCGTAAGGACTGCATTTCTCGAAAATCCATCTTTCTCTGAACTGAACAGGAACGGCACAAGTACTGGAGCGCAGTACATGGTGCAGTAAGTTCCTGTTGAGAAACCAAGTGCTATTGCTTCTAAAACCATGCGACCAATATAACGTCACACAATCCAGAAGAAAATATGAAAAAATGCAAGTTGCAGAAACAGGAAGGTAAGTTGCAGA
>JAUNCR010000069.1:6315-13124 GCA_030526505.1 Spirochaetales bacterium
GCCGCAGTCAAAAACCGCGGCATAAATGTATCTAAACTGGCATTTTACTGATAAACGCGCACGAAATCAACTTCCATGGCAGCCTTTGTCATCTTCTTGTCGATTCCCTGCTGACCGCCCCAAGTGCCGCCGATGGCAACATTGAGGATGAGGTAGAACGGATGGTCAAAAGGCCATTCTTCCCAGGTCATGTGCGGATTTTCCGTTTCATAGAAAGTTTCGCCATCATAAACCCAGCGGATCACATCGTCCGTCCAGTAGATTGCATAGGTATGGAATTTCTTTGTAGCGCCTTCAAGAATGTCGCTTCTTGTCTTCTGGTTGCCCTGCTTGTGGTTGAAAGCCTTAGAATGAACCGTAGCGTGAACCCTGTCCTTGTCAAAGCCAACATGTTCCATAATGTCGATTTCGCCCGAGCGAGGCCACTGTCCGTGCCTGTTTGCTTCAGGCATCATCCAGATTGCAGGCCATGTTCCAACACCTTCAGGAAGCTTTGCACGAACTTCAATATATCCCCTGTCCCAGAACCCCTTGTGTTCTGTCTTCATGCGGGCGCTTGTCCAGCGGTTTGATTTTCCTTCGCGCAATGCAGTAATCGTACAGATCCCCTTGTGAACATTCACATTTTCGCTCTTGTCTGTATATTTCTGGATTTCTCCATTACCCCAGCCGTTCTGGTTTCCGATGGAATAGCTCCACTTGCTTTCATCCGGCTTTCCTTCATAGTCAAATTCATCAGCCCAAACCAAAGACATTGTCTGCTTAACATATTCAGGAAGAGGCGCTTCCTTGTCCTTGCAGCCTGTAAAAACCGCTGAAAGACCAATTACCATCAATGCAGAAAAAACAATCTTCTTCATAAAAACTCCAAAAAAAAAAATGTCATCCGAAAACCAGCAGAATTTGAACTGAAATCCGGATGACATAATTATATGACACTTTTTTAGTGTCTCATACTAATTTTTTTTGCTTTTTACTGAAAATCTTTTACACCGTCAAGATCAAGTGTTGCAAAAAGATCTTCTATTGTTTCCTTGCGGCGGATAACCTTAGTAGATCCGTCAGCGCGGAGAAGAACTTCACCGCAGCGGAGCTTTCCGTTGTAGTTGAATCCCATTGCACGGCCGTGAGCACCAGCATCGTGAAGGATTACATAGTCGCCAAGGTCAATTTTTGGAAGGGAGCGCTGAACTGCAAACTTGTCCGAGTTTTCGCAAAGCGAGCCTACGATATCGTAAACATGGTCGCAAGGAGCATTTTCCTTTCCAAGCACGCTGATTTCATGGTAGCTGCCGTAAACGCCAGGGCGCATGAAGTCTGCCATACAGCTGTCCAATGCAATGTATTCGCGGTAAATGTGCTTTTCGTGAACTGCCTTTGAAACAAGGTATCCGAAAGGACCTGTAATTGGTCTTCCGCATTCCCAGTAGATTGCAAGCGGATCAAGACCTGCAGGAACAACAACGCGGTCGTATTCTGCACGGATTCCCTTTGCAACATAGTCAAGGTCTACTTCCTTGTCGCCTGGCTTGTAAGGAATACCGATTCCACCGCCAAGGTCTACGAATTCAATCTGAACTCCGCACTTTTCCTTTACTTCTGCAGCAAGTTCAAAAACAAGCTTTGCAGTATCTACGAAGAAGTCTGGGTTCAATTCGTTTGAAGCAACCATTGTGTGGAGTCCAAAATGCTTTACCCCTTCTGCCTTGCAAGTCTTGTATGCTTCAAGAATCTGTGCACGGGTAAGTCCGTACTTTGCTTCTTCCGGTTTTCCGATGATGGAATTGCATCCAGTCTTTTCGTTGCCCGGGTTATAGCGGAAACAGATTGTTTCAGGAAGTTTTCCAAGAGCCTTCTTGAGGAATGCAATGTGTGTAATGTCATCAAGATTGATGATGTTTCCCTGCTTGTATGCAAGCTGGTATTCTTCGGCAGGAGTTTCGTTAGAAGTAAAGATTACATGGTCGCCCTTGATGCCGCTCATTTCTGAAAGCATGAGTTCTGGCATTGAAGAACAGTCTGCGCCACAGCCTTCTTCTGCAAGAATCTTGAGGAGATATGGGTTTGGGCCAGCCTTTACTGCATAGTGTTCGCGGAACTTTGGGAAAATTGAAAAAGCCTTGCTGAACTTCTTCATATTGTCGCGGATTGCCTTTTCATCAAAAAGGATGAATGGTGTAGGCATTGTCTTTGTCAGCTCATTAAGCTGGTCTATTGTCATTGGAAAAGTTCTCATAATGACTGAATTATAGCAAATGGGAAAAAAAAGTTAAATAAAGGCAACCTATAATTTTTGGTTCATCAATTAAAAGGCGGAATGTAGGGGTAATGCCTGCAAAGGAATTTTTCCCAGTTTATTTTTGTCAAAAGGTAAATTTGTACTATACTTGAAACTATGAGAAACATTATAGAAGAAACCTTAAAAGAAAACATCAAAAATCATAAAAATAGATTTGTATTCCCTACACAGATGGCGGCAGACCTTTGGGCAGACCGTGCAACCCTTACCTGCGGTGTAACTGCAGTTGCCATGGAACGCTTCCTTGCATGGGATGATTTCAAGGGCAACTCCATTAAGTCAAAGCAGAAGGACAGAAAATCAATTCCGTCTGTAATGAGAACAGTTTTCTCCACCCTTCTTCTTGAAGAAAACAAAAAAAATCCCTTCATAAAGAAACTCATCGGCCCTGAATTCTCAAAGGAAGCCGGAGGATTCACCAATTGGATTACCTCCCTTTTGCCTAGCCTTTCTTTATGGAAGAAACATGTGGAAGAAAGCAAGGCCGTTCTTGATGAAGAAGACCAGGACCTTATGGAAATCCATGGCAGATATTCAAAGTTCCTTGACGAAAACGAATTCTTTGACCCTGCATGGGAAACGCCTCCATTCCAGTCAGACGGAAACAAATACTTCATTTTCTTCCCGGAGATTCTCAGCGATTATGCCGAATACAAGGAAATTCTTGAGACCACAGAAGATGTTACTGTGGTTTCACTTCCAGAAGATTACCTTCCTTCAATTGCAGAAACGGAAGAACTTCCGGCAGCAGATTTCCATGCAGATTCCCGCTCCGAACTGAAAAGCGTTGCAATCAAGCTAAGGCAGCTCCATGAAGAAGAAAACATCAGGTGGGAAGACATGTGCATCAGTGTTCCGGACATGGAAAGCTACGGCAGATACATTGAAAGGGAACTTGAACTTTACAGGATTCCCCATGTCATCAGGTTTGCCCGCCCCTTGGATTCCACTGGAGCCGGAAACTTTTTTGCACAGGCAAAGGAATGCGTTACAAGCGGATTCACTTTTGACAGCCTAAGGGACCTCCTCCTCAACCTTGAACTTCCATGGAAAGACAAGGAATCAATAAACCAGCTGATAGAGTTCGGAAAAAACAACAACTGCATCTGCTCTTACACATACGACGGCAAGGACATTGATGTCTGGGAAGAATCATTTAAAACCGACATTTCGGAAAACAGGGCAAAAGAATTCTACAGGGCACTGAAAAGGCATTTGACAGCCCTCGTCAATTCAGAAACTTTTGCGGAAATCCGCGATGAATATTTCAAATTCAGAAACTATGCCTTTGACATGGAAAAATGCTCCCCATCGACTGACAGAACAATAAGCCGCTGCATAAGTGAACTGGGTGGACTCATAGACATTGAAGCCGCATATCCAAAGTACAAGCTCCCTTCTCCATTCAGTTTCTTTACGGAACAGCTTTCCGCAACAAAATACCTTGAGCAGACAGACAACCTTGGGGTAAGGGTACTCACTTACAAGACTGCAGCCTGCGCTCCCTTTGCCTGCCACATTATTGTTGATGCAAGCCAGAGTTCCCTCAGCGTAATCTACAAGCCGCTGTCATTTCTCCGTGACGACAAGAGGAAATTCATTTTCAAAAATCAGGAAGACCCAAATGTGACGCAGCATTTCATAATGCTATATGCAATGAATTCCCTTTCAAGCAATCCGGTTTTTACAGCAGCTTCGAAAACCTTTACGGGCTATTCACAGGTATGCAGTTACCTTAACGAACAGGAAGTAAAAAAGGATAAACTTGCAAAGGGGTATTACGACTTTGAAAAGGAATGGCTAAAAAACAAAGGGGAATCATCACCTAAGGCTTTTACCGACATTTCTAAAGAAGGATTTGATTTCTGGAAAAAATGTCAGGCCTTATCCTTAACAGACGGAAATGATTCCGTGAAAACCTCCGACATCCAGAACAGGATAAACAGAAGGTTTACATCAAAAACCAACGGGGAAAAAATCCAGATATCCGCTTCAAGCCTTAAGAAATTCTACACCTGTCCAAGAATGTGGGTGGAAAACAATCTTGCAGGCCTTGACGAACCCATCAACGAGGCATCCCTTATAGACGGCTTTGCACAGGGTTCCCTTAACCACAAGGTTCTTGAGCTGTACTTTTCAAGGCTTAGTGAAAGCAAGCTGGAAATCCGCACCACAGAAAATGGACTCGAAGAAAACTATATGAAGATTCTGCTGAAGGCAGTGGATGATGCAATAGAAATGCAGACAAAGACACCTATGAATGCCAACGGCAACAGTTTCATCGCAACGGAACTCATCAATGCAACTAAAAATGTTCTTGTTGAAAACATGATTTCTGTAGTCCAATCCTTCTCGACAACATTCAATGGATTCACGGTTGTCTTTACCGAGAGAAAACTTTCCCACGAAGAACCGGGAAAGGATTATGTTCTTGAAGGTTATGTAGACCTTGTAATTTCTGACGGAGAAGACACCTACATCATCGACTACAAAAGGAATGCCACGCCGGAACTTCTTTACGAAGACGGAAGCATCGCAATCAAATCAGATTCCTCTGATGACTCTGAAGAAGCCGTGCAGTCTGAAGCGAAAGGTCCTTCAAATGTTCCAGACTTCCAGATGCCGGCATATCTTTACCTGCTTGAAAAAAGCGAAGGCATAAAGGCCGAAAACTGCGCATTCTTCTCTTTGGGAAGCAGGGAAATAGTTCCTGTTGTTGGACAGAAAGTTTTTGACATGCACAAAAACCTTCACCCAAGGTCAAGCCTTCAGGTTTACACAAGGGAAGATTACGAGCCTACAATGAATCTCTTCCATCAAAAAACCGACGAATATTATCAGAAAATAAGGGGCGGGGATTTTTCAATTTCAGATGCAAACCAGCATTTTGACATGTGCAACACCTGCACCTTCAGGGCTCTTTGCCGCCGCGTCTTCAATGTAAGCAGAAAGAACTAGAACAAGGAGAAAATAATGGCAGAAACAAAATTCGATGCATACCAGACAAATGCAATAAACGCAAGAAAAAACTCGGTTGTAAGTGCAGGAGCCGGAAGCGGAAAGACTACAGTTCTTGCAGAACGATTTTCTTCCCTTGTTCTTGACCCAAAACAGAAAGTCGGCGTTGACCAGATACTTACCCTTACCTTCACAAAAAAAGCTACGGTGGAAATGTCTGCAAGGATCTACAAGGTCCTTAAAAAGCATGCCCCTGAAAAAGCCGCAGACTTCTTCAAGGCAAACATCAAGACTTTGGACAGTTACTGCAACAGCGTTGCTAAAATGGGATGCCACTACTATGGCATAAGTCCGGATTTTACTCAGGATGATGACCAGATTAGGGGCACCGTATATGCCATGGCACTACCATACATCCTTGAACACAGGGACAACGAAACCATAAAGGCTCTTGTTAGCGCGGACAATTTCGACAGCATAGCAAACCAGCTTTTTGTCGAGCCAATTTTATCCGCCTCCACAGTTGCAGAGCCAATAGATTTTGACCGGATGCTTCAAAAGCAGGTTACCGTAATTGTAGAAAAGTGGAATTCAATCGTTCATGAAATTAACGATGCAATTGTTGAAATGGAAAAGATGTTCAACAATCTGGGCGAAGTGAACAAGGGTTCCAAAGCCTACATTGAGTTTGATTCCGTTTTCGGTCCAGGTTCAGCAGTTGACATTCCGGAACCTCTTGAAATTACTTCACTGGACATCGAGTCCTGCAATGTGAAGAAAATCGAAGACTATGTTCTTGCAATCGAAAAAATCGCCTCACTGAAGAAACCGGGAAACGCCAAGGGGCTTAAAGAAATCACTCCTACCCTGAACGAACTTAAGGATTACTTCTATTCATACCTTTCCCAGTACTTTAACTTCATCTACGGATACAAGATGACCCTTGGGATTCTTCCCCTGCTCAAGGATTTTCAGGACAAAGTAAACGCCTACAAAAGGTCATCGGGAATCCTTTCCTTCAAGGATATTTCCAACATGGCAAAATGCATTCTCCGTGATTTTCCCGAAATCCGCCAGATAGAAAAAGACAGGTATAAATTCATCATGATCGATGAATTCCAGGACAACAACAGCGACCAGAGGGACATGCTTTTCATGCTTGCAGAAAAAAAGTCCAGAAAGGAAGCCGGGATTCCATCAGTGGACGAACTTGAAAAAGAAAAGCTCTTCTTTGTAGGCGACGAAAAGCAAAGCATCTACAGGTTCCGCGGCGCCGATGTTTCCGTATTCAATGCACTTTCCAAGGATTTCACGGAAGGCAATTTAACCATGTCGACAAATTACCGTTCTGACTCTGCCCTCATCAAAGGCTTCAATACAATTTTCGGAGGTTACGACTATCCTCTTTCTGCGGCTCCATTGAAGTCAGAAGAAGAAACAATGCCTGCAGAAATTCCTTCCGCCTTCTTTAACGAACATTCAAAATATGAAAATGACATTCCTGAATACGAAGCAAAATACAAGGAAGTATTGCTTCCGGAAGCAAAGGAAG
>JAUNCR010000069.1:13148-15252 GCA_030526505.1 Spirochaetales bacterium
CATAAGGAGATTTTCCAGCCTCACATTCATTTCGCCCTATTCGACAAGGAGCAGGACATTCCAGAAGGCTGTCCTTCAATGGAAGAAGCAGAAGCACAGTGGATTGCAGATAAAATTGAAGAACTCACAACAACGGGAATAAACGGCAAAGTCTATACCCACAATGACATTGCAATCCTCATGCGCACCTATGCACTACAACCTCTCTACGAAAGGACATTCCTTAAAAACGGCATTCCATACAACACGGAAGTTGTTACGGGATTTTTTGCGGACGGACCTGTAAACGACATTTTCTCAATATTAAGATTGTGCGCATATCCTGATGATACGGCTGCCTATGCACAGGTCCTCAGGTCTCCTTGGGTGAACCTTTCCTTTGAACAGGCCAACGAAATCATCTTTGCAAAGGACAAAAGAACCGCGCCCTTTTCTCTTGACGCTTCATCAATTCTTCCAGAAGAACCTCTTGAACGCTACAACCACGCAAAGAAATTTTTTGAAGAACTCAATGAAAGTGCAAAGACAGAGCCACTCACAAAAACAATTTCGAAACTCTGGTACGAAAGCGGCTACCGTTACGAAACGATGTGGAATAAAACCGTATCAATGTACGGAAAACTTTACGACCTGATTTTTGAACTTGCCAGGCAGTCAGAAGAAAACAAAATGACCCTCGGTACTTTTGTTGACAGCGTAAGGAGCTACAGGGACCAGGCAGAAAAACTTGAGGACATGGACATTCCTTTTGAACAGACAGAAGGCGTGCACATTCTTTCCATACACAAAAGCAAGGGACTTGAATATCCTGTGGTATTTGTCATTGGCACCCACAAGAACGGACTCAGGGAAAACAATGGCAGCGCCGTCTATGTAAGCAAGAATTACGGCATCACGCTCAACACACCGTCCCATCCTCAGATAGGAGGAACAAACCCTTTCTATTCCGAGGCTCACGATGAAAACAAGGCTCAAAGCGCTGCAGAACTTAGAAGACTTGCCTATGTTGCACTGACAAGAGCAAAAGACCAGTTTTTCATTACAAACGGAAAGTACAAGCCAAACCAGAATTTTGAAAACCACATACCCGGTCACGGCGGAAACCCTGAATCAATCTTCAGCATCCTTGAACCTGTATACAACTATTATTTTGCAGGAAGAGATGAAGCCATGGAATCGGGCCCTTTCACAAGAACTTTCATTAATCCGGAAGAACTTGGCAAAGGCCACAAGGACAGCAATTCTGAAAAGGCAAAAATTGAATTCATCAATAAAATCGAAAAGGACGGCACCTTTGAAAAGGCAGAAACCATCTCAAAGGAAACTCCTTCAAAGATATATGCAAAACCTAGCCAGCTTCATGTTGCAGACGACGAAACCTACAGAAACGGTTCTCCTGTTGTTGCACAAAAAAGTGCAGAAAATGCCTGCCCTGAATATGATGAAATAAACAGAATCATTGAATCAACCATTCCGGAATACAATGACAGGAACAAGGAACCTGCCTTCAGCCATGCAAATTTCGGAACCATTGCCCATGCATACCTTGAAGCAAAAATTACAGGTAATGAACCCGTAGTTTCAAACCGCGACATTGCCGGTCTTGAAGACAGAACTGCATCAATGGAAAAAATCAGGAAAATCTGCACCCTCATGGCCGACAGATTTGAAAAGACTGAACTTGGGAAAAGGGCCCTTTCTTCAAAATGGCACAAGGCAGAATATGAATTCCGCTGCAGGATTACATTGAAGGACGACACCAGCAGAATCATAAAGGGAACCATAGACCTTGTCTTTGAGAACGAAGACGGAACTTTCACAGTTGTGGATTACAAGACAAATCAGGAAGTAAAGCCTGAAATTTACTGGGACCAGCTTGCCTGTTACAGACAGGCCGTTAGCCAGATGATGAATGTAAGTCCTGAAAAAGTGACCTGCAGCCTATATTACCTGAGGTTTGATCGTGAAGTAGATGTGACGGAAGCCGCTTCCAAGGCAGACCTTGCAGCAGCAATCGAAAGGATGGAAAGCCAGGAAGAACAGTAGAATCCAAAAATTTGCCATTCTAAAAAAGGGGTTGTATAATTATTGGAAGGAGAGCAAC
>JAUNCR010000070.1 GCA_030526505.1 Spirochaetales bacterium
ACATAGGTTGCAAAAAGACCAAGTGCAAAAATCTGTTCCTGGTTTAAGGCTGCTAATTCCACGCCTAAAGCCGTAAAAATCTCCTTTACCGGTGGCCATGCAAAAAGGGCCTGCGGGTTGTTTGAGTTAAGGTATAGATGCCATTGCCTTCCGAGGTTTTTATAGAGGTCAATCTTTTCTTTGTCTGTGGTGCTTTCACGCTCAAGAACAGAGTCCCGTCCTTCTTCGCTCTGAGCAAAGTGAGAAATCATTTCGCGGATTCTGTAGAAATCAAAATCCTCTGCTACCTGTCCCTGTAAAAAAATGTCTTTGTTCATAGTTGTTCAATTAAACCAAGAATATCTTCCGGTCTGTCGGCAAAAATTTTTGCCCCGTTTTCTTCGAGTAATTTTCTGCTTCTGAACCCCCAGGTTACGCTGATGCACTTGAGGCCTGCATTGCGGGCTGTTGCAACATCAACTTCAGAATCTCCGATGTAGACTACATTATCTTTTTTTTCATCCATGATGCGGATGATTTCATTTGCAAGGTCGGGGAAAGGTTTTCTCTTAAATCCTTCCTTTTCTCCTACTGCAGTAGTTTCGTCTACAACTTCTGAAAAATAAAGCCGTGCAAGTTCCTTCACCTGTGGGTCCGGTTTGTTTGAATTTATCCCGATTTTGATTCCGCGGTTTTTCAATGCGGAAATCAAATCCATTATTCCGTCGTAGGGTTTCGTCTTGTTGTGCCAGTTTGTGCTGTAGTTTTTTTTCATCAGCTCAACCGACTTTTCAAAATCACAGTTTTCTTTTCCGCCAGGAACTGCCTGTTCCATTAGCCGTGCAATTCCGTTGCCTACAAAACTGCGGACTTCATCCAAAGTGCGTAATGGCATTCCAAGCTGTTCTAGGGTTTTGTTGCAGCTGTCGGCAAGGTCCTGGATTGTATCGAGCAGGGTTCCGTCCAAATCAAAAATTACTGCAGAAATCAATTTTGTCTCCTTACGATTGTGAATGCAAGGCAGCCCATGAAAAGGACTGCGTTGACGAGTACGATGGATGCACCGCTTGCCGTGTTGAACTGGTAGCTCAATGCGAGTCCCAGAATTCCGCTGACAAGAGAAATGAGAACTGAAATCAATGTGTATCTTCCTGTTGAGCGGCTCACAAGCCTTGATGCGGCTGCAGGCAATACCAGAAGTGAATTGATTACAAGAAGTCCAGTCCATCTGATGCTTACGGTTACTATGACTGCGGTGAGCAGTGCAAAAATCTGTTCTATTAAGAAAGTCTTTATTCCGCGGCTCTTGGCAAAAACCGAGTGCATGGAAACAAGAAGCATCCTGTTGTAGAAAATTACCCATACCACAAGAAGTACAACTGCCGAACAAATCAAAAGAAGAATTTCTTCCGGCTGAATGCTAAGGATGTCACCAACAAGATACTTCTGGTATTTTGCAAAGTTACCGCCTGCCGAAAGAAGGACGATGCCGAGTGCAACTGCCGTAGAAGAGAAAACTCCGATGATTGTGTCGCTGGAAGATTTTCCCTTGATCTTTACCGAGATGATTGCAAAACCAAGGAGAAGGGAAAATACGATCATTGAAATTGTAACATCGCGGATGCCAAGAATTACTCCAAGGGCAATTCCTGTCAATGCGCTGTGTCCGATGGCATCGCTGAAAAAACTCATTCGGTTTGAAACTACTGAAGTTCCAAGCATTCCGAAAAGAGGGCAGGCAATGAGAATGGCAAGGAACGCATTCTTCATGAAGGTTGGAGAAAGCCATTCAAATGGAAGTACTGCGTCTATGAATGAATAGATCAGGTTCATTATTCTTCCTCCCCGTGGTCGTGCTGGCATTCATCCTCATCATCATCGTTGTCTTCCGGAAGCTCAATGTGTCCGAATACATCTACGAATTCCTTGTTTCCGTAAACATCCTCAACCTTGCCGATGATGGCGCTGCTGTTGTTTATGAACACAACCCTGTCTGCGTGTCTTGCAACCAAATCCAGGTCGTGGCTGATGAGGAGGACCGTAATGTCATAGTCTCTTCTGATTGAAGAAACAAGTTCATAGAAAGATTTTAATCCGGTTCTGTCTACGCCGCTAACGGGTTCATCCAGCAGAAGGATGTCCGGTACCGGATGAATTGCAAGGGCAAGCATTACGCGCTGAAGTTCTCCGCCTGAAAGATCGCAAACTCGGCGGTTTACAAGTTCATGGGCGTTTGTGGATTTTAAAATTTCAAGAACCCTTTCCTTGTCCTTCTTTCTGTGGGGAAGCCATACAGGCCTTTTTGAAATGCAGGAAAGCACCATGTCTTCCACGCTGGTTGGAGTTCCAGGTTCCACTGAAAGGGACTGGGGTACATAGCCGAATACAGGTTTTGTTGTCGTGTACGGAATTTTTTTCTGGCAGGTGCAGTAGCGGTCGTGGTCGCTGGTCCTGTCCTTTCCGCAGTGGCCGGCGCATCTTTCGCCTTCGTAGATTACAGTTCCTGTGTGTGGAATCGTATTGAGCAAAGCCTTCATGAAGGTTGTCTTTCCCGCTCCGTTGCGTCCGACGATAGCCGTCAGTTCCCCGCAGTGGATGTGAAGGTTTATGTCCTTGAGAATATAGTCGTGGCGGCCCTTTACGCTAAGGCCTGCAATTCTAGTACAGCAAACATGCTGCTTACCGATTAGGCATGGCATTATTCTTTTCCGTTGTTTTATTTTGCCAAAGCTTCCTTTAGAACTTCAGCATTTTTCTTCATTGAGTTTATGTAGGAATCCTTTATGTATTCTGACTTAAGGTTTCCAGTAACGCAAGGGTCCAGTTCATAAACCTTTAGACCAGTTTCCTTTGCTATGATTTCTGCAGCACTGGAAGAATACTGAGGTTCTGCAAAAAGTGCAATTTTATTTCCGTCAGAAATGATTGAGTTGATTTCCGAAATCTGTTCCTTGAGTTCCTTTGGGCCAGGTGCTTCTCCAGGTTCCCTTTCAATGACCGATGCAATTTCAAGGTTGAATTCGGATGCAAAGTATGGAAAGGCTTCGTGGAAAGTTACGATTTTCTTTCCTGCATATTCATCGAGAATTGAGTGCATGTAGCTTCTAAGGTTCTGAAGTTTCATAAGGTAGGCGTTTCCGTTCATTACATATTTTGTTGCGTTTGAAGGGTCAAGCTGAGATAGTCCTTCCACAATCCTCTGTGTCTGGTGAATTGCTCCTTCGGGAGACACCCATACATGTGAATTGTTGTCTGTAAGTTCAAAACCTTCTGCTGCAATAATAAGTGAATCTTTCTTTGTTTCCAGAATTTTTTCAATGAAGTCTTCCATTCCGGCCCCGTTGGCAACCAGGATGCTGCAGGTTTCGATTTTCTTCATGTCCTTTGTTGTAAGCTGGTAGTCGTGAAGGCAGCCTGTGTCTGGAGGAGCGAGCAGGGAAAGTTCAATTCCCTCGATTCCGTCCGTTATGTTTAATAACGATACATAAAGGGGGTAAAAAGTGGCCGTAATTTTTATAGTGTTTGTGTCAATGGAATCAGACTGAACTGGAGAAGACTTCTTTTGCGTGCAGGAAGTCAGTAAAAAAAGTACTGCTGCCATAAAAAATGCAAGGTTCTTTCTATTATTTGTATTTTTCATGACCTAAATATAAACTTCTACATGAAGTATTTCAAGAGTTTTGTATAGTAATTTCATAATTGCCTTGACGATTAGGGGATTTACAGTCATAATATCCGCGTAAAAATTCAGGAGAATTTTATGCCTAATCAGATAGCTACAAGCGCATTTTCCTTTTTTGGCAGTGGCGCTATAAAAAATTTAATGGATATCATCAAGAACCGCGATTTTCAGCGTATTCTTGTAATAACAGACGGTTCTGCTGAAGAAAGTGGTGCTGCAAAAAAAATTACATCTCTTATAGCAAAGAACAAGCTTGTTTATCAGGTTTTTGACCGCGTGAACATGGCCGCAACAGTGAACAATGTTAAGGCTGCAGTCGAAGTTGCCAAGTCTTTCCGAGCAGATGTTATTGTTGCCCTTGGCTCTGGATCCGTTATGGATACTGCTAAGGCTGCTGCAGTTCTCCTTGGAAACCCTGACATCATCGATGCCCGCAAGCTTGAAGGCCGCGACAAGTCAAAAAAGCCTGCAATTCCACTTTACCTTGTATATTCTTCAGTTGGAAATGCCCGTGGATTTGGCTACGATGTAATGCTCGATGACGAAGCCCAGCGCAAGAAGATTGAATGTTTTGATGTTCACGCACTTGCTGATGCAGTTATCTGCGATTCAGACATTTTTGCATCTTCAAAGGATTTTGCAGTTTCTTCAGTTGCACTCATTGCATCTTCTGTAGAAGCCCTCGTATGCAAGGAATCATGGCTCATGACAGACATAAATGCCGTTGAGTCAATCAAGATCATTGCGGAAAATGTTAAGGATGCAGTTAAGGGAACATCCTCAGCAAACGCAGCAAAGGAACAGATTCTTTACGGTCAGTATCTCGCCGGCCTTGCAGTTTCTAACAGCAGTGCAGGTCTTGCAACTGCAATGGCAAATGCACTTGAAGCTGCCAACGGAGTTCCTGCAAAGCTTACATCGGCACTTTTGCTTTCAGGCGTAATGCAGCACAATGCAGCCGCAAGCGGAACAAAGTATAAGGATATAGCCCTTGCCCTCGGAGCAAAGATTTCTGCCACTGCAAAACCTGATGCATATAGAAAAGCTGCCGTTACTGCAGTTGAAAAACTTGCAAAGGATCTTAAGCTTCCAAGCGTAATCGAAGGTCTTGAACTTACAAAAGACGATTTGGAATTCCTTGCAGACAATGTAATGAAGAGCACATTCGTTGAATCAAATCCAAAGGCAGTTACAAAGAAGAAGGTTATCGACCTTTACAAGACTCTCGTAAAATAAACCGGGGTCAACTGATAGAATGAATCCCACGCCGTGTTTTCCGAAACATTGCCGTGGGATTTTTTTTGCCTGCAATCTTATTTTATTCCCGAGACATTTCTTAACTGGCCTTCAAGGTCGTAGTAGAGTTTTGTATTCTTGAAGCCGTTTTCCTGCATGATTTTTTCTGTTTCCTCGGCATTGTATTCGCCTGTTTCAAGGATTAGCATTCCGCCCGGGATAAGGAACCTGTAGGCCTGGGGAATAAGGTTTCGTATCAGTGCAAGGCCGTCATTGGTTCCGCTTGGCTTTCCTTCAAGGGTAACATCTCCGTCCAAGGCAAGTCGTGGCTCGCTCCTTCCGTCTTTTAAAAGTTCTGTGGTTTCCGATGCCGGAACATAGGGTGGGTTTGAAACTATGATGTCGTAGATGCCCACCTTTGCATGCCCCAGATTGTCAAAAAGGTTTGTCTGCACGAAATTGAACTTCTGTCTCTGTGTTTTAGAAAGGAGTCTGTCGGCGTTTTGTTTTGCAACTGCAAGGGCGGCAGAACTTATGTCGCACATGGTAAAGCCAGGAAGATGTTCCTTTGAAATCGTTCCGTCTGATTCCGAAAGGAATTTCATCAGGCTGATTCCAACGCAACCGCTGCCGGTGCACATGTCGCAGATGTTGAAGATTCTGGGCTGCCTTGTGTATTCATCCATGATCCAGTTGGCGGCATTTTCTATCAGGACTTCCGTGTCCGGTTTTGGAATGAGGACGTCGGGTGAAACATGGAAGTCGTAGCCGAAGAATTCTTTGGTTCCAGTTATGTATGCAACCGGGAGCCCGGTCATTCTTTGTTCGACTGCAGCAGAAAGTTTTTCTAACTGTTCCTTTGTCAGTTCAAGGTCCCTGTTAAATAAAATGAAGGTATTGTCTTTCTGAAGAACCCATTGAAGAAGTACATCTATATCAAGGGCAGGGGAAGGTGATGAGGAAAGTTTTTCTATTGCTGTCTGTTTGAACTGCCTGATTGTCATGTCTTTTTCCAAATGCTGATAAAAAAAAGCAGCAGATTTTTTCACCTGCTGCCTTTCAAACCTATTTATCAAGTTCGTTGAACTGTTCTTCTTTTGCGTAAACATTGAGGGCATCAAGCATGTCGTCCATGTTGCCCATCATGAAGCCTGGAAGATTGTGCACGCTCATGTTGATGCGGTGGTCAGTGATGCGGTCCTGTGGGTAGTTGTAGGTTCTGATCTTTTCAGAACGGTCGCCGTTTCCAACCATCAGCTTGCGGGCTGTTGAGCGTTCCTTGTCCAGTTCTCCCTGCTTAAGGTCAAAGAGACGGGCACGCAAAACCTGCCATGCCTTTTCCTTATTCTTGATCTGGCTCTTCTGGTCCTGCTGAATAACAACAATACCTGTAGGAATGTGTGTCAAACGAACGGCAGAGTCTGTTGTGTTAACACACTGTCCGCCTGGTCCACCAGCACGCATAACATCTACGCGAACATCGCCTGGGTTGATTGTAATGTCTGCTTCTTCCGCTTCCGGAAGAACTGCAACTGTAACTGTTGAAGTCTGAAGGCGACCCTGGCTTTCGGTTGCTGGGACGCGCTGAACGCGGTGAACTCCAGATTCAAAGCGGAGTGTTCCGTAAACGAATTTTCCGCTGATTGAAGTTACGATCTTGTTGAATCCGCCAACTTCAGTTTCCTGGGCTTCCATTGTTTCCGTCTTCCATCCCTTGCGTTCTGCAAGGTGAATGTACATTTCCCAAACATCGCGTACGAAGAGTGAAGCTTCGTCACCACCGGCTGCTGAACGGATTTCAAGGATGATGTTCTTTTCATCAAGTGGATCAGGTGGAATCAATTTAAGCTTCTTCAAGGGCCTTCAATTCTTCACGGGCCATTTCCTTCATTTCAACATCGTCTTCCATAGTGATCATTTCTGTGGAATCCTTGATGCCCTGGAGAATCTTCTTATATTCGGCATAAAGTTCGCAAACTTCTGTAAGGTAGCCGTTTTCTCTCATTGTGTCCTTGTATTTCTTCTGGTCCTTAACGAGATCAGGATCCATGACAAGTTCCTGCACTTCCTTCAGGCGCTTTTCACATTCATCGAGTTTTTTGATTAAATCCATAGAGAAAAAATATATAGGTTTTGCCGTAAAAAATCAATTAAAGGGCGGGGCTTCAAATTGTCTGTCAGCCGATTATGATTATGCAGTTTTTAACTTTCCAGTCGAAGGTGCTTTTCTGGGCTTCCTGAAGGAAAAGTTCCTTGAATGTGCTGAAGTTTTCCATGCCGGCTTTTTCTGAAATGAATTTACCGTAGGCGGAATGTTCTGCATCAAACCATTTGCCACAGTCTGCTTCACTGATGCGCCTTTTTTCCGTTTGAGTGAAAGGAATGCACTTGCATTCAAGGCCTTTTGCACGGAAGGTTTCTTCTATTGAAGTTTCATCCCAGTTGAAAAGACTGTTTTCTGCATTTGCAAAGAATGCTTTTTCTGCCTTTGCGATTTCCTCAATGCTTTTGTTTCCGTCGTTTTTAATGAGCCTGCTCAGATGCTGTCCGCCAGATGGAATTATCTGGCTTAAAACGATTCTTGAATTCTTTGAAAGGATTCCCTTTTGCTTCAGTGAGTCAAAAATTTCAGCGCACCTTGCCATGTCATCCTTTGTTGCAAAAATGTTGCGGGCAAAGAACCTGTCGTATTCCCTGTCGGTGAATTTCTCCATCGCCTTTTCAAGGGTTCCGTCTTTCCAAAGGTTGTCTGCCGGTTGAACCGCATATTCAGGCTGGTCCAGTTCAGCAAGGGTAGAGGAATACTGCTTAAGCGTATCCATTCCTTTCTCAGTCCTGCAGATTCCGTAGACATGTCCTTCCGGAGTTTTTCTTATGAGGTCAAAAACAAGAAGCCCGTCGTCGGCATTGGCAACAAGACACCTGTGGTGCCTTAAAACTTCTGCGGAGGAAATCATTGCATTGCGGGTTTCAAGGAGAATCTCCGCACGATTGAGTTCTGTTCTTGCCTTCCATGCATTTTCCGCACGGTTAAGGCTTGCATTGCGGCCTTTGTCTTCAGGTGTGAATGTAAGGTTTTCTTCGGTCTTTTCAAATCCTGCAAAATGACCTGCTTGGGCCCACCAGTCGGAAACAGGATTTACCATAAGGTTTTCCGTACCGTCGGCATCTTCAAGAATGGCAGCAATCTGTGCTTCCCTGCGGCTAAGTACATCATCGCGGATTTCATTTTCGTATCCCTGTTCTGATGGAGTGTAGAAAACCCTGCCTGTGAGGGCATCCGGAAGATACTGCTGTGCAACCCAATGGTCGCGGTATGCGTGAGGATATAGATAACCTTTGCCGTGTCCGAAACCTTCTGCGTCGCGGTTGTTGTCTTTCAAATGATTTGGAACTTCAACATCTTCCTTTTCAACAGCAGACATGGCGTCAAAAAATGCCATGCTTGAATTCGATTTTGGAGCGGTTGACAGGTAAAGGGCTGCGTGTGCAAGGAAGTAATTTCCTTCCGGAAAGCCGACACGGTCAAAGGCTGCGGCGCAGCTTTCAACAACCTGTATTGCCATCGGATCTGCAAGGCCTGTGTCCTCGCAGCTTGAGATTAACATCCTTCTGAAAATGAAGTGAGGGTCTTCTCCAGCCTTTACCATTCTTGCAAGCCAGTAGCAGGCGGCATCTGGATCGCGGCCCCTAAGGCTTTTTATGAATGCGGAGATAATGTCGTAATGATAGTCCCCGTCACGGTCGTAGAGTACAACCTTTTTCTGGATGCTTTCTTCGCAGGCTTCCTTTGAAATGTAGATTTCTGATCCGACCAATGGTGGCCAGGATTCCGGTGTGGTTTCAACGGCAAGCTCAAGGGCGTTCAAAAGGGAACGGCAGTCTCCGTTGGCAGTTTCCACAAGATGCTCAAGGGCACCTTCTTCAAAAGTCACCCTGTAATTTCCGTATCCCCTTTCCTTGTCGTTGAGGGCCTGGGTTGCGGCAAAAATCAAATCTTCCTTTTCAAGGGATTTAAGCTGGAATACACGGCTGCGGCTAACAAGAGCCTTGTTTACTTCAAAAAAAGGATTTTCTGTTGTGGCGCCTATTAAAATTATGGTTCCATTTTCAACCCAAGGGAGAAGGGCGTCCTGCTGGCTTTTGTTCCATCTGTGAACTTCATCTACAAAGAGGATTGTTTTTCTGCCGTAGAGGTTTTTCTTGTCTTCCGCTTCCTTGATGGCATCGCGAATGTTTGCAACGCCGGTAAGGACAGCATTTAGGGTGATGAAGTGTGAGCTTGTATGATTTGCTATTACCCGGGCAAGGGTTGTTTTACCTGTTCCAGGTGGCCCGTAAAAAATTACTGATGTAAGCTGATCGGCCTGAATTGCACGCCTTAGAAGTCGTCCTTTTCCGACAATATGGCTCTGTCCGATGTATTCGTCAAGAGAACGCGGCCTCATGCGGGATGCAAGAGGCTCGTGGGAATTTAATGCTGCTGCTCGGAAAAGGTCATTGTCGTTCATTACTCGCCGTCTCGGTCCCACTTGCCGCCCGCGTTACAGGCGTAAAGACCGATGCTGTCGTAAGAGTCTGTGCTTGAAGAAATCGATGAGTAGATTGTTGATGCACAGTAAAGGTCTGTCATGTTCATTGGTTTTGTTTCGTCCAAGGCATAAACCATGTAAACATGCTCGGAGATTACGCTGTCACCGTTGTTCTTGAAAGATACAACCTGTCCCATGAGAGAACTTGACGGATCAATGCAAAGCCTTTCAAGGCCATTGTCTGTTCCGTAAAAAAGAAAGTCCTTTGTCATTGCAAGGGAAAGAATGTTGTGCTTTGCCTTCAATGAGTAATAAATGCCGCTTGAAGGATTGCTTGTATAGTAAAAGAGTGATGAATTGGAAATTGTATGGGAATCTCCCTTTGTGTAGGTTGGAGCGAAGTAGATGTTATCGTCGTTTGCTGCAAAGGCGTAGTAGTTTGAGAAATAATCGGTTCCCTTAAAGTTAGCACAGTTCATAATCTGTGTTATTGCGTTTTTTCCACCGATGAAGCGGTCTGCCACATACTGAATTACCGGAGTATCCGTACCGTTCAGCTTGAAAATGTTGCCCATGATGTTTACATAGGCATTCCTTGATGTGTTGGATTTATTGTCAAAGATGTTTTTAATCGAGTGATAGTCATCTCCGATGGTGTATCCCGTAGTCAAAGGCAATGTATTTACGAGGCTCCAGTTTAAATATGGGAAATCTTCGGCCTTTGCCGCATAGATTGCCCTCTTGAAGTTGAAGTTTGAACCGTCGTCTCCTTCATTGTAATAGAAGGTAAGGGCATATACATAGGTGCTGTCTGCTGCAAGCATCTGAACTCTGTGGCTTACATTGAATTCGCTGGAACCAGTAACAGGAGTGGTTGTTCTTCTCCAGTTCTTTGTGATTCTAGGTTCGGCTTTCTTTCCCAAAATTGTTCCGTTTGAAAGGAAAAGGTAATCCCCGCAGCGAACAATGTTAGAAATGTCGCCGTTCAAACCGTCATTGTCAATGGCAACTTCCCTTTCAATGAGGCTGTATATGTTGTCATAGCAGGAAGTGAACAGAAGTCCTGCTGTAAGTGATATTGCTGAAACAAAGGCAAAGAATCTATTTTTTTTCATAATGCTATCCTTGGTAAAACTTTTTTAGAAAAGGTATCTGGCACATGCTTCGACCGTCCAGAAATGACCGAACTTGTTTTTATCTCCGCTGTGGTGCAATGAATTGAACTGAGGAAGGCAGAGGTATGAAGTTTCAAGACCTGCTGTCCAGCTTTCTGTAATTCTGTAATGTGCACCGGCTCTGGTTTTGAATGCAAGTCCAGGGAAGTAATTCTTTCCGTTGTATGATTCCCAGGCAAAGCCGACACCGGCTGAAATAGGGAATGAGAGTCTGCCCAATGAAGGTTCATAGGTTCCTGAGAAAACCATAGGAACCGTATTGAATGAATGGCTTCCTACTGTAATGTTGAATCCGAATCCAAGGTCAATGCCGAGTGCAATCTGGGATGTGATGAAACTGTGGTATCCGATGGATGCAACCCCGCCAAGTTTAAGCTGAGAAGTTCCGCTTACAACGCTTGAAGGGTCAGGAAAGTTGAGCGGATATGAAGTTCCGAGGGAAAGCCTGATGAACTGGTCTCCTGGAAGGTGCATTCCGTAGTCGAAAATGATGTCTCCTTCTTCATTTTCTTCATATTCGTCATCCGAATTACCGGAATCGCTTGCATTCTGAATGTACTGGGTTTTTGGCAAATCTGCCTGTGCCGCTGCAAAAGAAAAGGCAATGAGGCAAACTGCAAGAGTTGTAAATATACGTTTCATAAATATTCCTATGGCAATTTGTTGTTTTTTACTATAATATTGCCGAATTATAGAGTTTTTGGTCTATTTTTTCAACAATATGTACATTGTGAATCATTTATAAAATAAAGAGATGGAGGATAGGTTACATGAGTGCTGTTATTATTGACGGAAAGCAGATTGCGGCTGAGGTTAAGGCTGATGTTGCAAAGAAGGTTGAAGGATTGAAGGCAAAGGGCATTGTTCCATGTCTTGCTGTTATCCTTGTTGGAGACAATCCTGCCAGCGTTAGTTATGTTACAGGTAAAAGAAAGGCTCTTGAAGAAGCTGGAATGGCAGACAAAAGTGTAGTACTTCCTGCAGATACTTCAGAAGAAGAAGTTCTTAAGCTTATTGATGAATTGAACCACGACAAGTCTGTTCACGGTATCCTTGTTCAGCTGCCTCTTCCAAAGCATATTGATGAAAAGAAAGTTACAAATGCCATCGTTCCAGAAAAGGATGTTGATGGATTCCACCCGGTAAATGTAGGTAAACTTGTTACTGGTGAAAAGGGATTCCTTCCATGTACACCAAACGGAATTACAGTTCTTTTGAAGAAGATGGGTGTTGAGACAAGCGGTAAGAATGTTGTTGTCGTTGGCCGCTCAAACATCGTTGGAAAGCCAATGGCACTCCTCATGATCCGCAAGGAATTCAATTCTACGGTAACAATCTGCCACACGGGAACAAAAAATCTTGCTGAATACACAAAGAATGCAGACATCCTCATCGTTGCTTCCGGTCATCCTGCAACAGTTACAGGCGACATGATCAAGGAAGGTGCCTGTGTAATCGATGTTGGCGTTAACAGAATCCCTGACAGCACAAAGAAGAGCGGATTCCGCCTTGTCGGTGATGTTGATTTTGAAGGCGCAAAGGAAAAGGCGAGCTTCATTACACCGGTTCCAGGCGGAGTAGGACCTATGACCATCGCAATGCTGATTTACAATACACTTGAGTCAGCAGAAAATAACCTATAAGAAAAACGGGCCCCAGCTTCGGCGAAAAGTACGGCTCACTAAGTCCTCAGTCGCTTCGCTCCCTGCGGAAACGTTCGCTCGTACTTTTCGCCGGCGTCCCATTTTTCTTACAGAAATTATAGTCGTTCAATTATGAATTATGAATTATAAATTATTATGATAGACATTCAGAATTCTGAAGATAATAGAGAAGTTCCTCTTAAGAAGGTTGGCGTACGGAACGTTGAGTATCCGGTCTGCGTTCTGGACAAGAAACATAAGGTCCAGAATACTACGGCGACGGTAGATCTTTTTGTAAACCTTCCGCACCATTTCAAGGGAACTCACATGAGCCGTTTCATTGAAGTGTTCCATAAGTATCGCGAGGACATTTCAATCAATCACTTCATGGAGATGCTTGAGGAGATACGGATTAAACTGGAGGCGGAAAAGTCCTTTGGAAAGATCTGTTTCCCATATTATATAGAAAAAGAAGCTCCTGTTTCCCATTCAAAGGGAATAATCAAGTATACCTGTACCTACGAGGCGGAAGTTTCAGAGGAAGAAAAGAAATTCTATCTTGAGGTGAAGGTTCCCGTTACAACCTTGTGCCCATGTTCAAAGGCAATTTCGGAATACGGCGCCCACAATCAGCGCGGGACAGTTACCGTAAAGATTCTTTACAGGGATTTCTTCTGGCTTGAAGATTTGATTGAAGTCATTGAAAATTCAGCATCATCTCCATTGTATTCAGTTCTCAAAAGGCAGGATGAAAAATTCGTAACGGAACATGCCTACGATAATCCTCGCTTTGTTGAAGATGTTGTACGCGAAGTATACATTGCCCTTAAGGATTTTGAAGGCGGCGGAAAGTTCACCTGGTTCAGTGTGGAAGCCGAAAACGAAGAAAGCATCCATGCCCACAATGCCTATGCCTATACGGAGTACACCCTATGACTTATTTTATTGAAAACTACGGCTGCGAGATGAACATTGCGGAGTCTGCTGCAGTTGAACAGATACTTATCAAGCGCGGATGGACAAAGGCGGAAGACGTTCAGCTTGCTGATTTTGTCGTGATAAACACTTGTTCCGTACGCGGAAGTGCAGAAGAAAGAATTTTCGGCCGCCTTGGATTTTTTACGGGGCTCAAGAAAGTACGTGTCCTTGCAAAGGATGCCAAGAGACGCAACATGGAAGTTGCCGCAGACTATGTTGCAAAGAACGGACCAAAGCCTTTGACAGTTGTTGTCATGGGCTGCATGGCGGAACGCCTTTTGCACGACCTTAAAAAGCAGTGGCCTGTTGTGGACTATGTTGTTGGAACCTTCGGCAAGGAAAAATTCCATGAGATAATTCCGGCTGTAGAAAAAAACATCAAGTATGAAATGGGCGATGTTGAACCAGTCTATAAATTTGCTGAAAGCTATTATGAAGAAAATGCCTTCAGTACTTTTGTTCCTATCATGCATGGCTGCAACAATTTCTGCACCTACTGCATCGTTCCTTATCTTCGCGGAAGGGAAACAAGCCGTTCCGTAAAGGACATCCTTCATGAGCTTGATATCCTTTCAGAAAGAAAGGTCCGCGAAATCTGTTTGCTTGGTCAGAATGTAAACAGCTACAACGACAACGGAATTAAGTTCCCTGAACTTTTGAAAATCATCAGCGCTCATCTTGATGAAATAAAATCTACGATTGAATGGATCCGTTTTGAATCAAGCCATCCAAAGGATTTCAGCGATGAACTCATTGAAGTGATAAGGACTGACAGAAAGATCTGCCGCGGAATCCACCTTGCCGTACAGCACGGATCAAGCGAAGTCCTCCGCCGCATGAACAGAAAATATACAAGAGAAGATTATCTTTCCCTCATTGAACGCCTTAGAAAAGCAGTCCCTGATGTTGAACTTACAACAGACATAATGCTTGGTTTCCCTGGTGAGACTGACGAAGAATTTGAAGAAGCCTATTCCCTCATGAAGGAAGTTGAATACGAAAGCGCCTTCATGTATTTCTACAATCCACGCGAAGGAACTCCAGCAGAAAAAATGGACAACCAGATTCCTGTTGAAGTGAAGAAGGAAAGGCTCCAGAAAATCATCAACCTTCAGCTGGAACTTACACAGAAGGTAATGAAGCGCAGGGTAGGCAAGACAATAAAAGTTCTTGCGGACATTGTTTCCAAGGATGATCAGAACGAACTCCTGGGCAAGACGGAACAGAATGAACGCGTAGCCTTCCGTGCAGATCCAAAAATCATCGGTTCTTTTGTGAATGTTCGTTTGGACAGTTTGAATGGAAACACATTTAAAGGAACGCTTGTTTAGCGAGTTTCATCGGAAGGAGTTTATCTATGAAATACAATAAGATTATTTACATTCCTGTCGTAATGGCTGTTTCTACTTCTGTTTTTACGACGAAATAAAATAGAAATCTTTTGCTTGCCTGAGTTATGGAATGAAGCCAATAGCTCAGGCAATTTTTTTTATTTCATATTTGTTTAGTCTCAAGCGTAACCGTAAACTTAATTTGCGATTACGAAATTATGTTTTAAACGAAAGTCGTCAGTTTATGCAAAATTTATTCCTTTTAAAATCAATTCCTATTAGGTGATTCTTAAAAATTTCAGAACCCAACAAGTTATAATACATGGTTGTATTGATTATTCTCCATGTGGCATTCCTTTCTTCATCCGTTCCCTCAACAGAACGAATCCTTTTATATTTTATATCACCTATTAAAACATTATCCCTTT
>JAUNCR010000071.1 GCA_030526505.1 Spirochaetales bacterium
TTGTATAAAAGACGGATATCATCAAGACAGGTGTCGTCATATTTTGATCCTCTGTAAACATCGCGGATTTCAAGGGTAAGTGTCTGGGCTGTCTGAAGTAAATCAAATTTAATTGACTGCCAGTCCTGAACATTGTCCTTAAGTGTATAGTCCTTCTGCTGGAAATGTTCCTTTGCAACCTGAGTAAGGCGAAGAGTCTTTACACGGTTGTTCTTAAGATAATAATCCTTGCTTACAAAACCGTTTACAATCTGGATTTCATCAAAGGAAACCGGTTCTGCAAATTCAACAGTAATTGATTCTCCAATGCCGGAACCTTTCTGGTCAGCCTCGCACCATGTACTGTTAAAATCACCGTCAAGAATGTTGATAGGTGGATAAAGATATTTTCCATCAAACTGGGCTTCAACAAGTTCGCTTGTGGCTGTTACGGATTTAACGGATGCAGATTTAGACTGTGCCTTGAACCATTTTGACTGGCCGAATGCTGCCGAACAAAGAATGAATGCACTCAACATAAGAAAAAGCTTTTTCATGATGTCTCCTTTTTTTACTTGAAATAATTTTCGTTAAAAACCATTATACACATATGTTTGTTACTTTTAAACGGTTTATTTTTAATAAGTGCCTGGATTTTCTTCCGTCTTCCTGCTTTGGATACAGAAGGTTTGTTTTAAGGCTGATGGATGTTGAAGTTTCTCCTTCAGCAAAAATCAATTCCGGCTTCAGGGCTTATGGTCCTGGAAAAATAATCATAAAGGACAATGTGTGGATTGGACAGAACTGCCGCATTTACACAGGCGGGTTCAATAAGGTCACCATTGGCGAAAACTGCGAAATCGGTCCGGAAACTGTTTTCAATTGCCAGAGTCATAATATAGAAGGAAGCGACCATAGGGCCGGCAAGTGCATCCACCATGACATAGAACTTGGAAAGGGAATATGGTGCGGCATGAGGGCAATGATCCTGTGTGAAAAAGTAGGAAGCGGTTCTGTTATCGGTGCCGGTGCCCTTGTCCTTGATGAGGTTCCGGAAAATGTCCTTGCAGCTGGAGTTCCTGCTACCGTAAAGAAGGAACTTAGTAGATAAATGATAAAATCAGTTTCAAAAATTAAAATAGTTCTTCCGGTTATAATTGCAATTGCGGTTTTTGTGTGCAGATTGCAGATGCTTTTGCAATCATCTGAGCCCGCAGGCCTTGACGGATATTTCTATGCACTTCAGGCTAAATCCTTTGCCCTTAACGGTCGCCTAGAAAATCCCGACTACAAGATAGGATATTACCTTTGCGGAATATTTGCCTTTCTGTTCAGAAACCCTGTATTGGGATGCAAAATATATGCTTCCCTGATTTCTTCCCTGCTGGTCTATTCGATATTAATTGCCCTGAAAAAACTTAAGGTGAACTACGGTTTTTCTTTAATGGGGGCTGCCCTTTGTGCTGCATCCTTTTCCGTAAGTTCCATGTGCATAAACTTCATAAACAACCTGACGGGAATAACTTTCTTCATCTTTTATGTTTCTTCAGTATTTGCATTCAAAGAAAAAAAGGAAAAGTCGGTTTGCAATTTACTTTTCCCCGCCTTGCTTTTCATCCTGTGTTTCCTGAGCCATCTTGTTTCCGCCGCTTTTGCCTTTGTCTTTACTGTGCTTGTGGTCCTTGGAAAACTTTCATTAAAAAAGCAGGTTGCCCTTGTCGTGTTTGCATTAATTGCAGGATTCCTTTTGTTCTCAAGGCAGCTTCCAAGATTCAAATCCGTTTTTTCTTTGGGACCTGTGCTTCCGGTGTTTTCGCCCTTCATGGTAAAGGCAATCGGTTATAGAATCTGTCTGGAACTTTCCCTTGCAGTTCTTTCAGGCTGGATTTGTTTCCTTGCGACAGCCGCTGTTTTCTGGAAAAAAAGATTCTTCAACTGCCTGATCTTTATGATTCCGGTTTTGGTTTTTCCCTTCTGGAACCTAAATGTCCTTGATATGGGATACAGAATGCTATTGAGTGCAGTTCCATGCATCATTGTAATTATGATCTTTGTTTTGGATAAAATGATTGCAAGTCCAAGAAAAACTCTTGCAGGTGTCCTTTTGTCTATTGTTTTGGCATGTGTTGGATTTACAACAAAATCTGTTTACGATGTAAATCGAGATCCGCCTTATGCCTATTACAAAAAAATTGTGCAGAATATTGAACTTCCGGACGATTCCCTTTTGATTGCACATCTTGGCTTGAACCATGTGTATACCTATGAAAAAAATCTTAGGGATGCCTTGAATTATGTTCCTGATTTTCCTGTTCCGGTAGAAAAACTCTGGCGTCTTGCCTACGGTGTAAATCCCATCGCCATTGAAAATCAGCTTTATGATGAAACTGCGGAAACTATTGAAGAATGTTTGGTAAAGGTTGATTCTTCTTATGTTCTTATACGTGAAGATTTGTGGCAGAAATTCATTGAAAGGGAAGAAGATATCTATGTTGAAAATTACAGGAACTGGTATAATCCACATACGGTAAGGCCTGCCTTCATCAGAAAAAAAATAAACGGGAGAAAATAGATGAAAAAAAGTTTGATAAAAATGTCTTTTGTGTTTTTGTTACTGTCCCTCTGCAGTCAGGTTCATGCAGCAAAGGGGGCTTTCCTTCAGGATGGCATTTATTCCTATGACTATGAAAGGTTTGTTGACTGCATAGAAATTACTGCACAGTACAAGGCTTATGGTATGGAAGCCTGGCAGAACATTTCAAAGAAGTCCTGGGGTAATGCAGTATACATTGAAAACGGTTCTTTTGTTGAACCTGAAACCCGCATATTGGTTTCCGTTTCAGAAACAGGAAAAATAACAAGTCCAGACAATTCCTCTGTAAACGGCAAAATCAAAAAAGACGGAAGTTTTTTCTTTCAGGGATATTATGAAGAAAACGCACAGATGCTGAAATTTGCTCTGAGCGGAAAACTTCTTTATTCCAGGGAAACTTCAAGGGCATCAAAAGCCTATGACGGAAATTTTACTCTTGTGGATAATGGCACCCAAAGAAAACAGAAAGTAAGAATTGAAAAAGGCCTTTATCTTTGGAATTACGAGGACAAGCAGGAAGATGATTTTGAAACCTGGCCTGTCATTGTTGATGCTGACGGAAAAATTGACAGCGGTTTTGAAATGACGGTCCGTTCTGGTGTAAAAGGCCTTTCGGACATGGTTTCTTCCACAAGTCAGCAGAGCCTTGGAACTGTAACTCCAGATGGTTCCATAAGTCTTAGGACCCTTACAAGCACTGCAGGTTCCGGACAGTCCGTTGCATCCGATACCATCAACTATACAGGAATGCGCGGCACGGAAAACCTGAACAAAATCACGAAAGATGAAGATCAGATTTCATATATTAAGAAGGCCTACAAAAAGCAGAGGACAAAAAAATCTTCCCAGCCAAAAGCTAATCCGCCTGAATGGTATTCTGATTTTATGGAAAGTGATGAAAATTTTGTGTATGGAACTGCACAAAAAACAAATGATGATGGAGCAGCAGCCCTTAAAGTTGCAGAGCTTACTGCTGCCAGCCAGATAATGATGAACCTTTCTCATGAAGCAAATGTCCGTGTTGAAAGTGAAAAGAAAGGTTCCCAGGATGAAAACAGCAAACAGAAAATAGAATCGAGAATGTTCATGATTATGGATTCATTTTCAAACATTAATATTCCGTATTCTGTAAAAGAAAGTTTTTATGATGAAGAAACAAAGACGGCCTATGTTGTTGCAGTTTTGAAAAGGGAAGATGCCGAAAAAATTCTGAGTGAGAATAAAATTAAATGACATTTTCTTTTGTTTCATATACTATGTTTTTATGCTTGGTGGCATATTAGTAAAAAAAAGGAGAAATATTATGATTAGAAAAATCAGGAATTTAATTTTTGCTGCTGTTTTGGCTATGGCTCCGGTAAACCTTTTTGCGCAGGATGTTCCTGCCTGGTTTTCTGAAGAGGTAAAGGTATCGGAACAGGAAATCAAACGCAAGAATTCAAACAATGAGTATGTACCTTTCATTGACAAGACATTTTCTGCCTGTGCTTTCGTAAAAGTTGAAGGGGAAATCTATTCCCTTTACGATGCTCAGAACAAAGCTGAAAAAGTTGCGTCTGAAAAACTTGTTGATTATTTAAAGAAGAACAAGGAAACAAAGGCCCTTGAAAAAAAGCCTGAAATGAAGAACTGGAAGTTCAATGACAGCCTTAAGGATGGCGGTGCCTATGTTCTTGTACAGGTAATGTACAGCTATGAAAAGCCACAGGCTCCAAAGCCGGTGAAGGATGACAAGGCGGAACTCGTTGAAGCAAGCAGTCTTTCCCGCATCGTGCTTTACGGCAAGGACAGGCTTACAATGGTTGATTCATTGAACCTGCAGTCCCAGGAATCAATTGAAGCTCACAGGGTTGCCTATGTGGACGGAAGTGCATCTACTTCAAAGCAGTCGTTCTATTATCCGGATGGTATTCTTGTCTATGATAATGTTGTGGAATTGAATCCTGCTGCCATGCAGTTCAACCTTAAGAATGTAATCAAGGGACGCAAAACTGTAGTTGTTGTTCGTGTAGATGCAGTCAATGGTGCAGATGTAGACCTTTCAATTGCAGACGGTGGAAAGTATGATGGCAATGCAAAGGTTCAGAAGGATTCCAAAAATCGCTGGAGAAATCTTGTGTTTGAAATTCCAGAAGGAACAATTACAGGATATTCTCCAAAACTTCTTCTGAAGTCTAAGAATCCAAAGCAGAAGATTGGAAGCATTACTGTATATCAGTTGCTGTAAAAGCAATGGAGGCACGGTTTTATACCGTGTCTCTTTTTTAGGATTTGAGCAACTGTTTGCTCAGGTGTGCATTTCATAAATTGAAAATCGATTTTCTTTATGGAATAATAATGGCAACAAATAATTAAGGAGCAAACCATGAAGGTACTTGTTATTGGTGGTGCAGGATATATTGGCAGTCATGTTGTAAAGGAACTTATGGCAAAGGGCCACAAGGTAACTGTTTTTGACAACCTTTCAAGCGGACTTAAGCAGAATCTTTTTAAGGAAAACGGATTCATCAAGGGGGACATCCTCAAGGTAAAGGATCTTGAAAAGGCATTTGCAAAGGGATTCGATGCTTTCATTCACCTTGCTGCTTTCAAGGCTGCAGGCGAATCTATGGTTTGCCCTGAAAAATATTCAATCAACAACATCAGCGGAACAATCAACATCCTTAATGCAGCAGTGAAATACAACTGCCTGAACATGGTCTTCAGTTCAAGCGCCGCAACTTTCGGTGAACCACAGTATGTTCCAATCGATGAAGGTCATCCAAAGAATCCTGAAAACTACTATGGATTCACAAAGCTTAAAATAGAAGAATTCATGGCCTGGTATGAAAAACTCAAGGGGCTTAAATTTGCAGCCCTCCGTTATTTCAATGCTGCTGGCTATGATCCTGAAGGTGTTCTTTACGGACTTGAAAAGAATCCTGCAAATCTTCTTCCTATTGTAATGGAAGTTGCCTGTGGAAAACGGGATAAGATGAAGATCTTCGGAAACGACTATCCAACTCGTGACGGTACCTGTATCCGCGACTACATCCATGTTACGGATCTTGCAACTGCCCATGTAATGGCTCTTGAATTCATTTCAAGCAAGAAGGAAAGCCTTACCCTTAACCTTGGTACTGGAAACGGAATTACAGTAACCGAAATGGTTGATGCAGCCCGCCGCATTACTGGAAAGGAAATCAAGGCCGACTATGTTGAAAGGCGTCCTGGAGATCCTGCTCAGCTTACAGCAAAGTCTGATCTTGCAAAGGAAAAACTGGGCTGGGAAGCAAAGTTCAGTGATGTTGAAACCCTCATCGGGTCAACCTGGAATGCATACAAAAAGTTTTACAAGATGTAGTTAAAATAAAGCCGGTCTGGATGATCGGCTCTTTTTTTTGACTTAAATTATTTTACTCTCTATAATTGAAGTATGAACAACGAAGAATTCAATCAGCTTAAAGATTATATCTATGAAAATACAGACATTGCAGTAGATCTTGAAAAGACAATTACTGCCGTACCAGCCCTTGCTCCTGAAAATGGTGGTGACGGGGAAAGCAAAAAATGCGCCGTTCTTGAACAGTGGCTCATTGCAAACGGAATAAAGAACCTTGAACATTTTGATGCTCCTGACAGCCGCGTATCTTCAGGTGTGCGTCCAAATCTTGTTGCAACAATTCCAGGTAACCTTGATGACTACAACATTTGGGTTTGTGCCCACATGGATGTTGTTCCTGTTGGAGAACTTTCCCTTTGGAATACGGATCCCTGGCAGGCTGTGGTAAAAGACGGAAAAATCTATGGCCGTGGTGTTGAAGACAACCAGCAGGGACTCTGTTCAGGTGTCCTTGCTGCCTTGAGTTTCGTTAAGCAGCACATCATTCCGGAACATACAATCAAGCTTCTGTTCATGGCAGATGAGGAAGTCGGTTCAACATACGGAATGCTCTGGCTCTGCAAGAATCATCCAGAGCTTTTTGGAAAGAATGACAGAATCCTTATTCCTGATGGTGGTGATCCTGAAGGAAAGACAATTGAGATTGCAGAAAAAAATCTTCTCTGGCTTAAGTTTCATACAATCGGAAAGCAATCCCACGGAAGCCGTCCTGACCAGGGATGCAATGCAAAACTTGCTGCCTGTGATCTTGCCATGCGCATAAACGATTTTGAAAACAAGTTCGGAAAGAAAGATTCAATGTTTGAACCTGACCATTCCACATTCCAGCCAACCATGCAGAATGCCAATGTCAGCGGCGTGAACATCATTCCGGGCGACGATGTCCTTTGCTTTGATTGCAGGATCCTTCCTTGCTATACCCTGGATGAAGTTCGTGCAGAAATTAAAAAGGTGGTTGCTGAGGTTGAAAAGAAATACGGAGTGAAGATTGAAGTTTCAGAACCTCAGTCGGCACAGAGTCCTGCAACCTCAAAGGATTCGCCTGTTGCAAAGGAACTTGCCTCCGCCATAAAGGCCGTCCACAATGTTGAGCCAAAGTTCATAGGCATTGGCGGTGGAACTGTCGCTGCAGAACTTCGCAACATGGGAATTGATGCCGTTGTCTGGTCTACAATGGACGAGCTTGCCCATCAGCCAAACGAATACTGCATCATAGAAAACATAGCAAAGGACGCTGCTACCATAGATTATCTTGCGATCCTCTAAAATAATGTCATAGAAAATGCTTGACAAGTGTTTCTATTGATAGTAACATTGTTACTATCAATAGAAACAAGAGGTTCATCATGGCAAAAAGAACAGACAGCATTTATTTGACTTTACCAAGCGACAGATATACACCATTCAGCCTTGCAAGAAAAATCGGTGCAAAGGCAATCCTTGAAAGCGCAAGATTCAACATGGGAAAGGAACGCTATTCAATTCTCATGGCAGAGGAAGCTTTCCATATTCTTCAGGATGATGATGGAATCGGCTTCATGATTGATGGCCGTCGTGTTCCTTTTACAGCCCAGACAGCAGGCCTTTCTGAAGATGAAATGATTGCACCTGGTTCTACAGTAAAACATGAAGTGGACATCCTTGATGCACTTCTTTATGTTGCCCAGGAAAACGAACTTCCAGTCAAAGGCATTCCTGTTCCAGCAAGCGGTGTAGGTTATTTGAGCTACGAATTCTGTGCACGCTGCGATACCATCAACCTTGCACCTCAGAAAGATGAACTTAAGATTCCAGAAAGCGAATTTGTTGCAGGACACCTTTACATTGTCTTTGACCATTTTACAGAAATGCTCCATGTGTTTGCTTTCAACTACAACGAACATCAGATTGACCTTCAGAAGGCTGTAGATAACTTGAAGAAGAGACTCAACGACCTGGACTTCTCTTATCTTGCACCACCGGAAGAACCTCTTCCATGCCGTACAATCACAGACCTTGAACAGAGCGAAAGGGAATACAAGGAAAAGGTCGTTGCACTCAAAAAAGAAATCATCGCAGGTAATATTTTCCAGGCAGTTCCAAGCCGCCGCCTTCAGATTGAAAATGAAAACAGCGCAATGGAAATTTACCGCCGCCTCCGTTCCGTAAACCCAAGTCCATATCTTGTATACATTGATTTTGGTGACAGGCAGCTTGTAGGCTCAAGCCCGGAAAGCCTTGTTCGTGTACGCGAAGGAATCGCTTCCATCAGACCTATCGCCGGAACAAGAAGAAGAGGTAAGGATGCCGCAGAAGACGAAGCATTGAAGGCAAACCTCCTTGCTGATCCAAAGGAAAAGAGCGAACACCTTATGCTTGTTGACCTTGCAAGAAACGACCTTGGCCGTGTTTGCGAAAGCGGAAGCGTTGAAGTTACCCGTTATATGGACTGCGAATATTTCAGCCATGTTATGCATCTCGTAAGCGATGTTCAGGGCAAGGTTAAGGAAGGCATGAAGCAGATTCAGGTTCTTCGCTCTGCATTCCCGGCAGGAACTGTAAGCGGAAGCCCAAAGATCAGCGCAATTGAAATCCTTAGCCGCCTTGAAAAAATCAAGAGACGCTTCTACGCAGGTGCCATCGGTTATCTTCAGGCAAGCGGCGACCTTGACTTCTGCATCGGAATTCGTTGTGCCCTCAAGCAGGAAAGTACATGGACCCTTCAGGCTGGCGGCGGAATCGTCTATGACAGCAATCCTGACCGCGAATGGGAAGAAACAAACGAAAAACTTGGTGCTCTCCGCGCTGTTTTGGACAATACAAAGAAATAAAATTATTGTTAAGTTCTGCTATTTTTTCCTTTTTATAAGTTATTATAGTATGACTTTATTGACGACAGTTTGCTCCAATAGTAAAGTTGGGCTATGAAAAAACTAACAGAAGGAAACATTACAAAGCAGATAATATCATTCTCCATTCCGCTCCTTGCGGGAACTGCACTTATAAGGCTTTATACCCTTGTTGACACAATGATGGTAGGAAGATTCCTTGGAACAGATCCTCTTGCGGCGGTTGGAGCAACGTCCAACATAGCCAATCTTTTCAATTTCATATTGTGGGGATTTGCATCTGGATTTTCCATCATAATCGGACAGGCCTATGGAGAAGGAAATGAAGGCAAACTGAAAAAAACAATTGCCCATACTTACCTTCTTTCTGTGATTCTTGTTGCAGTACTTACTGCACTGGGTTTGTTTCTTAAAGAGAAGATTCTTTTCTGGACTCACATACCTGAAGAAATCCATCCCATAGCTTCCATATATTTGGCAATTTCAGTTTTAGGACTTTCAACTTCCATGCTCTATAATGTGCTTTCAAATGTGCTAAGGGCTCTTGGAGATAGTTTTATTCCCCTAGTATTCCAAATTGTCAGCGTAATATTGAACATCATCCTTGATTATGTATTCATCGCAATCCTTGGAAAGGGAGTCGCAGGTGCAGCTATTGCTACTGTTATTTCTCAGCTGGTGGCAGGTGTTTCCTGCTTGATCTATTGTCTTTTCAAAAGACGCATGCTTATTGTTTCCTTAAAAGATTTCAGCATGAAGGAAAATTATCTTTCTTTGATGATTCCTCAGGGAATTTCCATGAGCATGATGATTTCTGTTGTTACTACAGGAACCGTAATCCTTCAGACTGGAATAAACAGTCTTGGTGCAGATGTAATTGCAGGTTACACAGCCGGAAGAAAATATGTTGAACTTTTCTTTATGCCTGGTGGAGCGCTTTCTTCAACAGCGGCGGCCTTCACAAGCCAGAACTACGGTGCAAGACAGTTTGACAGAATCAAGAAAGCAACCAAGCAGATCGTTTTCATCGCCTGGATCATCAATGCCCTTGAATGGGTTGCGGTTATTTTCCTTGCAGAAGGAATGGTAAAATCAATTACCGGAAGCAATGTAGATTCTAGCATCATCAATGCCGGAAAATTCTACATGATCACAAACCTTCCGTTCTATGCTTTTGTAAGCGTTCTTGTAATTGTAAGAAGTGTTCTCCAGGGAATGAACAAAAAGAAGACTCCGGTAATTGCAAGCATCATGGAAATGGTTGTAAAGATCATTGCAGTAGCGGTCTTTGTTCCATGCCTTGGATTTACAGGAATCGTAATAACTGAACCTCTTATCTGGATTTTAGGAGCTGCCTGGGTTTGGATTATTTACACAAGAACATTGAAATTAAAAATGAAGGAAGCTGCAGATCTTTCCTGATGGAGAAATAAAATGAAACTGAGAGCATTTATTGAAAAAGATTCGGAGATTGTTTCCTCGTGGATTTCAGCTGAAGAAGAATTATACAAATGGTCTGCAAACATTTTAAAGACATGGCCGCTGACTTCTGATGTGCTTTCCAGCCATTACAGAGAAGGAATGACAAACAAAACTATTTTTCCTTTTGTCGCCCTTGATGATAATGGGAAAATATTTGGTCATTTTTTTCTGCGTTTTCCATATGAAGACAAAAACATTGCACGAATCGGTTTTGTAATTTTGGATCCTGCAGTAAGAGGAAAAGGCTACGGTAGAAAATTGATTCAGCTTGCAGAGGATCATGCAAAAAAAGAATTCGGTGCTAAGATGCTGTCCCTGGGTGTATTTTCCAACAACCTTGCTGCCATGAAGTGCTACCTATCAATGGGATTCATGCCTGACGGACGTATTTTGGATTTTGAATGTCCCTGCGGAAAATGGAAAGTCATAGAAATGATGAAAGATGTTTCCGGAAAAGGCGTTGTATACAGAAAGGCAGATAAATCAGACTTAAAGACAATACAGTCTTTCGTAGACAATGCAAAGATCGTTATGGAAAGCCAGGGAATTCCCCAGTGGGACGAAATCTATCCTACTGACTTTGACTTTGGCGGTGATGTTGAAAAAAACGAGCTCTACCTTGGAGAGGTTGAAGGAAAACCTGCCGTATGTTTTACCTTGAACAGCTGGCAGGATAATGACTATCTAAAGGTTCAATGGGAAAATCCAGGTGATGGTTTTAAGGTAATCCACAGGCTTTGCGTTAATCCTGAATTCCAGGGAAGGGGACTTGGTATAAATACCTGTCGCTATATTGAAGGCCTTGCATGGGTGCAGGGGGCTTCTTCCATAAAGCTTGATGCCTTTGCCCAGAATCCAATATCCCTTGCCATGTACGAAAAGCTTGGTTACAAGGTTAGGGGATATGCTGATTGGCGAAAGGGACGCTTTAAGCTGATGGAAAAGCTTTTGAAATTCTAGGTATTATACAAAGTTATAGTATAAGGGGCTTGTTTGTATAAAACAGCCCCTTCTTTCTTATTTGTTGTTATATGGAAATAAAGTGCTATAATATTTCATATGTACAACATACTTGGAGAATTTTGTTCACTTCTTATTTCTCTTGTTTTCTTCTTTTTTATCCTTACTTCCTTCTATTTGAAGGAACGAAGGAATCTTTTGTTTTTCCTTTGTGACATAAGCCTCATGCTGACTTGTGCCTCCGACATACTTTCTACTCTTTGCATTGTTGAATTCCCAAAATATTCAATGTGGTTCTGTAATCTTACGTCTACCGTTTTCTTCCTGAACCTTTGTGCACTTCCATTTATTTTCTGCCTTTATTTTTACGCATCGATTTCTGCGGTACATAAATTTTCAAAAATATACCACGGTGTTCTCATTCTGGTATTCGTGGTCTACCTTTTCCTTGTCATTGCAAACCTTTGGACCGGATGGATTTTCAGTTTCGATCCTGAAAGGGGTTATGTAAGGGGATGCCTCAAAAACTGCACTTATGTCATCACGGGGCTGCAGATAATCATCACGGAAATTGCGGTCATCAAGCACAGGCAGGCCTTGTCATACAGAATGTTTACTGTCTTCATGCTTTATCCTTTCATCAGTGCAGTTGTAATGGCTTTTGAATTTGTAAACGAATACTGGCTTATGGTTGGATGTTCAGGCGCCATTACCATGATCCTCATGTACCTTGCAATTCAGTCGGACAGAATTGAAATCGATTACAAGTCGGGATTAAAGACGGAACAGTATCTTGAAAGAATCATGTCAAAAAAAATGCGCACATGCACCCTTTCAATGATTTCCGTTGATAACCTTGGTGTCCTTCAGGAAACTTTCGGCTCTACTGAAGTTGATAATTTTGTTTATAATCTTGTCCGCTCTTTCAGAATGAACATAAGGGGAAGCATCGACAGAAACGGTTCAATCTTCATGGTTGTTTCTCCTGTAGGTTCCATAGCATCCCTTGAAAAGCAGATAAAGGAAGCTTTTTCCAAGTTTACAAATCTCCTTAACAAGAAGGGCAAAAGCTACAAGTTTGAATATGTTGCAGCCAGCATAAATGTTCCGGAAGAAGCAAAGACTTATGACGAAGCGATTGATCTCTTGAAAGGTTTGCTGAAAAAGGCAAGAAAGGAAAAGACTTGCTGCGTAGTTCACTCTAATGAAAGTTTCCTTAATGAATTCAGACGAAAGAAGGCCATCATAAAAATTCTTGAAAGGGAGTTGAATCCAGAATCGACTCAGTATCAGGTGTATTTCCAGCCTATAGTTTCAATCGAAAAAAACAGGTTCATATATGCCGAAGCATTGTCCCGCCTGATTGACACGGAGATTGGATCCATCAGTCCTGGAGAATTCATTCCGATTGCAGAAAGCAATGGCCTTATTGAAAAATTGGGCAGGGTTAATTTTGAAAAAGTCTGTGAATTCATCAGCAGGAATCCTGATGTTGTAAAGGCTGTTTCCGTAAACTTCTCTGTCTATCAGATGATCAATCCTGAAATAAAGGATTTTGTTTTTGGCACGATTGAGAAATATGGAATCAAACCGGAAAACATCATAATTGAAATCACCGAAAGCATCCTCATTGAAGATTTTGAAATTGTCCGTGAAAGGATGGAAGAATTCGTTAAGAGGGGAATTGTATTCTACCTTGATGATTTTGGTACGGGATTTTCAAATTTTGCCAATGTCATCCGCCTTCCGTTCTATACCATCAAGATCGACCGTTCCTTTGTCCTTATGATGGAAAAGGATGAAGATATGCTAAAGCTTGTAAAGAACCTTATTTCCACTTTCAAGGATTCAAACCTTAAGATTCTTGTTGAAGGTGTTGAAACCCTAAAGCAGGACGAACTGGTCAAGAATGCCGGTGTGGATTACATACAGGGGTTCCTCTATTCAAAACCGCTTCCAATGGATTCATACCTCGAACTTTTAAAAAAGCAGAATGATAAATAAGTAGTCATTCCCGTGCTAGACGCTGTAATTTCATTTTGTAAATCTTTGCTGTTAGTAGGAAAGGATTAACGGGGCGAGCCCGATAATGACATAACCATTTGCCTGATAATGATCCTGCTGGTTATTTACCGGCAGGATTTTTTTTGTAAATTCTTCTTGACAGATGTTTCTATTGATAGTAACATTGTTACTATCAATAGAAACAAGGGAAACAGGAGAAATTATATGATTCTTGTAATCGATAACTATGACAGTTTTACATACAATGTGGTTCAGGCTTTGCAGCGCCTTGGCAATGAAGAAGTTAAGGTTGTGCGCTCAAAGGAAATTACAGTTGAAGAAATCGAAAAGCTTGCGCCAAGCCGTCTTGTAGTTTCTCCAGGACCTGGAACTCCAGCAGAAGCAGGTGTTTCGGAAGATGCCATCAAATACTTTGCCGGCAAGATTCCTATCCTTGGCGTATGTCTTGGACATCAGGCAATCGGTGAAGCTTTCGGTGCTAAGATCGTTCAGGCAAAGAGAATCTGCCACGGTGTTGTTGAAGAAATGGACACTGACGGAAGGGGCCTTTTCAGAATCGTTGGAAAGAAGTCTTCTTTCACCCGCTATCATTCCCTTGTAATCGAAGAATCTACATTGTCCCCTGATTTTGAAATCACGGCCCGTGCGGCAGACGGTGACATTATGGGCATCCGCCACAAGACTATGATGATCGAAGGCGTTCAGTTCCATCCGGAATCAATTGCAAGCCAGGCAGGCGATGACATTTTCCGCGCCTTCCTTAACTATCGCCGTGAAAATCTTCCTGTTGCAGAAATCCTCAATACAGTAATTGCAAAGAAAGACCTTACTGAAGACCAGGCATGCCTCTTTATGGAAAACCTTGCAGACGGAACACTTGATCCTTGCGTTACAGCCGGTGTTCTTGTTGCCCTTGCGGCAAAGGGACCTGCAGTCAGTGAAATCGTTGGTTTTGCCCGCGGACTCCTTAAAGTTAAAAAGCCTCTTCCTGTTGAATTCCACAACCATGCGGAAATCGTCGGTACAGGTGGAGACGGAAAGGGCAGCTTTAATATTTCTTCATTGTCGGCAATTGTATCTGCAAGCTGCGGACAGACCGTTACTAAGCACGGTAACAGAGCCGTAAGTTCAAAGTCAGGGGCCGCAGACTTCTTTGAAAACC
>JAUNCR010000163.1 GCA_030526505.1 Spirochaetales bacterium
CCATATCTTTCCGCCATCTTTCTGGACAAGGCAATTCCTCGTTCTCCAGTCTTGCAGGGAACGCCATCTATAACTTTTATGGACGTCATGGTCTTGAAGTATTCCGCAATGTCAACGCCAAAAAGAACTTCAAATTCCCTCTGTCCGTTCAGACCGTCAACCAATGCTCGCCCTGAAATCTGGGAAACCAGGGAAGACACCTGTGGCATTTCCTTAACATGATTCACGATGTCAGTATATGGAATGAGGCGTGGAATCTCAGAATGTTTTCCTGTCAGCGGAGTTTCATCGCCAAAGAGGCTCAAAGGCATCTTTGCAGCAGGGCGGATTACAATGTCGCCTGTAAAACTTTTTGAATAGACACTTTCGATTCCGTTTTCAGTACTGTCAAAAATGGAATTTACAAGAACCATCAGCGATATGGCGAAGGCTATAAAGAGAATAATGACAAAAGAACTTTTACGAGAAACAATATTCTTGTACGCCAGATAGAACAACATAATTCTAGTATTATAGTAAAAAAAAGGGGACTTTTGAAGTCCCCCTATATTCCACTAAGGTTAAATTTGGTTCAATGCAGAAACGATGGCATCAATACCTGCACGGCCAACGCTTGTAGATTTTCCAACTCCCCAGTACTCGTTTCCGTCCTCACAGGTAAGCTGAACATAAGCCACGGCACTTGTATTTGTTCCTGTACCGACACTGTGTTCATGGAAAGCTGTAACGCTGAACTTTGGAGCAGGAGTTGTTCCAAGGGCTGCAGCAAAAGCATCGAGAGGACCGTTACCCTTTTCACCGATAATGTACTGCTGGCCCTTCCATACAACTACGCCACGGCAAAGGGTTGTTTCCTGATTTTCTTCACCTTTCTTTGATTCGACATGAGTTTCAGAAAGGTCAAGAATCTGCATGTTGTCCTTCTTTCCAAACCACTGCTTTTCAAAGATGTCGTAGATTTCCTTTGTCTGAAGCTCTCTCTGAGCCTTGTCAGCTTCTGCCTGAATGACCTTACCAAGGGCCGGATGCATGGCTTTTGGAAGTGTAAGGCCGTAGTCATTTTCAAGAATGTAGGCGGCTCCACCCTTTCCAGACTGGCTGTTGATGCGGATGATTCCTTCATACTGACGGCCAATGTCATGTGGATCAATGTAAAGGTAAGGAACATCCCAAAGGGCATTCTTATCCATCTTTGTACGGGCAGCCATTCCCTTGCGGATGGCATCCTGATGGCTTCCAGAGAATGCAGTAAATACAAGTTCACCAACATAAGGTGTGCGAGGGAAGATTTCCATTCCTGTATATTCAGTATACTTTTCGCCGATTGCCTGAATATCGCGGAAATCAAGTTCAGGGTCAATTCCCTGGGCATACATGTTGAGGGCAACATTAACGATGTCAAGGTTTCCGGTTCTTTCACCGTTTCCAAAAAGACATCCTTCTGTTCTGTCGGCACCTGCAAGCAAGGCAAGTTCCGCAGAAGCAACGCCTGTACCGCGGTCATTGTGGCAGTGTGTTGAAATGATAACTGCTTCGCGGTCAGAAATATGGTCGGCAAAGTATTCGATGGCATCTGCATAAACATTTGGCGTATAGCATTCAACTGTTGTAGGAAGATTGAAGATGATCTTGTTGTCCTTTGTTGCACCCCATTCCTTCATTACTGCATCACAAACTTCAACAGCGTAATCGATTTCTGTGTGTGAGAAGCTTTCAGGTGAATATTCAATGCGGATGTTCTTGCGTTCTTCCTCTGTAAGGCAAGACTTGATGCACTTGATGCCTTCAATGGCAATCTGCTTGATTTCTTCCTTTGACTTGTTGAAAGTATATTTTCTCTGGGCTGGGCTTGTTGAGTTGTAAAGATGGAAAATTGCGTGAGGGGCACCCTTGATTGCTTCAAGTGTCTTTTTTACCAATGCTTCGCGGGCCTGGCACAAAACCTGAACAGTTACATCGTCAGGGATGCGCTTTTCGTCAATGAGCCTGCGCATGAATTCAAATTCAGTATCGCTTGCTGCAGGGAATCCAACTTCAATTTCCTTAAATCCCACCTTAACAAGGAGATCAAAGAAAGCAAGTTTAGTATCAACGCCCATTGGATTTACAAGGGCCTGGTTTCCGTCACGAAGGTCAACCGAACACCAAATTGGTGCCTTTGTAATTTTAGCAGAAGGCCATCTGCGGCTCTTCATTTCA
>JAUNCR010000164.1:0-1797 GCA_030526505.1 Spirochaetales bacterium
AATCGACTTGAATATTATGTTTGACAAATTCTGCGGAAATAAAATCTGCAATGAAGAACGATGATTGGAATTATTCTAGGAATTATTCTTTGTGTTTTTTTTGGTTTCTTTGCGATTGGCGCAATGGTGCTAAATTACGAAGAACACGAAAGAAGAAGGTTAAGAAGGAAAAAGAAAAATGATTAAGTTTTTTTTGATTTTAACGGCGGTGCTTTTTGTTGGAATTTTGTTACTTTTCTTTTTGTGGCGGTCTGAAAAGGCAAAGCGAAAAGAAACACAGGGCAAACTTGAAAGCACAAATAAGGTTCAGAAAATGCAATCGCAAGTTGAACTAATTCTTTAGCTATGCTGTTTTTCTATATATTTTATCCAGTTCTTCTTCAAAAAGTTGAGCTGGAGTTTTATAACCTAAAATCTTTCTTGGAAGATTATTCATGCAATCTTCCAGATCTTCTATGAACCATTCGTCATAGTTATCTATATCTTTTCCTTTTGGAATCCAGGTTCGTATTATTCTGTTATGTCTTTCATTTGTTCCACGTTCATATGATGAATATGGATGTGCAAAAAATATTTGTAATCCTTGTTCCTCAAGTTCTGATAAACTGGCAAATTCAAGTCCGTTGTCAGGTGTCATTGTTTTAAAAATATCAAAGCAGTTTGTCTGATAATCTTCAAAGAGATTTTCTACAGCAGCTTTTACATATTCTTTTGTTTTACCTTCAATCTTACGAACAATTTCAAATCTTGTTTACCTTTCTGTAAGTGTCAGAAGAACAGAATGTTGTCCTTGTCGATGTCCTACTACAGTATCAATTTCCCAATGGCCGAATTCTTCTCTTCCTTCAACTTCTTCCGGCCGTTCTTCAATGCTTTTTCCAAGTACGATACTTCTCTTGATTTCAGTATTTTTCTTTTTTCTTGGTTTTCTTGCTGTTGCCTCAGGCAATTCATGCCTTTTTACATCAAGAAATCCTGCATTTATCCAGTTGTACATAGATTTCGTATTTGGAATCTCTTCAATTTTGAAAAGATGATTTGCTTTTGCATATCCGACACTTGCATCAAATGACCATTTTTCATTCCTGAATTTACGAATTGCATAGCTTATAAAATCAGCACATGTAGTTAATTTCCAACTAACATTACAGTTTTTTCGATTTTCCTGATATTTATCATTCCCTGTGTGAGCGCTGTATTCATAAATAGTACGTCCAAAAATATTGTATTTTTCCATACCTCGCTTGAGTTCGTTTCTTATAGTATTTGAGGCACAACCTATTTCTTTTGCAATTTCGCAAGGGGAACTTCCTCGCCGATGAAGAAACTGAATTAAAAATCGTTCTTCTAATGTCAGGTGTTTGAATTTTTTGTGTGGTACTGATACTATTGGTTTTGGGTACATTTTCTTTTCCTTGTTTTGAGATTTTGTGGTAAAAACATCATAACAAAGTTTTAAGGAATGTACTCTTTTTTTTGGCACCTCCTGTTTAGTTCAAGTTCATCATACAATCAACGTTTATGTAAGAACTGTTTTTGATTTGATGTCTGCCTTTTTATGTATATTCCTTACTACAGGTGCTGTTTTACTTGTTTTCTTGCGTAAAGATAGAGGTAAGCTGGAGAAAAAAGCTAAGATTGATGCATTAACTGGTATTTTGAATAAAGCTTCGTTTATGTCTGCTTTGAACAAAACTCGTAAAAATGAAAAGGAAGAAAATTTCTCATTCATTTTTATTGACCTTGATAATTTTAAGAATGTAAATGATAAGCTGGGCCATTCTATTGGTGATGTGG
>JAUNCR010000164.1:1807-2168 GCA_030526505.1 Spirochaetales bacterium
CTTGTTTTGCAAAAGTATTTTGGGCACCAGGATTTAATTGGCCGTTTTGGTGGTGATGAATTTGTTGTTTACGTTAAAGACTTCCCAGAAGACAAGCTTATTGCCCGATTAAATGAATTATTGGAAGAATTACGTAGAACTTACGTTAACGGTCTTGATACAGTTGCAATTTCTGCAAGTATTGGAGTTGTATTCTCTTGTAATGGTTCTGAGCTTTCCGGTGCGCAGCTTATGGAAATGGCAGATGAGGAATTGTATAAGGCAAAGAACGCAGGACGAGACCAGTATTCTATTAAGGTAATTGAGTAGGGATCCTGAAACAAGTTCAGGATGACGTGGCTGCGTTAGGATGACGTAGTTG
>JAUNCR010000072.1:0-6396 GCA_030526505.1 Spirochaetales bacterium
AAGATCTGCAACGATTTTTCCTGCCGGGTCAAGGACTACGGTATAGCCGGAATTTGCACAGCGAACCAAAGTTGTCCTGAATTCAGTTGCAAGGTAGCTTGCCACTATGAAGTGCTGTATTTCCGATGATCTTGTCTTTGACCAGGAATCGTTGGTGATGTTGAGGAAAAGTTCGCTTCCCGTTTTGTAAAGGTTTCTGCATACGGTAGGGAAGGCGTCTTCAAAGCAAATCGGAGTCGTAAAGCTTAGGTAAGTGTCTGGGTTTTGTGCAGCCCCGTTGATGTAAAGGTTTGTCTTGTCCTTGTCGGAAAGTCCGGTTCTGTCCAGTTCTATGGACTCAAAGAGTTTGTGCCCCGTGTCTAATGGAGGCAATTCCGGAATATGGGTTTTAAGTGGAATCTTAAAAAGCACATACTGGAATCCTGAGGTCAATGTTGAATTGAAACCCACCACATTCTTCATGAAATAATTCATCAAGGGATTTTCATAGAACGGTATCTTTTCTGCAAAAGGAACAAGCTGGATTTTGCTGTAGAATCCAGAATAGGAACCTTCCCTGTCAAAAAGGATTGCGCTGTTTGCAAAATGCCTTTTCTTGTTGTTCACCTCTGCCATTCCGCCAATGATGAAAGGAACCTGCTTGCGGCTTATGTATTGCTGCAGCGGTTCTTCTTCAGGGAAACGGGAATAAAAGAATCTTGCGCCGGGAAAGTTTTTTGCAAGGACACCTTCGCTCCATACGACAAGGTCCGTGTCCTTTCCTTCCTTCTGGAATGAATCGATTCCCTGGTCTGTAAGTTTCTTTGAGATTTCAATGGATTCCCTGTCTCCTGATTCCCATGGGTCGACATTCTGCTGAACGATAACCGCATTGAAATACTTTTCGGGAGTTCTTGGCATGAGGGTCTGGAAGATTCCGTATATGCCTGCCGCTGCAAAAAGGACAACGGTAAAGCAAAGTGCCTGCCTGTAGTTGGAAAGGGATTTCTGTCCTGCATTTGATGAAATGAGTTCGATTCCCTCTGCAAAAAGGCATGAGAAAAGGGCATACATGAAGGTTATTCCGTATACTCCAGTAAGGTCTGATATCTGTGTGAATATCTTCCAGTTGTAGGCTGCCATGGAAATTGTTCCCCATGGATATCCCATTGCTCCAACTGATTTTTCGTATTCAAAGAGAACCCAGATGCTGGTGAACCATAGCATCCTTTTAAATATAAAATAACAATCTGTTCCAGAATCTTCTTCCAGTTTCCTTCCTTTCCTGAAGGTTGCAGGGTAAGCAAAGGCAATTGCCCCCATAAGGCCTCCCTGAAAAGCAGTTCCTGCAGCGCTTGCTCCAAGGGTAAAGGCGGCAAAACCGTGGAAATTTGCAAGCCAGTAGCTGGAAATCAGGTGGACTGTAAGTACCTGGATGAAAAATATAACAAAAGATTCTTTGTATGATTTGCATCTGTAAAGCGCCAGATAAAGTGGGGCAAGGCAGAAAAGGGCAAGGAATGGAGATCCGAATGGAATCAATTCGTTTGCTATGGCAGAGCTTTCTATGACTCCGGAAAATACAGCATAAAAAACTTGTAAAACCGTCAGATTCATTGTATTATTTTAGTAGCATATATAGAAAATTTCAACATTTTGTATATTGAAAAAAGTGGGGGAGGGCCCATCACAATGAATAAAGTCGGAAGCGATAATGTTCTATGCGATAAGGTTATTGAGGAGCATAAAAAAGAGTATGGAAAAAAGCCTGAGGCAATAGCGCAGGCACCTGGACGGTTTCACCTCTGCGGTGAGCATTCGTGGATGTTCAGGGATAAGACACTTTCAATGGCGGTGAACATTCCGGTTTATGTATCGGGTTCACTTCGCGATGACACAACTTTCAAATTTAATTTTGTACAGCTGGAAGAAAAAAAACATGCAAATCTTTCTTCCCTAAAGCTGAAGAAAGAGGATAAATGGGCCAATTCCGTCAAGTCAGTCCTCTACGGATTCACAAGCGGAAACTTCAATCTCAAGGGAATAGACTTTACAATTTACACTGACATCCTTCCTTCTGCAGGTTTTGGAATTACGACAGCCATTAAGGTTGCCTCCGCCTGGATTATTAAGGAACTTTGCGGACTTAAATGCAATCAGGAACAAATGCTTAAGGTTCTTGAAAGGGCAAACCGCAACTATTACGGAATGGACGATCACTGCGCCGACACCTATGCTGCGCTTTTTTCAAAGGACAACAGCCTTGTCCTTACTGACTATGCGGAAAAATCCTGGGAAGTAATTCCTTTCACTTTTAAGGACAAGTCAATAATCCTTACTGACGCAAGCGTTCCGCGCATCGTTACCTGGAACGAGGATTCCCTCATGCAGCCGGAAAATGTCCTTCTCCTTGGAGAACTAAAAACCCGCAAGTCAAATGTTTATGGCGGATGGACCTACGAGGAAAGTCCTTCTGAACTCAATGAAGTTTTGAGTGTTGTAAACGAAGATACAAAGCGCCGTCTTAACTGCATCATGAAGGAACACAAGTGCGTTCTTGATTGTGTTTCCGGCATCCAGAAAAACGACTTTGCCTCTTTTGCCCGTGCAGTAAACAGAAGCCATGAAAACATGAAGGACTATGAGATTTCCTGTCCTGAAATCGACTGGATCATTAAGAGAATCCGTTCCCTTGATGAAAATCCCGATGACTTGAGGACTCCTGTAAACTGCGGAAGAATTACTGGTAAGGGCTTTGGCCGCGGAATCTATACTGTCATTAGAAATGAAGATGTTGAAAAATATAAGGAAAGGCTTGCCGAATATGAACGCATCTTTGGATTTACTGCATACTGCTACGATGTAAAGCCTTGCAAAGGAGTTCACCTTATATGAGGATCCTTCTCGTCAATGATGATGGAATCAATGCACCTGGAATCTCTGCACTTGCAAAAATATTCAGCAGGGAACATGAGGTTTATATTGTTGCTCCAAGTTCCAACAGGTCTGGGGCTTCAATTTCCATTACAGTCGGTGTTCCCCTTTCCCTTGAAAAAAAAGAATCTGCCGAGTTGCCGTCAAAGGCTGCCTATGGTCTTTCAGGATCGCCTGTAGACTGTTCCCTTTGCGGAATCAACGGAGAACACGTACCTGAAGTTGATGTTGTGATTTCAGGCATCAACGACGGACCAAACATTGGAACTGATGTTATTTTCTCCGGAACCTGCGGTGCTGCCAGATACGCAAGCATGATGGGAATTCCCGGTATTGCCCTCAGCGTAGACTGTAATTCCTACAGGGATCCGGAAGATAAAAGCAATGACCTTTACTACGACAGCCTTGCAGATTTTGCCTGCAGGAACCTTGACCGGCTCATTGCCCTTTGCGGTGAAAGAAAAAAACTTGACGACCGCTATGTCTACGAATGTTTCGTGAATGTAAATTCCCCTTGCCTGAAGAAGTACAAGGGAGTGAAGCTTACAAGCCCTTGTGTAAGGCGCTATTTTGATGAAATCCTTCTTGAAAAGGGAAGCGATGGAAGCATGACCTCCAGGTGCATAGGCGAATTAAAATGCTTCAGCCAGGGGGATGAAACGGCAGACTACAGGGCTACCGAAAGCGGCTATGTTTCCGTAAGTTCCGTTTACACTGAAGTCATGGCCATGGACTTGAGAGGAATGGAAAATAGTTTTATTCTATAAGCCTATGCATTTATAGAAGGAACTGAAATCGCAATTTGCTGGTTTTCAGTAACCTGCATATATCTTAATCTGTTATTTTTTTGGTGGGGAAATATGGCAGAGAATGTTTTGAACGAAGGTCTTTTACTCTATAAAAACGGGGATTATTCCAATGCCCTTGCTTATTTCATTTCGTTGCCTGATGACTGCGGCGCAGATCCAATTGATCTTGCCTATTACCTTGGGCTCTGCTATTCAAAGCTTAAGCGCTATGACGACGCACTTCTTTATCTTGAACAGGTTGTAACAGATTCCAACGACAAGAAATCCCTTTCTGAAAAAGAACAGGACAGGATCCTTCAGGTGCGCTATCTTCTTGCAGTCCTCTATTGTCTCAGTGGACGCAAGAAACTTGCAGATTTTGAATTGAACAAGCTTCTGGACATCGGTTACAAGCCGGCTTCCGTTTATGCATCCCTTGCTTACATTGCCTGGGAACAGGGTAATGTGGGCTTGAGCTGCGAATACTATGAAAAGTCCCTTTCCTATGACAATGAAAATCCTACTGCCCTTAACGGCATGGGATATGTGCTTGCCTGTGAAGGAGTGGATTTGACGAAGGCTTTGAGCTGCTGTAAGAAGGCCCTTGATATCTTGCCTGACAGTCCAGCCTGCCTTGATAGCCTTGGTTGGGTTTATTACAAGATGGGACTTTATACTGAAGCAAAGAAATACCTTGAACGGGCTAGAAAAGAAGACAACAGCAATACAATCATCATGGAGCATCTTGCTGAACTTGCAGATGCCGAACAGCAGTAAAATATAGGATTTTTAGACATGAAAAAAACAGCGGCCATATTAACTTCGGTTTTATTTTTGACAGTATCTGCCTTCTCTCAGGTGAACCTTAAGGATACTGCCCGTGAAGAAAACCAGAAGACAAGAACTGCAAATTCCGGTTTTGCAGAGGAAGAATTCCGTCGTGGCGTTCAGAGCTACTACAGGGGTGCCTTCAATGAAAGCATCATGGAATTTGAAAAGGCTCTTTCCTATCTTCCTGGAGAACCACTTATTCTTGACTGGCTTGGAAAAGCATATTACCGTGCCGGCATAGAAGGTGCCGCCCTCCAGCAGTGGAACTATGCAATGGATTCAGGTTACGGCGGGATCCTCCTTCAGAACAGGGTGGAAGTTGTAAGCAACAGGCGCGTAACTGAAAGTGCATACGGTTTCAACCAGAGGTATACTGAATCAGGTTCATTCCCAAACAAAAATGGAAGCAACCTTATTTACAGCCAGCCGGTTTCTTCCCTTGCAAATTCCGACGGCTCCATTTGGGTTGTTGCCTACGGAACAAACGAAATACTCCGCTTCAATGCCAACGGCATCGTTGTAAAAAAGTCTGGCGGTCCAATCAACGGCTTTGATCGTCCAATGGACATCATCAGGCTTAAGGATGGCAACCTTGCAGTAAGCGAAAGTGCAGGTGACAGAATTTCAATCCTTAATCCAGAAGGCGGATTCATAAAGTACATCGGTTCAAAGGGCAGAAAAATAGGCCAGCTTGTTGGACCTCAGTATCTTGCGGAAGATGAATTTGGAAACATCTATGTGACTGAATTCGGAAACAACCGCGTTTCTGTTTTTGACTCCGAAGGCAATGGCCTTCTTTTCTTCGGTGGAAAAACTTCGGATTTCCCGGGCTTTAAGTCTCCTACAGGCATTGCCGTAATTGACGGAAGGATTCTTGTTGCAGACAGCGTTCTTGGCGGAATCTATGAATTCGACAGGGCTGGAAACTATACCGGTGTTTTTGTAAACGACAAGACTTTTGCCCGCCCTGAAAGCCTTAAGCAGTGGGGTTCACACCTTCTTGTTACAGACAAGAACAGGGTCTATGCAGTTGATTCTTCAGACGGATCAGTATATGAAAATTCTGTCATCGGTAAAGGCAAGAACATGCTTACAAGTGCCGCAACAGACAGAAACGGCAACATCATCGTTACGGATTTCAAGGCAAACGAAATCTATGTAATGTCAAAGATGACTGAACTCGTAGGCGGTTTCTATGTTCAGTTTGAAAGGGTAATATCCGACAACTTCCCTGAAGTCACTGTTGAAGTTCGCGTTGAAAACAGAAGGAGACAGCCTGTTGTTGGACTCGAAGCTTCCAATTTCTTCATGACGGAAGGAAAGAAGCCTGTGGATTTTGAGCTTACAGGCCAGGCAAACAACAATGACATTGCAGACATCACAATCCTCATTGACAGAAGCCTTTCAATGAAAGCCTATGAAGACCGACTCAATGCTGCTGTGCGCGAAATCACTGCTTCAATGAATGGAAACGGAACGGTGAACATTGTAAGTGCAGGTGCAATTCCAGTCCACGAATTCTCTGGAAATCCATCCCAGCTTTCTGACTTTTCTGCAAAGGCCCTTAAGTGTCCTTATTCAAAGGTAGTGGCCGGTGATCTTGCCGTAAGGCTTGCTTCCAATGGACTCATTAATGGGGAAAAGAAAAGGGGAATCATTTTCATCACTGCCGGTGAATCGGAAGACCTTACTTATACCCAGTACAGCCTTTCGGATCTGACAACATACATGAACAACAATGCAATTTCTTTCAGTACAATCCAGCTAACACAGACTGCCTTGTCTGATGAAACTTCATACATTACATCCGATACTGCAGGTACAAGTTACTTCATCTATCGTCCTGAAGGTCTTGCCAATGTCA
>JAUNCR010000072.1:6443-13977 GCA_030526505.1 Spirochaetales bacterium
CTTCCTTCTGGCCTTTACCAGTTGAAGTACAAGTCGAATCTTTCTACAGAATACGGTAGAAAATATCTTCCCGTAGAAATTGAAACATACCTTCTCAATCGTTCGGGCCGCGATGAAACAGGTTATTTTGCTCCTCTCCAGTAGGATTTGAAGCATCCCCAAGATTTCGCCGTTCGATATCAATGAGCCTTGCCTTTCTTAATTTGAGGGCAGGGTTTTTATTTTCCATGTTGAAGATGGCTCTTTCCACCTTTGCTCTTTTTGCATCACCAAAATCGAAGAGGGTTCCCTGTGTAGGTTCGCTGTTTTTTTCAATTTTTGAAACGCAGACGCCAAGAAGCCTTATGCCTCTGTTCTTGTCATATTTTTTTTCAAGGAGCCTTCTGCACCTTTCGTAAAGGTCATCAGCATTTGTTATGGCCGTGTCGGAAGTTTCCTGCATGGAAACGGTTTTAAAATCGTCGTATCGGATTTTTATCGAACAGGTTCTTGACCTTACATTTTCGCTGTGCATCCTCCAGACAACCTGGTTTGCAAGGTCCATTATTGCAGTCTCAATTATATAGAGGTCCGTTAGGTCGTAGGTAAAGGTTGTTTCTGAACTGATGGAATGGCTTTTTGCTTCTTCTCCAAAAATCAGGTCCCTGTTGCCGCGTACTGCATTGTAAAGAAAGGATCCCGTTGAATCTCCAAAGAGGGTGATGAGAAGCTGTTCCGAAGTATTGTAAATGTCCTTTGTGGAAGTAAAGCCGCAGGATTTCATTCGCTCCAAAGTTTTAGTTCCTGCTCCCCAAACCTTTTCCAGCGGAAGGGAAAGCATGAATTCAGTTTCCTTTCCTTTGGGGATTATTGTAATTCCGTCGGGCTTTCTGTAGCCTGAGGCAATTTTTGCAATGTACATGGTGTTTGCAATTCCGATGCTTACGGTAAGTCCTGTTTCTTCCCTGACCCTTGCCTTGATTTTTCGGGCAGTTTCCAAGGGAGTGCCGAAAATGTGTTCCGTTCCCGTAATGTCAATGAAGGCTTCGTCGATTGACATCTGGATTACGGTTGGAGAAAAGTCCCCGAAAATGTTCATGATGCGGCTTGAGATTTCACAGTACCTTTTATGGTTGCCCCTGGTGTAAATTCCGTTTGGACAAAGTTTTACTGCCTTGAAAGTCGGCATTGCAGAATGCACGCCATATTTTCTTGCTTCGTAGGAGGCGGTGGAAACTACTGACCTTCTGTCTCCGGGAAGTCCACCCACTATGACAGGCTTGCCCCTGTATTCCGGATGATCCAGCTGTTCGACGGAAGCAAAGAAAGCGTCCAGATCCACATGAAGATAGACCTTGTCAAATTGCCTGTTCATCGTTCATCTTTCCCGTCAGGTTGATTTCCCTGGTTTCGTGGATTGCATTGAATTCATCCGTAAGAATGTAAAAATCCATTTTCATATTGATTGGAACACCGTAGTCGGAACTGAAGTTAAGGGAAATCTGGCCTTCCGCTCCGTCCGGAATTTCTATGGTTGCTTTTGTTGGTGAAAGCATGTTGTAGTTGAAGTTGCATTCATAAAGAGGGTTTGAGTCCGCGCTCAGTGTAACCAGACACCTCAAAATCCTTTTGTCATTTCCTGTGGAAATGTCAATCCTGTGGGATATGAGGTCGAAGTTATCCGAGGTAGTGTAATTGAAACTGATTTGTTCTTCGGAATTTTCCTTTACTGCAATGATTCTCTGGGTGTCGTCGCTGGTAAGTTTTTTCGTAATGAAAACTGTTCCTGCCAAAAACAAAGAAAACAGGATGGAAGAAGCTAAGGCGGAAATCACTATTCCCGAAATGATCGAAGCCCTTCTTGTTCCTGCTGTGGATTTGTCCTTGAAGTTGAAAATGAGTATGCATTTGATCCATTGGAATGTTATTGGAACAAGTATGAGTGAAAAGGTCAGGTTCCTTGTAAAGTCAGCCTTGAACAGGTCTTCAAGTTTGTCATGTCTTATGTTGAGGTAAAGGCTGGTTGCAGGTTGGACGAAAGGTGCAATCATGAGGATCAGCACGAGGAGTACAACAATCCTTTTGTTTGATTTGCCTGCAAAAAGAACGGTTAAGTATTCCACGATGAAAACGAACATCAGGGAAAGATCAATGAAGGCAAATATGAAAATGTTCAGGGCGCAAAGGATGAGTATCTGAAATGAAATGGAAGCAATGGAAATCCTGAACCTGTAGAAATTCTGTATTGAAGAAAGGGCAAAGAGGGCGCAAAGGGCAAATCCCGTTTTCAGAGAAAAGAACATTGTCGGGGTTTTCATTGCCGCCGAAAAAATCAGCTGAAAAAAGAAAAGAAAAAAGGTTGAAAGAAGAAGGTATGCCGGAGTCAGGAACCAGGTTCTTGAAAAATCCTTGAAAACCGCTTCATTCTTTGCGTTGTATGCAAATGAAGAAAAGCAGACCGTAAACAGGGCAATGCCTGCAAAAGCAAGATAGATCAGGGTCAGCAGGGATTCGTTTATCCACAGGGAAAGGGTTCTTGCTGAAATTACATTGTAAAGTGTGTTGCCTCCGATTTTCCTTGAGGTGATGATTTCCTTTTCCAGGGCATCAAGAATACTAAGATCGCTGGCTGTGTGTCCAAGGGGAAACGAGGTGCTTGTTATATCGTTTTTAGTAAAGGCCGAAAATCTGCTGCTGGATTTAAAGAGGCTGCTTTTCCTGTTGTACAGGACGCTTTGCTGTATGTCTATGTCCTTTTGGTTTGCATGGAATGACTTCTGTACTGAACGGACAATCCACATTGGGGAAATTGTCCCCGATGCAGTGGTTTTAATCTGCAGCGGAAAGTAATCTTCATCGGTGATTACAAAGGAACAGGTGGTGCTGGTTTCGTAAAGCCTTTCCGCATAATAGTCGGATGCGCAGGAAACTTCATCGGGAGTGTCAAGGATGATTTTTTCGTCATCAGCAGTCAAAAGTACAGTACAGTTGTATGGAAGTTGGTTTTGCTGTGTGTTTTCTATGAAGGATATTATGAATTCCGGGTCTTTAAGGAAAAAATCCTGTGTAAAAGAAAAGATAACATGGTCTATGGTTTCTTCGTTTTCCTGTGTTTCCTGCTGTTCTTTTGCAGGAATTTCAACGGTGATGTTGAAGGGAAAAACTCCAAGGTATTCCGGAACGATTATGGTTTTCTGTGCATCAATCTTTCTTTCCAGCAGATGTTTTTCTACAGTAGCGGAACGCTGGTATCTGGAAAAACTTTCTTCGGAAAAACAATTTGACCTGGCGGATATAGCAAGAAGGGAAGTGAATAGGATTGCCGACAGGATTTTTCTCATGCCCTCAATTTTACTGTAATAGGGTAGAAAATGCAATTTAGGGAAAAAAAATTATAAAATTCTGAAATATTTCCTAGAAATATTCCTGCATGTTTACATTTGCCCTTTGTTGATGTATAATTATAAACTAAGGTGGGTGCTTTTTAAGCAAAGGAGCTGAATATAAAATGTGCGCGGAAAAAAAGAAATTCATTCTCGATTTGCCACTCAAAGTAATTCTTACAGAGGAAGGAACTTCTCATTTTCTCAGTCATAAAAAGCAGCTTTTGAACCTTAAGCTTGCAGACAACCGTTCGGCACACGGTGTTAGCATGGAGCATTTTTCTCCAGGTTCTCTGCAGAACATGATTCTTCTTGACTACATTTCTAAGATGGAAATTTCCATGCCGGAATTTGTTTCCCATCGTCAGGAAGTAATGGACCTTTCAAAGCTCATTGTATTTTCGATCCTTTACAAACAGTTTGACCGCGAAATCTACGGGCAGATAATCCAGTGCGAATGTGTCCGCCTCTATAACCGTTCCCATCCTTCAGCCTTGATTGATGAAAAGACCCAGATTCCTGAAAAGCAGTTGAGGGCAACTCTTGTAATGAAGGATTCTGTCATTCAGTCAGCCAGAAAAACAATTCTTGATCCTGTATGGAAAAGCATTATGGCAAATAATGAATATTCTCCGGAAGAAAAGAATGTTTTCCTCCTTATGACAGAAAAATTCCTTAATCGCCTTAGCCTTATGAACTGGTACATCATCATAAAGTTCTACAAGGAAGATGGTTTTTCTGAGATTCTTTCCATTCTCAGGCAGCAGCTTGCAAACTACATGACAAAGTCTAAGGTTGCAGAATACATTTCCGTTATGGTTATGGAACTTGCCCTTAACAACGAAAACAACAATGTAAAGAAGGCAGCAAAGTACCTTTATCAGGGTATTGAAAATGCCGATACGCTTATCTTTGACCCTAAGGTTCGTGCTGAAATCGTAAAGGAACTTCAGCGCCGTCATGAACTTGTATTCATTTCGTGGACCCTTGGTGGTGGTTCCATGTCCATCGGTAAGCAGGGACTTTTGCAGATCACCCTGTTCAACAAGGATGATGAGTTCCAGGAAGTAAAGGAAAGCATCGAAAGCAAGATGGCTTCCGGCAACAAGAAGAAGTCTCTCATTGACTTCTACCGCCAGATGCCGGAAGGTTCCGAAGGTACAGACCTTGGTTTGTACTATTTCTCATATCTTGAAGATGCCTGCAAGAAAGTTAACATCAAGTTTGAATCTCTTGTTAACCAGTCGTCTGCAAGTGACCTTACTATCATCAACCTTAAATTCAACTTCTAAAGAATGAGTAGTTTTCCCAAAAGCCTGAGTCTTTTTCTTCTGGCAACTGCAATTTTTTTCTCATCCTGTGCCAACGACGATCCTGAATCTACATTGGTGGAGCATAAAATAATCTACGATTTCAAGGATGAAGAATCTTCCCCTGAAGTAAGGCTTTCCGTTTTTGTTGCCCTTGAAAGCAAGATACAGATGGGGTCTTCCATGAAACTTGTAAATGAAGAAAGTGGCCTTGAATGGAACTGCAGTTCAACTAACCTTGATAAAATTGAACTTAAGGACATGAAGTGGGTTGGAAGCACAAAGTTTGTTCCTGTAAAAAATGAAATGTTTCCTTCCGGCAGCTACAGGGTTGTGTATGAAGACCTTGCGGAAAGGGAATGCGAATCATCTTTTGAACTTAAATATTCTGAAAACCTCGCTGAACTTAAATCAACTGACATTCCGACTGCCATTAAGTCTTCGATTTCAAAGAAGATTGCTGTTTATTCAAACGAAGATGTTCTGCTATACTTTGGAGAAGAACCTGCCAATTGGACTAGCAGTGATGCAATAATAATGGATTATAAAAATGCCTTTAGTACCAGGGTATGCTACACTCTCAGCAATAATACTGTGTATTGTTTCATGCCGCCTGTTATTCTTGGCAATAAAGATTTTATAAAAGAAAATGCTGATGCTTCAAATGCTGAAGTTCATCAGGAATAGAATTTTAAGAGAGGAATTTAATGCCCGACAACGACAATGAAAAAATGGAAATGAGCGACGATTATCCGGCGGAAACTGAAAAATCTATTTTCAGAAGACCTATCAAAACTTTCGTAATCCGTGCCGGAAGAATGACTGGCAGTGAACGCAGATGCTATGATGAGCTTCATCATGTATGGTGCATTCCATTTGAACACAAGACACTCAACTACACTGAGATCTTCAACAATGCAAATCCGGTTATTATGGAAATTGGATTCGGCATGGGTACTGCAACTGCAATAATTGCTGAAAATAATCCGGACACAAACTATATTGGTAGTGAAGTTCATGTTCCTGGTGTTGGGAAACTTCTTGGTGAAATTAAAAACAAGAACCTGAAAAACCTATATATCATTGACCACGATGCCCTTGAGATTCTTGAATCCATGATTCCGGATAATTCTCTTGCCGGCTTCCATATTTTCTTCCCTGATCCTTGGCCTAAGAAGAAGCATCACAAAAGGAGAATGCTTCAGCGCCCTAGGACAGACCTGCTGGCAAAGAAACTTGCTCCAGGCGGATACTTGTATTTTGCAACCGACTGGCAGGAATATGCGGAAAGCGCCCTTGAAGAACTTAAGCTTACTGAAGGACTCAGCAATAAATATGATGGTTTTGCTCCTCATCAGGAGTGGAGGCCTCGTACAAAGTTTGAGCAGAAGGGACTTGATGCCGGTCGCGACATCTATGAATTGTATTTTGTAAAGGACGGGGAATAGTTTTTATGGATCTCTTTGATGTTGAAGCTGCTGCCAGAGAAAGTGACAGGGTTGTTGATGAAGCTAAGAAAAAAAGAAATTTTCTTGACCGTATCAAAGAGCTTGAAAAACTTATCGTTCGTTATCAGGATTCCTATTACAACGGCGAAAGCGAAATATCGGATGCCGAATTCGACAGGCTTTGGGATGAGTTAAAAAGCCTTGACCCTTCGAATCCAATCCTCCACAAGGTTGGTGCCGACAGCGGAAACTTTACCAAGGCGCCCCATGTAATGCCTATGGGAAGCCAGGAAAAGGCTGCAACTCCTGAAGAATTCCTTGAATGGGCAAAAAAACATTCCTACGGCGAATACCTTATTGAATACAAACTTGACGGTGCAAGCCTTGAACTCCAGTATAACGGTGGAAAACTTCTTCGTGCCGTTACCCGTGGAGACGGTGAAATCGGCGATGTGATTACCGACAATGCAGTTAAGATGCAGGGAGTCGTCAAGGAACTTTCCGAGGACTTTACCGGTGGCATCCGCGGTGAAGTCATCATGACCCATCAGGTTCATAAAAACCTTTATTCCGATAAGGCAAACTGCCGTAATGCCGCCAACGGACTCATGAAGCGAAAGGATGGCGAGGGAAGCGAAAACCTTTGCCTCATTGTCTATGATGTTTGGGCTACGGAAGGGGAACAGCCTTTTAAGGATGAGGAAGGCAAGCTTCAGTTCCTTAAGTCCAACGGCTTTAATGTTGTTCCGCTTGAAATAGTTCATAATGCAGATGAAGTCATTGCATACCGCGAAAAGGTAATGGAAATGCGCAAGTCCCTTGATTATGATATTGACGGACTTGTAATTAAAGAACGGGAAGTTAATCACGAAGATGCAAGCCGCGACAGGCCTGAACGACAGATAGCCTTCAAGTTCAGCCTTGAAGAAGCCGTGTCCATTCTGCGTGATGTTGAATGGGGCGAAACGGGAGCAACCTATACTCCGGTTGCAATCTTTGATCCTGTTGAACTTAACGGTACAACCGTAAAAAGGGCATCCCTTGTTAATACAAACCTCATTAATTCCCTTAAATTAAAAATTGGAAGTCATGTTGTTGTCGTAAAGCGCGGGGAAATCATTCCAAAAATCATCAGTGTGGTTCCAGCCGCATCAAATGAAGGGCTTAAGGAAATAGAGATTCCTTGCAAGTGCGGAACCTGTCAAACAGAACTTGTTGATGAAGGAACAAGACTTTATTGTCCGAATAAAAACTGCAGTAAGAAAGTTCTCCATCAGCTTTTGAAATGGGTGTCCGTTGTGGATATTCGCGATCTTGGAGAAACACTTGTCACGGAACTTTTCAACACAAAGAAAATAACTTCCATTTCTGACATTTACAGGCTTACTGTAGAAGACCTTACTCCATACTTCCT
>JAUNCR010000073.1 GCA_030526505.1 Spirochaetales bacterium
GGCACCTGCTAAAACCGCTGCAAAAGCACCTGCTAAAACTGCAGCCAAGGCTAAGGCAAAACCTGCAGCAACAAAAGCACCTAAAGCAAAAAAGGCTGCAAAGTAATCCGTTCAAAGGGCATGTTAAGTCATGCCCGTTTTTTTTGGAAAATGATTTTAAAACTAAAAAGGCTGCCCTGATTTTTTTAAGGCAGCCTTTTGTTTTTTTAGACTTTGCTTTTAGTCTGCAAGATCCTTAAGGTCTTTGTTTGTCATTGCACATACGCAAGAGTCAGAGTAAATGTTTACTGCTGTTTCGATCATGTCGATTACTGCGTAGATTGGGAGGATAACGCCCATAACACCGATTGGCATTCCCTTTCCTGCCATCAATGAAAGTGTAAGGAAGAAGCATCCCATTGGAACTCCTGCATTTCCTACGGCGCTGATTACAGAAACTAAAATCCATGCAATTACTGTGAAAATGTTAAGGTCAACGCCACCGTTCTTCATAACGAAAAGTGATGTGACAAGAATGAAAGCTGCACAGCCGTTCATGTTGATTGTAGTACACATTGGAAGGATGAAGCGAGAGAACTTCTTGTCGCACTTTACGCGGTTTTCAACGCAGTCCATTGTAACTGGAAGTGTTGCTGCAGAAGACTTTGTGAAGAGTGCTGTAAGGATTGCAGGAATCATGTTCTTGAAATGCTTTACTGGGTTGATTCCGCGGATAAGGAGGAATACTGAAAGCACGATGAAGAACTGGATGAGGTTGCCGCTCAAAACAACTGCTGTGTACTTTCCGATTGATTCCATTGCGATGTCTGCGCTCATTTCCTTAACAAGCTGAGCTGTGAAAGCGATGATTCCGATTGGAAGGATAGTGATGATCCAGCCGATTACCTTGAATACCAGTTCCTGGAAACCGAGTGTTACATTAAGGATTGCTGTCTTCTTTTCTGATTCTGCCATCATTGAAATTGCAAAACCGAATGCGAATGAAACGATGAGGATTGAAAGGACATTTCCAGAAACAAACGGATAGATGATGTTGTCTGGAATCGCATTTGTAAAATAACCAAGGAAAGAAGAAGAACTCATGCTCTGAACTTTTTCTGCTCCAGCCGAACCTTCGTATGCAGCAGCTGCAATTACTTCAGGCTTGATGATGAAGAACAGAATTGCCGCAATCGTAGAAGCTGCAATTGTTGTAAGCAATGTGTACATGATTGTTCTTCTGAAGATTCTTGCTGTTTCCTTGTTGCTTCCAAGGGTTGCAAGAGTCGTAAGAACTGAAACTGCGATTGCCGGAACGGCTGTGAACTTGAAAAGTCTTGTGAAAACTGTTGCCACGAAATCGCAAACATTGTCTACTGCACCAACATGCAGTGACCCAAGGATGGCACCGATAACAAGGGCGCCCACCCAGAAAATAACCTGTTTAACCTGTTTTGTCATAATGTATTCCTATGCGTTTATTATCGGCATATTTTAGTCAATTATTTATCTGATAACAATGGCAACGGTGAAAGGAAAATTTTCTGGCAAAATTCCCCATAAACAAGGCAGAATAAACATCTATCAAACGTTTACTCAAAACTGCAAATTCTATATTTTCTTCTATATAATTAAAGAACTGCTTTATTGAATAAGTTCCGGCGGAACAGCAACATTAGAAATCTGGTGATAAAAAAGGAGACTGTCAATGGTATACGAACTTAATGAAATCAGCGAAAAAGTGAGATCCCTTTTTGAAGGATGGAATGAAACACTGATCTATTCATGTCTTCAGCAGGTTATGGGAAAAGTTTTTGTGACTGATGTTGAAAATCCAGAATCTGCGGCGGCCTTTGTCGGATGCTTTGAATTTTTTGCTGGAGTTCCGGATGAAGAACTTGTACGGAACAAGCCTGAAGGATTCATCATCATGACACCCCAGAACGACGGATGGAGTTTCCTCATTGAAAAATGCTTTCCTGAGGCAAAGAGAAAAACCCGATACGCAATCAGAAAGGATACGGTTTTTGACAGGGCTCATCTTGAAAAAATGGTGGCACTTCTCCCTGCCGGATATGAAATAAAGAAAATTGACGGTGAACTTTACGACAACTGTCTTCTGGATCCCGTGACGGCTGACTTTGTTTCTTCCTTTGGAACAAAAGAAAATTTTCTTGAAAAAGGACGCGGTGTTGTAATTCTTAACGATGGAAAGATTGCGGCGGGAGCTTCTTCCTACACACGGTACAGGGAAGGAATCGAAATCGAAGTGGACACAATGCCTGACGAACGGAAGAAAAACCTTGCCACAGTAGCCACGGCAAAACTGATTTTGAATTGCCTTGATGAAAACCTCTATCCAAGCTGGGATGCACAGAACCTTACTTCAGTTCATCTTGCGGAAAAACTCGGGTATAGATTCGACCACGAATATGCAGTCTACGAAGTTTCATCGGACATGCGGACACATTGAGACCAGGGAGGCACAGAATGATGGGAAACTTTGAATTCATAAACACAATTGAAATTGAAATCTACAAGAAATTCCGCCACAGTGTTGGCTGGGGTGATCTGCATCATGAACAGGTGGAGGAGCTCTTGAAAAACAGCATATGCTTTTCATGCCTTATGGACGGAAAAACTGTAGGCATTTACAGAATCCTCTGGGACGGCGGATACACGGCCTACCTTGCCGATGTCATAGTGGATGAAGAATTCCGCGGACAGGGAATCGGAAAGAAACTTGTGGAACACGCAATTGGAGAAGTCAAATCAAGAATGCAACCAGGTTGGAAAGTTAAAATGCTTCTGCTTGCCGCTAAGGGACGCGAAAGTTTTTATGAGCAGTTTGGATTTGTCAGCCGTCCAAATGACCACGAAGGCTGCGGAATGAATATGTTCCTTCAAAAAGAATAGTGCAATTAAACAATTAATGGAGAACTATAATGAAATTCAATTCTTTGATACCGGAACTTTCCGTAACTGATATTGAGCAGACCAGAAAATTTTATTGCGACGTACTTGGATTTAAAATTGAATACGAGCGTCCTGAGAAAAAATTCATTTTTGTTTCATACGAAGGAAACCAGATCATGCTGGAACAAATCAACGGCTATTGGAATACAGGAAAACTTGAATATCCTTTTGGCCGCGGAATAAATTTTGAAATCGGTGTTTCCGATGTGGAATCCATTTACAACAGAGTAAAAGCAGCTGGCATAAAATTATTTGCCGACATGGAAGTAAGTTCCTACCGCAACGGAAATGAAAACATCATCCAGAAGGAATTCCTTGTACAGGATCCAGACGGATATCTTTTGCGTTTTGCACAATAAATGGGGAAAGTGAAGAGGAAAAATTGCTGGAGAAATGAAAATGAAACTTATGGCAACTGGAAACACGGCAGAAGTTTTTGAATATGATGAAGGAAAAGTCTGCAAGCTGTTCAAGGACGGATATCCTTTGGACAGCATCAAGAGGGAATTCGAAAACACATTATTGATGAACACGGCTTCCATCAATACACCAAAGGCATACGAAATCATTGAACACGATGGCCGCCATGGAATCGTCTTTGAAAAAATTACTGGTGTAGATTTAATGTCTGAATTCCTTAAGAATCCGGAAGACAAAAATCTTGCTGCAGAAATAATTGAAAATCTATCCAAGCTTCAAAAAGAACTTTTGTCTTCAGAATCCAAAAACGGAATTTCCTACAAGGATTTCCTTCGCTATTTTGGATTTGAAAAAGCTGACCACTTGCCTGATGGAAAAAATATCTGTCATGGTGACCTGCATCCGGGAAACATTATCCGGACACCAGAAAATAAATTCTACCTGATTGATTTTATGAATGTCTGTCTTGGACCAAAGGAATATGATGTGGCACGAACCTATGTTCTGCTGACGGAAAACAATCCTGCCGCAAAAGAAACGGGAGAAATTTATCTTTCACTTATGGAAATGTCTTTTGTTCAGATTGAACCATACCTTGAAGCAATTTATTTTTGCCGTAAAAAAGAAATGCTATAGACATTGATGGAACGTTTAAACAGGAGGAGATAATTGGCGAAAATATTTTTAATCTGCGGAAAAATTTGCAGCGGCAAAACATACTATGCAAAAGAGCTGAAGGAAAAATACAATGCAGTGATTCTTTCGACTGACGAGACAACTTATGCGTTGACAGGAAATGAACAGGGTGATTCCTACGATTCCTTTGCGAAGAAAATCAACCTTTACCTCATGAAAAAAGCTGCTGAAATTGTAAAAGCCGGAGCGAACGTGATTTTGGACTGGGGCTTCTGGACAAATGCTGACAGAAAAAATATTTCTGATTATCTAAAAGAAAATGATGCCGGATTTGAATGGCACTACATTGACATCAGTGATGAACAGTGGAATAATAATATTCAGGCCCGGAATAAAAAAATCACTAATGGTGAAGGCGGCTCTGATTTCTATGTCGATGATGGACTGAAAACAAAGGTTCTCTCGATGTTTGAAATTCCGTCAAGCGAAGAAATTGATGTATGGCACAAAAATTGAATTCATATGGATTCAATTTTTTTTAATAGAGAATAATTATGGACAAAGAATGGTCAGAAAAGAACAAGGTATTTCAGAAGCTGATTTCCAAAGAAGCAACTTTCAAAGACGGAATTAAAATGCTGCTTGAACTTCGTGCTTCCGTTTTTGAGCAGATTACCCAGATTGTAAACGGTTATCCTGAAAAGGCTTTCTATGAAATGCCTTTTACCGGTGCCGGAGGCTATCACAGCAAGACTTTGGCTTATTCAATCTGGCATATTTTCAGAATCGAAGACATTGTGGCACACGAAATGTTGGAGTGCAACCAGCAGATTCTTTTCCGCGACGGCTATGTTGAAAAAATTAAAAGCCCAACCATCACAACCGGAAATGAACTTTGCGGAAAGGATATTGCAGAATTTTCAAAATGCCTTGACCGGTGGGAATTGTACAATTATGCAAAAGCAGTACTGGAATCCACAAACCAGATTCTGCAGAAACTTGAATACACTGACCTTAAGAAAAAATTCGGCGATGAGTTCAAGAAAAAATTAATTGAATCAAAGTGTGTAAGCGGCGATAAAAAGGCTGTCTGGCTCCTTGACTACTGGTGCGGTAAAGACGTAAAGGGACTTTTGAAAATGCCTTTCAGCCGGCACTGGATCATGCACGTGGAGGCCATGCGCCGCATAAAAAATGAGCTCTGCAAAAAGGCCCGCAAAGGAGTTGATCCAATTGCCTGTTGCGGCTTTTCATGCAACCACTGTTTCCTTTCCCAGTGGTGCGGTTCATGCAGGACGGAATACAACACCTGTTCTTTTGCAACCTGTTCACCAGATGGAATTTGCCCAAACACAAAATGCTGTAAGGAAAAAGGTTTCGACGGGTGCTGGGAATGTTCAGAAATTGAATCCTGCACCAAAGGTTTTTACGTGCCTGAATGTGACGGTGCAAATGCGGCAAAAGCCCAATCCCTTTACATACGGAAACACGGCAAAAAAGAATTTCTTAAGTTGCAGGACAGACTCCACAAGAAATTCAATTTTTCAAAGACACAGGAAATTCTCGGGCAGGACATTATGGAAGGCCTCAGACTCCTGGAAGAAAACTGAATCTTACGGAGAGGAACATTTTGCCCGGGAATGATAAAAAGTGCGGCAGACATACTGGACGAAATGATAAGTGTTTACTGCAATTGATTAAAGAAAAAGGACGAAAAAAATGATTCAAATAAAATATGTTGAAAATAAAGACAACACCACCCTTCTTGCCAACATTGGAAAACTTCACACCACACCCATGGGAGTTGACCGCATTAAAAAAAATTTAGGAATCACTGAAGACGATGCTGTAGAATTCTGCCGCAATAAAATTCTTTCATCCCGATGCGATATTTTAAAACGCGGAAAGAACTGGTATTGTTCCATCGACGGAATCATCATCACCGTCAATTCCTTCAGCTATACTATAATCACAGCCCACAAGGAAAAAACAAAATGAAAATTGAGTTGAAAACAGACAGACTAACGTTAGTTCCTATGGAACTCAAGTACCTTGAATCAACCCACAGCTATGCTGGCAATACGGAAAACACGAAATTCATGATGTTCCTGCCGAACGATAGTTTGGAAGAAACCAGAACTTTCGTGCTTCGATGTCAGGAACAGTGGGCCAGCGACAACCAGACAAGCTTTGAATTTGCCATCATTTACGAAGGGAAACATGCGGGGGGAATCAGCCTTGATCTTCTGGAAAACAACACGGCCGAACTTGGATGGATCATACACAGGGATTTCCAGAGAAAGGGAATTGCAACGGAAGCCGCAACAAAAATCATCCAGTTTGCAAGAGAGGAACTGAGGGTAAAAAAATTCATAGCCCACTGCGACGCGGAAAATGTTCCGTCGTACAGGACAATGGAAAAACTTGGAATGCACCGGGTAAGCGAATCAGGCGGAAGAAGAAACAAAAGTTCCGACGAGGAACGCCGGGAATACCTTTATGAAATGAAATTTGCATAAGAGATAGGCTCTAAAAAAACAGGGGTACCTGGACTTGCCAAGTACCCCTGCACTTTTATTGGTTTGATTTAACTGCTTTCCGTCTTACTTTGCAGCACGTCCGTAAAGGCCCGTGTAGAATCCAAGAAACTTGTTTGCTTCCTCTGTGAACATTTCCTTTGTAAAGCGCCACTTCCAGTTGTTTCCAACAGTTGACGGAATGTTCATTCTTGCTTCCTTTCCAAGGCAAGCCAGATCCTGCATGCAGAGTACGCAGGTGTTTGAAACGCTTGCCATTCCGGCAATCATCATTTCCTTTACCAGGTCTGGATTGTCTCCGGCACGGAGGTATTCCCTTGCGCTTTCAACATCTTTTGGAGCTGCAGTTTCACACCAGCCCATGATCGTGTCGTTGTCGTGTGTACCTGTGTAGACAATTGAGTTTGCCACATAACGGTATGGAATGTAGTCGCTTTCTTCACGGCTGTCGAATGCAAACTGAAGGACCTTCATTCCAGGGAATCCTGAATCCTTCAAAAGCTGCCTTACGCTGTCCGTAAGGAATCCCAGGTCTTCTGCAATGATTGGCATGTCGCCAAACTGTGCCTTAAGTGCATTGAAAAGATCCATTCCAGGACCCTGCCTCCACTGACCGATTTTGGCATCCTTTGCCCCGTAAGGAATACAATAGAAGGAATCGAAACCGCGGAAGTGGTCGATGCGTAGAACATCGTAAATCTTGAGGGATTTTTCAAGGCGCTTCTTCCACCATGCATAGCCTGTTCCCTTCTGGTATTCCCAGTTGTAAACAGGATTTCCCCAAAGCTGTCCGTCTGCGCTGAAGCAGTCTGGCGGACAACCTGCGACTTCCACTGGAACAAGGTTCTGGTCAAGCATGAACTGGTCAGGATTTGACCAGACGTCTGCGCTGTCTGCGGCAACATAGATAGGGATGTCACCGATGATCTGGATTCCGTTTTTGTTTGCGTAATCCTTAAGGGCAAACCACTGCTTGAAGAAGAAGTACTGGAGCATCTTGTAGTATTCCATTCTGTCTGCGCACTTTCCGCGCCAGCTTTCAAGGGTAACGCTTTCGCGCTTGCGGATGTTTTCTTCCCATTCGCTGAAAGAAACACCACCGTGTGCATCCTTGATTGCCATGAAAAGGGAATAGTCTTCAAGCCAGTCGTTGGCCTTTATGAAATCTCCGAAGTCCGAAGGAATATTTTTCTTGAAGTTGTTGTGAAGGATGGAGAAAACCTTGTGGCGTTCTACATAAAGTGTGCCGTAGTCAACATAGTTTTCGTGGCCGCACCATGTAACATTCTCGTAGTCCGATTTTGCAAGGTAGCCCTGTTCTGCAAGAGTATCAAAGTCGATGAAGTATGGGTTTCCGGCAAATGTTGAAAAGCTCTGGTATGGGCTGTCGCCGTAGCTTGTTGGACAGATTGGAAGAATCTGCCAGTAAGACTGCTTTGCCTTCTTAAGCCAGTCAACGAATTCGTAGGCTTCCCTACCCATTGTTCCGATTCCTGTGTTTCCAGGAAGTGATGAAATGTGCATCAGCACGCCGTTTGCTCTTTTATTCAACATAGTTCTACTCCGTATGTTTCAGCATCTATATTTTCTTTACGCTTTCGCCTTCAATGAATTCAAAGGGGATGTTTTTATGTATTGCACCCGTTTTGTTTTCTATTGCATCGACAAGGATTCTAAGACCCTGTACCGCCATTTCCTCTTCGTTCTGCCTTACTGTAGTGATCTTTGGGCAGTAGAACTGGGTTATAGGAAGACCGTCGAATCCAACAACCGATATGTCTTCCGGAATGCCATATCCCATGTCCCTAAGCTTTCTGCAGGCTCCCATGGCCTGCATGTCCGACATGGCAAAAACCGCCGTCATCTCCGGAAACTTCTTTACGAGTTCCTCCGCAGCCTGAGAACCGCCTTCAAGGGAATACTTTGAAGTTGCATAGACTTTTTCCCTGTCAAAGGTTATTCCGCAGGCTTCCAGGCCTTCAACAAAACCTGCATAGCGCCTTTTTGATGTGGCAGAAGATTCAAGGTCGCCGCCAATCACTCCGATGTTTTTATGTCCCTTTTCTGCAAGGTGACGGGCTACCATTACAGAAGCTTCATGGCTGTCCGTACTTACGCTAGAAAGGTTATCGTATTCTTCCGTATCAGCCTTTGTGGTAATGAGGACACATGGACATTTAATGCGTGGGAAAACTCCCTTGTTGCGTTCAGGGTTTCCTCCAAGGAAAATGATTCCCTTTGGTTTGTTTTCCCTCATTTCTTTTTCTGCTTCCACTGCCTCATTGTCGTATTCATCAAGGACAATGACTTTTGATGTATATGGAAGGCTTTCCATGTTTTTCTGTACTATTTCAAGGAGACTATTTAAAAGAATGTTTGATGTTCCCTTTACCAGAATCAGGATTGTCTTTGTTCCGTGTGCCTTTAGCGCCTTTGCATTGGTATTAAGGACAAAGTTGTATTTGTTTACCACTTCCATGACCTTGGCACGGGTCTTTTCGCTTACATATTCCTGATTATTTAGAACACGGGAAACTGTGCCCACTGCGCAGCCAGATTCTTTTGCAATGTCTTTTATGGTCATGGTCATCCTCCGTGCATTAAATTGGAAACGTTTCAATTATAGCAGATTGATTTTGTTTTTCAACTGTTTTCTTTTAAATTTTTCAAGAGATCTATTTTTTACATAGAATAGAATAAAAACTTTATATATACTAAAATAAATTCAATATCTTTTAAGTTTCAGGTGGTAGAAATGACTTTACAGACAATCGGTAAAATCTGTGCCTTTGCACTCTATCTTGGCTTCATGGTTTACATTGGAATCAGAAGCTCAAAGAAGACAAACAACGCAAAGGACTTCTTCCTTGGTGGACGCGGAATCGGTCCATGGGTAACAGCTCTCAGCGCAGAAGCTTCAGACTCTTCTGCATGGCTTTTGATGGGTCTTCCTGGCCTCTGCTATCTTGGTGGCGTTAAGGAAACATTCTGGACAGCAATCGGTCTTATCGTAGGTACTTACCTTAACTGGCTCATTGTTGCAAAGCCATTGCGCAAGTGTTCAATCGCTTACGGTGATTCGATCACAATCCCTGGATTCTTCAAGAACAGATTCAAGAGCGAACGCTGCAACATCATTTCGGTTATCCTCATCGTATTCTTCTTTACCATTTATACAGCATCGGGAATCGTTGCCTGTGGAAAGCTTTTCCGCTCAGTATTCGGACTCAACTACACAGTAGGCATGGTTATCGGTCTTGTTGTAATCCTTTCATACACAATCCTTGGTGGATACCGTGCAGTTTGTACAACTGACTTCGTCCAGGGTGCATTGATCTTCGTTGCATTCGTAATCGCAGGAACAGTTGCAATCTTCGCCCTCGGTGGACCAGCACAGGCCATCGAATCTGCAAAGGCTTTCAGCGTTAAGGCACTTTCGGGAGAATTCAACGCCGACCTTCAGAAGGTATTCACTGCAAACCAGAGTTTCAGCGCCAAGAGTGCGGTTTCTGCCTTTGCATGGTGTCTCGGATACTTCGGTATGCCACACATCATCGTTCGCTTCATGGGAATCCGTTCAAACGACGAAATCAAGACAGCACGCCGCGTAGGAATCATCTGGATGATCATCGCCTACATCGGTGCATTCGTAATCGGTTCACTCGGTACTGTATATCTTCTTCCAAACCTTCTTGATGGCGGAACAGCAGAAACAGTATTCAGCGAAACAATGCTCAAGATGTTCCCTTCATTCTTTGCAGGAATCTTCCTCTGTGCAATCCTTGCAGCTTCAATGTCTACAGCAGACAGCCAGCTTCTTGCAGTTGCTTCTACAGTTTCCCTTGACCTTTACAAGGCAAAGATCAACAAGGACGCTGATGAAAAGAAGGTTCTTTTGGTAAGCCGCGTTACAGTTTTCGCAGTTGCAATCGTTGCATTCTGCCTCTGTCTCCTTCCAAACAACAACTCGATCTTCGGCCTCGTTTCATACGCATGGGCAGGATTCGGTGCAACATTCGGTGCAATCATCTTCCTTGCCCTCTTCTGGAAGAAATGTACAGCTGACGGTGCCTCTGCAGGTCTCCTCGTAGGATTCATCACAGTTGTTGTATGGCACAACCTCCACGGCGGTCTCTTTGACATCTACGAAATCCTTCCAGGATTCATTGCAACTCTCGTTGTTGCAGTTCTCGTAAGCCTTGTTACAAAGACAAAGCCTGGCGTAGAAGAAAAGTTCGTTGAATATCAGAATATGGCTGACTAAATAAAATCAGCAGACCCAAAGTAAAAGGGCTGGCGGTTAAAGATAATTTCTACCCACCAGCCCTTTTACATTTAAAATGAATGATGCTTTTCAAATCGCCCAGATTCAGCTCACTTTATGCCATCGTCCTACAAATCGCAATTTGTGGGAATTAATTAAATAATCTTAGTTTATTATTTTACGTAATCTTTTGTCCAGAAAACCTTACCATCTTTTCTTAAGTATCCATCAAATCCTCTTGGTCCAATAGTGATTCTGCTCATCCCATCAATAAATGGAGTGAACCATAGACCCTCCTGAGGTGGAATAATGACGGTTCCATTCCTATCAATAATCCCTGAAAACATTTCATCTATGGAATTAGTCTTACCTTTTTGAGAAATTTCAAAATATCCGTATCCAAGATAATCACTAACATAAAAACCTTCTGGTGGAATTGGTTCATCGAAAATGTTTACTTCTTTTAATTTGTCATATTCTCGTTCTAATTCTTTATAAGAAGAAGTGAATTTGTAATTTTTTTTGTCTACTTCAACTTTTTCGTTGTTGCAATTAATATAAAAGAACTCATCGCTATCAGGAAGACTAACTTTTGCTACTCCATCAACAAATCTTGAAGCATATCCATAAATCATTGGAATAGCTAGATTACCTTCATAATCTAAATATCCATATCTTCGCATATAATCAATTTGATAAAGAGTTTTAGATCTTTCTTCAGTTTTCTTGCTTAACTGATTATCAGACTCACCTCTTATAGTTTGTTTATTACAAGCGAATAAAAACCAAGAAACAAATAAGATAAATAATATGAGTTTTGAACACTTTTTCATTGCATACTTTCCTTTACTATTTCGATAGCAGTAGAAATATTTCTATTTCCGGATTTCCACCATGCTTGTAATTTATCTGAAATGGAAGCATCATTTAATGAATAGAATTTTAATTTTCCCCATCCGTCAATCATTTCTTCATACGAGTTATAGTGGAGATTCTCCGAATATCCTGATCCATCTTCTTTTTTTCCGCCTTCCGGATTTTTAGTTCACTGTGCTAAATCATAACTTCCATCTGGGTTCTTAGCGACTAAAAAAGCATGAATTGCTTTATCGTTTTTATATTGCAAGGCAATATTTGTTCCTAACTCTGGGAAATCATTAAGACTCTCATCAAGATTTTTAGCATGTCCTGCAGCATTCGTTGTCTTTGCATCACCCCATATTGTTGATAAAATTGAGTTGGGGTGAGCTTCTTTCTCCACCTTTTGTACCCATATATCACAATCATTCACATCACTTACATATTTCTCATCTAAATGATTTTCTATCGCGACTTTCATTTTATCTGTCCATCTTCCATCCGGGTCCGTATACTTCACCGGATTATTTCCTGCGTAGTGGTACAAATTAAAATTGATGTGAGTATCAACTTGAAAGTACACAATTATTATAACATAAAAATAACATAAGATACCTAAAGGTTAATAGAAGCAATTTTTTTCTGCAACAATTCCAAAAATATGATATATTACATATAGATTATTGAAGGAGGCTCCTATGAACGAAGAAAATGAACTTGATTCAACTTGCGGTGTAAGTGATAAAGAAATGACTTATCGTTTTCAGCAAGGTGTAAAGATTGAAAATGAAATCAAGCAGCTCAAGGGACTTCCTATTGCTGGCTATGATTTAGAAAAAAAGAAAGCATATCTTGAATATCCTGATGGACACCGTGAATATGCCTGACAAAATCATAAAACCTACTATTCTAGTATTTGCAGGCCCTAATGGTTCTGGCAAATCAACTATAACAAAATATGTTGAAGTCATTTCTCCTTATATCAATGCTGATGATGTAAAAAAATCGAACCAATGTTCAGATTTGGACGCTGCTATAAAAGCTGAAGAACTAAGAGAGAAAGCGTTGTCAGAAAAATCTAATTTCACATTTGAAACTGTGCTTTCAACAGACCGTAATCTTCTTCTTTTGAAGCATGCCAAAGAACAGGGATATTTTATTAAATGCATTTATGTATTAACCGCTGATCCTATGATTAATGTAATGCGAGTGAAATCTAGATTTGCGGCAGGTGGGCATGATGTGCCTCAAGATAAAATTATATCCAGATATTCCAAAGCATTGAATCTTATTCCAGAATTGATCCAGGTGTGCGATATTTTTCATTTATATGATAATTCTACAAAAGCTTTTAGAATCTTTAAAAAGAGAAAAGCAGAATTTTTCTATGAAGAAAATCAGTTTTGGAACTTGGAAGATATAAAAAGGCTTACAGGAATCGAAAATCCTGTATTAAAAGAGTTGAATTAGTTCCAACCGAAATTTCAATTTCATTATCTATCCATAATTAGTGCCAAATTCCCCTGCAAGTGATAAATATTCACAGATAATATAGATTTGCCTGTTCAAATCTAACATGTCCCACATTCAGGATTTTCAGTTTGATGATGTAATTCCTTTCTTATATTCCCATCAATTAAAATTGATGTGGGTATCAACTTGAAATTTGCCACTTCCGCACCTAAACCGAACGCTTAAACCTTTCCTTCCCTGAAAATTTTATTCCAAACCCGGACGATCTGCTGCGCAAACCGTTCGGATTCATCTCATTTTATCGACTAGTTTGACAAATCACCATTAATGGGCATAAGCCATCGAAATTAGTTCATAGTGATGTCTACGATTTACTTCGTACAACTCTGAACGAAAACAAATCTGCACTAAGTAAATTAATTTCCCAAATAAATTTATCTTTTATTTTTTCATATGTATCATTGTGAGTTCCACCAACATGTATATATACGGCAGTCAACGGTTCCTTGTAGTACAATTGATCTGGATCAGGAGTATAAGTTTTTGGACCGTATTTATCAGATTTAAGCAATTTCAGATTTTCATTTTCCAGATAATAGTC